>JAFRXC010000065.1 GCA_017437825.1 Bacteroidales bacterium
GAACACCAGGTTCCAGATCTCTATCACGTGGGGGTCGGACTTGTTTACAAGGTCCCTTCCGGGTACACCCGCAGCCTCTTCAGGGGTGCGGATGTCTATGTGGATCTCGGACGAAGGTCCGCAGGGGCCCACGTCGCCCATCTCCCAGAAGTTGTCGTGTTTGTTGCCCAGGATGATGTGGTCTTCGGGAAGGTGCTTCTTCCAGGCGTCCATAGCCTCCTGGTCCATAGGGGTGCCGTCTTCTGCGGATCCCTCGAATACGGTGGCGTAAAGTATGTTCTTGTCAATTCCGTAAACTTCCGTAAGCAGCTCCCAGGCCCAGTCAATGGCCTCTTTCTTGAAGTAGTCGCCGAAGCTCCAGTTGCCCAGCATCTCGAACATAGTGTGGTGGTAGGTATCGTGTCCTACTTCCTCAAGGTCGTTGTGCTTGCCGGAAACGCGGAGGCATTTCTGCGAATCTGCCGCGCGGAGGTATGGCCTCTTGACGTTTCCAAGGAAGATGTCCTTGAACTGGTTCATTCCGGCGTTGGTGAACATAAGGGTGGGGTCGTTCTTTACGACCATTGGAGCGGAGGGCACTATGGTGTGCTCTTTTGAAGCAAAGAAATCCAGGAATTTCTGTCGTATCTCTTTAGAAGTCATATAGCATATGTATGTATAGAATACAAAATTAGCATATTTTTTGTTAAAAATTAGTATATTTGTAAGAATGTCCAAGTTTAGAAAAGAGTATAGCCTGAACCCCGAGACACTTATGTACGAAATTGCAAAAGTGCCTGCGGGAAAGCGTCTGTTGAAAATAGGCGTGTACATTGTCAGCTGCCTGGCGGTGACAATGCTGTATTTCTGGCTGTACGTGGGCGTGTTCAAGCTGGATCCTCCCGTTACGGCAATGCTCAAGCGCAAGAATGCCGAATGGAACTCCAAACTGGAGCTGATGAACCGCCAGCTGGACATCTACGAGGCAGAGCTCTCAGACCTCAACCTCCGCAACGACGACATATACCGTTCCATATTCGGTATGAACGAAATCCCGCAGGAAGTCCTCAACGCCGGTTTCGGAGGCGTGAACCGCTATGCCGAGTTTGACGATATGGTCTCCAACAGTCTCCTGAAGGAAACATACCAGCGCCTGGACGTGCTGGCCAAGCGTTCCTTCGTCCAGGGCAAGTCTTTCGACGAGGTGGCACAGCTCTCGCAAAGAGCCGGGGAGATGGCGTCCTGCATCCCCGCCATACCTCCAATCGACCCCAAGCCCGGCACATACCATCTTACCAGCGAATTCGGAACCAGGTGGGACCCCGTATACGGCGGCTACCGCACCCACTCCGGAGTGGACCTTTCCACCAAGCAGGGCAACCCTATCTACGCCACGGGTGACGGCGTGGTCGAAAGCGTGGACTTCCAGTTCTTCGGCTACGGCCATCAAGTTGTAATCAACCATGGCTTCGGATATAAGACAAGGTACGCCCATATGAGCACCATCAGCGTGGTTGAAGGAATGAAGATAAAGAGGGGAGAGTGCATAGGAGCTGTGGGCAAAACCGGAAAGGTGACCGGAGAGCACCTGCATTATGAGGTTATCTACAGGGGTACTCCTGTAAATCCTGCCAACTTCTTCGACCTGGACATCACCTCTGACGAGTACGCCACAATGGTGCAGAAAGTAGAGGAGGCGTCCCCCGCAATCCTCCGCCCCGAGTTCTCCGCCAAGGTCAACAACAAGTAATCCCAGATGAAGAATTACGAGTTCGACAGAAGCAGCTTCTCTTTCAAGAAGGTACATCGTTCGTTCGTGAACCTGTTCAGGAATGTCCTGAACGTGGTGCTGATATCGGCCGTAATAGCCCTGGTGACCTATTTCATCCTTTCCATCTTCATCAAGACCGATACCGAGAAGCGCCTCGCCCGCGAGAACAACATGTACGAGAAAGTTTACGCCCAGATGCAGGAGCGCGAACAGATGATAGGGGACGCGGTGTCTGCCCTCCAGTACAAGGACAACCAGATTTATCACGACATATTCAACACGGACGCGCCGGGTATGGACCCTGGCAGCGAGCTGGGATTCCTGGCTAGTTCGGATTCCCTGCCAAACAGGGACATAGTCCAGTATTCCAAGGACAAGTCGGACGCCCTGCTTGAGACTGCGGCGCGCATAGAGAACCTCCTGAGTTCCATCCAGGACCGCTGCGTCCAGGGCTCGGACTCCCTCCCTCCGCTCAGCGCTCCTCTCAAGTCTTTGTCCTATGCCCAAGTGGCAGCCTCGGTCGGCGAAAAGGTAAATCCTTTCTACAAGGTGCCACTGGAGCATACAGGGCTTGACATAATCGCCGTTCAGGGCGAGCCAGTCTACGCGACCGCATCGGGCTATGTCTCAGACGTGATTACCTCCAGGAAGGGACAGGGCAACGTGGTGGAGATAACCCACCCCGGCGGCTACGTGACGCGCTACGCCCACCTTTCAGACATCCAGGTGCGCAAGGGCGTGCAGGTGCGCAAAGGCGCTTGCGTGGGGTATGTAGGCATTTCAGGCAACAGCTTCGCCCCACACCTCCATTATGAGGTAATCAGGGACGGGGAGTATCTGGATCCGGTGAACTTCCTGTTCGCTTCTGTCTCCCCTGACGAGTACCTGAATATGATGTATATGTCCGTTAACACCGGACAGTCGATGGACTAAAACACATTCCTATGGAGAAACTATACTATTCTATCAGCGAAGTGGCTAAGGAACTGGGCGAGAATGCGTCCTGCATCCGCTACTGGTCAGACTCCTTCCCCAAGTACATAAAGCCTTTCCGCAACGCAAAGGGCAACCGTATGTACAAGGCCGAGGACATAGACACCCTGCGTCAGATCCAGCATCTTGTCAACGTCCAGGGCCTCAGGCTGGACGGAGTGGAGAAGGTGCTCAAGGGCGACCGCACTACCGTGGACAAGAATGCCAAGGCGCTTGCCTCCCTCAAGGAGATCAGGAGCCAGTTGGTTGACATTAGGAATCTCCTGTAGCTATGCTCGTAAAGGAAGTTACGGGCGTCCTGGAAGATTTCGCCCCCTTGCAGATACAGGAATCCTGGGACAACAGCGGCCTCAGCGTAGGCTCCCCCGAAGCGGAGGTCAGCGGGATAATGCTCGGTCTCGACTGCACGCCCCAGCTGGTGGACGAAGCCGTTGCCGCCTGCTGCAACCTCATAGTCACACATCATCCCCTCATATTCGGGCGCCTCAGCAAGATATGCCCTGAAGACCCCGTCGGCCTTGCCATAATAAAGGCGATACGTGCGGGCGTGGCAGTGTATTCCGCCCACACCACCGCGGACAAGGTGCAGGGAGGAGTCAGTTGGGCTATGGCCCTGCGTCTCGGACTCCAGAACGTTCGCATCCTGGACGGAGACGAGACGGGACTGGGCGTTATCGGAGACTTCCCGCAGGCGCTTGAGTGGGAGCAGGCCGCCGCGCTGGTGAAGAAGGCTTTCAACCTCAAAACGCTGCGCTGTTCAAGGCCTTCAGGGCCCGTGCGCACCGTGGCGATGTGCGGCGGTTCAGGCTCTTCCCTGATAGACGCTGCACGTGAGGCGGGGGCGCAGCTTTACCTCTGCGGTGACATCTCCTATCACCATTTTTTCACCCCCGAGGGCTTCTCCATAATGGACATCGGACATTTCGAAAGTGAAGTGGATATTGTGGGTGTTTTATTTGCGTTGTTAAGGAAAAAATTTCCTAACTTTGTTATTCACATCAGCGAAAACTTAAACAACAGTAATCCTGTATTTTATCTATAAAAAATATGGCAGCAGCAAAAAAGATTAAGAAGGTAGAGATTCCTATTGACCAGAGAGAAACTTTCGTGTCTCTCCAGAAGTCTTTTGCAGATTCCGAGATAAGCGTAGAGCAGAAACTCAAGACTCTGTACCAGCTTCAGGAGGCCGACAACGCTATTGACAAGATAGTGCAGCTCAGGGGAGAACTCCCCGCTGAGGTTAAGGCTCTGGAAGACGAACTGACCGCCCTCAACGACAAGATAGCCGGTATCAAGGACCTCATCCAGGCCTATACCGCATCAATCGAGAAGAACAAGCAGGCAATTGAAGAATGCGATGCAGAGATTGCAAAGTATCAGCATCAGCTGGAGAACATCGCCAACAGCCGCGAGTACGACTCCATCAACAAGGAGTTGGAGAACCAGGGACTTGAGCGCCAGATTGCCGAGAAGAACATAGGCGAGGCTAAGATGGCCATCTCCGAGAAGAAAGAGGACATAGAAGACCTCGAGCGCAGGGTTGAGATCCGTCTGGAAGACCTTGCGGCCAAGAAGGAAGAGCTGGAGTCCATCATCAACTCCACCGCAGACCAGGAGGCCAAGCTCCAGGCCCGGAGGGACGAGTGCGCCAAAGTCATCGACGAGCGTACGATGAGCGCCTACGAGCGCATCCGCAAGAGCGTGCACAACCACCTTGCAGTAGTGTCCGTATTCAATGAGGACAGCTGCGGAGGCTGCTTCAACACAATCACCCCGCAAAGGCTCATCGACATCGCTTCCAACAAGAAGCTGGTCATCTGCGAGCACTGCGGCCGAATCATTGTGAACCCCAAATTCGAATAATCAGCGTAAATGCCTGACCAGAAAAGAAATAAATACGTTTCAATGGAGCTTGAGATGGGTAACACGCCCCCTCAGGCTCTTGACGTCGAAGAGGCAGTCCTCGGAGCGATGCTGTTGGAGCAGACGGCGGTCGACCTTGCAATGGAAGACCTTACCCCAAACTGCTTCTACGACCCTCGCCACAAGATGATCTTCGAGGCCATTTCCCATCTGGTCACGGACCATACCTCGGTAGATATAATCACTACCGCCAACAAGCTCAAGCAGGAAGGCAACCTGGAAGCCGTGGGCGGAGCCGTAGTGCTTACCGAACTTTCCCAAAAGGTGGGTTCAGCCGCCCACATAGAGTACTACATAAAGATACTCAAGCAGAAATCTATCCAGCGAGAGCTCATCACTGCCTCATACGACATCCTGCACCAGGCCTATGACGAGTCCGTCAACGTGGACGACCTCATAGACAACGCCCAGACCAAGATCTTCGACGCCATCCAGAACAACCTCAAGAAAGAGGTCCAGGACATAGGCGCCCTCATCAATGAGGCTATGGGCGACATCCAGAAGATGCAGAACTCCACCGGCCTGAGCGGAGTCCCTTCGGGATTCGTGACGCTGGACACCATCACTATGGGCTGGCAGAAGTCTGACCTCATAATCCTGGCTGCCCGTCCGGCCATCGGTAAGACGGCGTTCGCCCTGAACATGGCGCGCAACGCCGCCGTCGACCATCATATGCCGGTTGCGGTGTTCTCCCTTGAAATGTCCGCCGTGCAGCTCACCAAGCGTCTTATGACCAGCGAGTCCGGCCTTCCCGCCGACAAGATAAAAGGCGGAACAAAGCTTGAGCCGTTCGAGTGGGAGCAGCTTGACTACAAGCTCAGGAACCTTTCCAAGGCTCCTCTGTACATAGACGACACCCCCAGCATTCCGGTAATGGAGTTCAGGACCAAGGTCAAGAACCTGGTGAAGAGCAAGGGCGTACGCCTGGTGGTGGTAGACTACCTGCAGCTTATGCAGGGTCCGGCCGAACTGCGCGGAATGCGCGAGCAGGAGGTGGCCGCCATCTCCCGTACCCTCAAGCAGACCGCAGAGGAACTTGACGTGCCCATTATCGCGCTGTCCCAGCTCTCGCGCCAGACGGTGCAGCGTTCGGGA
>JAFRXC010000066.1 GCA_017437825.1 Bacteroidales bacterium
CAGCTCCGGCGTTCCCCTCAAAGTGATTGAGTTGCCAGGGTACAGGCCGAAAGTTCCTGACCAGTTGTGGTTCTCGCGACCGCGTTCCCAGTCCTCTATCCAGCCCTGAAGCATTCCGTTCTCACCAATCATATACGGAGGGATCTTCTCAAGCGTAGCAGCCAACTGGGCGCTGAAATCACTGTCCACACCAAGTAGCTTTGCCGCCTCTATGCAGTGGGGGAAGAGATCCCTGATAAGGGCGTTGTCCATAGTGGTGGACGGCGCCAGGAACATCTCCTCGGGGTTGCCCTCGATGTAATATCCCTGCTCGGGAGACATCGAGAACGGTATAGTCAGGTATCCGTAGTTAGGGTTGACCTCCAGGATGTCCAACACGAACTGGGCGGCACCCTTCATTATGGGGTAATACTTCTTGAGGAAGTCCATGTCTTCAGTGAACAGATAGTGCTCCCAGATATGCTGGCAAAGCCATACGCCGCTCATAGGCCACATACCATATCGGGCGGCGTCCACGGGGGCGGTGCCGCGCCAGTTGTCAGTATTGTGGTGGGACACCCAGCCGTCTGCATCGTAATACAGTCTGGCGGTCTCGGCCCCGTTCTCCGCCAGGTCTTCTATCAAGTGGAACAACGGTTGAGTGCACTCGGACAGGTTGGTGACCTCGGCGGGCCAGTAGTTCATCTCAGTGTTCACGTTGAGAGTATACTTGCTGCCCCAGTTGGGGAGGAGGTCCTGGCTCCATCGTCCCTGCAGGTTGCTGGGCTCACTGCCCTTCCTGCTGCTGCACACCGTGATATAGCGTCCGAACTGGAACAGCTTAGCCTGCAGGTCAACGTCGGACTCCCCTCTCTTGAGGGCGTCCACGCGCAGGTTCGTAGGGACGCTGTTGGCAGCGCCGTCGCCCACGGTCAGGTGGACGCGGCCCATCAGGCCGGAGAAGTCCTCGAGGTGCGCCGCCTTAAGCTGCTTGTAACTCTTGCCGTCCACGGCTGCGAGCACCTTGTCGCAGCGCGCCGCTGGATCTCCGCTTATGTCCTTGTAGTTGACATAATCAGTTGCGATTGTCAGGACGAAGGTCACCGAATTTGCGCCGCTGACCACCAGGCTGGTGTCCGTCGCGGCCAGCGTTCCTTTCTCCGGAATGGCCACCACGTCCGTCTGGAAACTCATTCCGTCGCCCTCAACCTTGGCTATGAGGTCAAATATCCTGGTAGGAAGATAGCTCCAAGTGCCGTTCATCGTAAGGCGGTTGCCGCTCACGGACACCTTCCTCCGGAAAGGGCTCGCGAGCCTGGCCTCCAGGTTCACCTTGCCGGGCTTGTCGGCAGAAACCTTCATCACCATCACGTGGTCAGGATATGACATGAACACCTCGCGCGTCATCTTGACGCCGCCCTGGTTATAGGTAACCTTTACGATTCCGGTTTCCATATCCAGTTCGCGATAGTAATCTGTGACAGGACCGTCACCGGGTTCCAGGTCCAGGAGGAAGTCCCCTACCGGAACGTAAGTCTGCTGGTTTGCGGGCTTCCCATAGAAGTGTTCGTTAACCAGTTTCTCCGCCTCCTTGTACTTTTTGGCATACATCAGTTCCTTAATCTGGTCGTAGTACTTATGAGCCTCCGGATCGTTGTAATCGTGCGGGCGGCCGGACCAGAAAGTGGACTCATTGAGCGCAACGCGCTCGTGGTCAGTCCTTCCGAACACGTTGCCCCCCATATATCCGTTACCGATAAAAAGACCGTCAAGCCAGATATCCCCTGCCGGCTGGTCATACCATAGGACCATCTCACGGCTGGATTCCGGAGCAGACTGGGAACAAGAAACCAATGTAAAAGCCACAAGGCTCAGGAGAAACAGTATCCTTTTCATAGGTTATAGTTTGTTTTTCAATTCTGAGACTTAATTGATCAGGTAGACCTTGTCGAGGCCCTTGTATGTGCACTTTACGGTAGCACGGCCCCATTCTATCCTTGAAACCTCATAGGTGATGCCCGGGTCGGAAGGGATGACCCTGATGACGGAGTTCGACTGAAGAGGTCCATAGGCCTGATAATGAGTGACATCGGTGTAGCCATTCAAGCCTGTGGAGCGGATGGGCTCGGTAGGAATGACGATATCCTTGCCGTCAACCAGTATGCGAACCGTAGGAGGAACCTGCCTCTCTATGGCCACGCTGTTGCAACTGAATCCAAGGCCGTGAAGGTCGAAAAGACCACGGGGACGAACCTGACGGTTATTTGCAGGCCTGCCCGGGAACTGCGGTGGAGCGGGGATTTCTGGACCTTCCACTACCAGGTAAATGGCGTGCTTGCCGGCAAGGCCGTCCACGTACCTTGAGACATCGGCGCTGAAGCAGGCAGCCTCGCGCGCGGCGTTTGCAGGAACGTTGATAACGGCTATCTCCTTGCCGTTCCAGGTGGAGTTGGCGTACGGACCGTCCAGCATAACGTGAATCTTGAAAGCCTGCGTGTATGTAGGAGTCAGATAAAGGTTGATTTTAGTCCCGTTTCCGGGCTTTGCGCCCGGGAACGCCTTAACTCCCTTGGTGTCCTTCTCGACGCCTCCAAAACCGAAGTATTTGAAGCCGATTACTCCCCCGTTGGTAATACCCGCTATATCCATATTGTTGTCCCAATTATCCCAGGTATCCTGGATCCACTGGTCATTGGACATATAGCAGGCGTATCCCGCTGAATAGTACTTATAAGGATTGAGGCCGAAAATCTGGAATCCTTCAGAAGTAACCTCGGCTCCGGTGTAGGTGTTGCCGTCAGAAGCCGCCGCAACCCACTTTTCGTCCTTTGCGTAAGGGTCGTATCCGGTAATGGTGAGCTTGCCGCCCTTGGCCACGCTCTTCTGGTCCCACTCTATCTTCACGGGAGCCACCATAGACTGGCGGGCGTTGCCGAATCCACGCGGAGGCCTGTGATAGAACACGTACCACTGTCCGTTTATCTCCTGCAGCGAGCCGTGGGTGTTATGCGCCGAATTGGTGGTGATGAGCGCCGTGCCGTCCTCATTGGGAACCACGCCGCGGGAGTCTACAAGGACGCCGCCAGAGCGCCAGGGGCCCAGAGGAGAATCGCCGTAGGCATAACGCAGCGCCGAGTTGGTGCTTTCTAGGCCGTAATCGGGGCCTGAGTATCCGGAGAATACCATCACGTACTTGTTGCCCACCTTGCGGATGGAGGAAGCCTCGAAGAAGTTGAACTCTCCGGGGTCCTGGTCAGGGTACAGCGCGGGGTACTTGGTTCCCTCAGGGTCGCGTACGACGCCGTAGCGGGAGCTGGCAGGGATGAAGTAGTCGTGAATCTCCGTGCCGGGGCGCTTGCTGTACATAGTGTTCTGGTCCAGTTCAACCGCGGTGGAATGCTGGAATCCGTAATATACGTATGCCCTGAATCCTATATTGTAGTCAGGGTCTTTCTTGTCTGTGATCTCCTCTATGAATACGGAGGGGTCAAAGTCAATGAGACTGCCCTCCAGAACGCCCACGCCGTCAGGAGTGACGTTGATGGGGACGAAAGGACCGTCCGGGCGGTCGCTCTTGCAGACCGTTGCGATGCGGCCCGCACCACGGCTGTGTGGATACAAGTAATATGTCTTCTTGCCAGCCTTGTCCTTTACCTCTACCAGATCAGGGGCGTACATTGTGTCCCAGCGGCCGTTGACGTACCACTTGAAGGCGGAGCCCTCGTCCACCCACTTGCTCAGGTCCTCTACCGGAGCAGACCAGATCCTTACGTCGGGGCCGCAGTACTGGGTGAAGGCCACATCGTGAGAACCAATGATGTAGGCGCGGTAATGGCCCGGATTGTCAGGATCTTCGAATACGCGGGGTTCGCCGTCCGGAATGTGCTCCCACAACGGGAGATAGGGGTTCTGAGCATTGGCAAAGAAGAAGCTCAGGAACGCGAAAAGGATAAGTGCAGTCTTTCTCATCGTACTATAAATAATATGCTTTTAAATTTAATTGCTATCTTTGAATAATCCAAGAATATTCAGATGAAAGCCAAGACACGTAAGATATTGATTATCGCAGGGGCGGTGGTTATAGCCCTGATCAGCATAAGGCTGATGTTCACCCGCAACACCCTGCCGTTCGGAGCATTTCTGCTGGGCGCGATGGCCCTGGCGTATCTCATCTGGAGAGCCTTTGTCAAGAACAGCAAGGAGGAGCTCAGACAAAGCGCCCGCCGTGAGAATATGCTTTCTGAGCAGATAACATCCCTAAAGAACACCATAGACCTGCTCAACCGTGAACTGGAGGAAAAGAGCAGCAGCAAGATAAACGTGGTGGGACTGAACCCCATCCTTCATTTGGCTGTCTTGAACATCGACTCTTCATTTACCAGGCCGTATATCAGGCAGAAAGACAACATCAATTTCTTCGGAGCTTTAAGAGCTGAGATAAGCGCCGAGTACGGCATAAAGATGGAGGACGTGCTGTTCCGCTACGACAGGGAATCCAACAACCTGTTCCTGAAAAACTTCCATCCGGGACTCATCTCATACTCCCGCAAGCAGCTCAACTGGGACTTTGCCAACGCCTACAAGACCATCAACTTCTTTGGCAAGACAGTCTGCGTCCCCGCTGACGCATATGCAAAAACTACTTCCGAAGAACTCCGCAAAGACCTTGAAATAGAAATAGATGAGCGCAAGATAGAAGAATTCGACTGGCTCTCCCCTATGATATCCACACAGGTGTGCGATATGCTCAAGCTTATGCTGGGCAAGCCGGGAATAAACGTGATACTCCTTCCTGACGACGCCCAGTTCGACAGCCTCCCTGAGGGTGAGCAGCAACAGGACTTCGTCAAGTTCTCCGAGATACGGCAGATCCTTTCAATCCCGGAAGAGACCGCCCCCCAGACAGAAGAGGTTGCACAATGAACCGACTATACCGGAAAACAGCTGTCGCAGCACTGACCTGCGCCACCGTTCTCTGCTTAAACTCTTGCTTGAACAGAAACGTGAAAACTTCTGAAACCCAGGTAGAAACAGTTGAAGAAACACCTGTATTCCTACCCGGGGACCAAGTTCCTTACAAGTGGCTGGATAAACTCGGGGCTGACAGTTTCTTCAAGGCCTCGCCCATTGAGGACGACATGTTCGCCCTGATGCAGGGCAAGTCATACAGAGAAGGCTGCCCCACGCCGAGGGAAGACCTCCGCTACCTCACCGTCCTGCACAAAGACTCCCTCGGCCGGAGCCTCGTGGGAGAGATGGTAGTTAACAAGTCAATAGCGGACGACGTGTTGGAGATCTTCCAGGGGCTCTATCAGGCCTCCTACCCTATAGAGAAGATGCGTCTGGTAGACTACTACGATGCTGACGACAGGGCCTCGATGCTGGACAATAATTCGTCGGCTTTCAACTATCGTCCGAGGTCACATCAAAGCACGATCTCCAAGCACGCGCTGGGACTGGCAATTGACATAAACCCGCTGTACAACCCCTACTGCCTGACCACGGAAAGCGGAGCATTCATAGTGGAGCCAAAGGAGGCGAGACCCTATGCAAACCGTAACTTCGAGTCCCCTTACAAGATAGAAAAAGGAGACCTTTGCTGGACCCTTTTCCGGGAGCGCGGGTTCTTCTGGGGAGGAGGCTGGGCTGGCAGGACAAGAGACTACCAGCACTTTGAAAAATAGCCCAAAAAGGGCCGGAAAAAGCCCTATAACAAAAATGTTAATACTATATACTAATTTGTTTTAAATATTAATAACCAATATATTACGTCTTATGAAAAGACTTCTGATTCTAACAGTACCCATTTTGATGCTTCTGGCCTCCTGCGGCCAGAAAATCGACCCTTCGAGGGTGGTTACGAACCCGATTAACGTGCAGTACGCCTTCCACCGCCAGGAGACTCCGAGGCAGATTCCGGCAGACCAGCTGGCGCGAATGACAGCCGAGCAGAGGCAGCGCTTCGAGGCCATGGCCCGCCGCCAGGAAGAGGCCGCCCGCCGAACCAACGGAGCCCGCGAAGGCGCCGATCCGGTTTGCCTGATGTACAAGGACAAGTACTACCTCTTCCCTTCCAAGTCCGAGGGTTATTACACCTCAGACGATATGCAGCATTGGAGGCATATCAGCACAAACGTCCTTCCCATCGACCTATACGCGCCCGCGCTTATGGTATACAAGGACGAGTTGTACTGGGCAGTGTCGGACATCAACGTCCTGTACAAGACCTCCAACCCTGACGACGGCAGTTCCTGGGAATTGGTGACTGACAAGCTCAATCCTTATCCGGACAGGCCCGGCGCAACCGCGCACGACCCCGAACTGTTCGTGGACGACGACGGCAGGGTATATTTCTACTATGGATGCAGCAACGTGACCGACATCCGCGGAATCGAACTTGACCCCAAGAACAACTTCGCATCCATCGGCGAATCCGTATCCCTGATAGACCATATGCAGGACGTATACGGCTGGGAGCGCCCCGGCGACAAGAACGAGCAGGACAAGCCCGGCTGGAACGAAGGTGCGACAATGTTCAAGTACAAAGGCAAATACTATCTGCAGTATGCGGCCCCCGGAACCGAGTTCGAGACCTACGGTGATGGCGTATACGTAAGCGACGCCCCTCTGGGTCCCTTCAAGCACGCAGACTCATCCCCTATGTCCATCAAGCCCGGCGGATGGATGACCGGAGCCGGCCACGGATTCACATTCGAAGACAGATACGGCAATTTCTGGCATGTGGCCTCTACCGTTATCAGCCAGAGGATGGACTTCGAGCGCCGCGTCGGATTCTTCCCGGTAATCTTCACCAAGAAGGGCAATATGTACGCGCTTACAGACTTCTCAGACTCTCCATACGTGCTCCCTAACAAGAAGGTCGACTTTACCAAGAAGTCTCCCTGGACAGGCTGGAGAATTCTCTCCAACTATAAGGAAACCACAGCCTCTTCTGCTCTTGCAGGTCATCCTGCAGAATTTGCTACCGACAATACTATCAAGACTTTATGGAGCGCCAATTCAGGTGAAGCTGGAGAATGGCTGCAGATTGACCTTGGCAAGAAAGACAAGGTGTACGCAGTACAGGTTAACTTCGCCGACCAGGATTTCGGTTTCTATGATCCCAACCGGACAAAGACTCCTTACCAATATCTGGTAGAGTACTCGACTGACGGCAAGAAATGGGCTGTTCTCTTCGACAAGTCCGGGAACCTGGAGGACTTCCCTCACGAGCTTCTTGTATGCCAGAAGCCCGTAAAGGCCCGTTACATCCGCATACAGAACTGTTCGCAGCTTGACGGCAAATTCTCCCTGTTCGACCTCAGAGTGTTCGGATTCGCCCCCGGAAAGGCCCCTGCAGAGCCTGACGGAATAGTTGTAGCACGCGTGGGCGACCGCCGCAACATACAGGTAAGCTGGGAATCTGTTCCCGGAGCCACCGGATACATCCTTCGCTGGGGTACAGAAGAAGACGAGATGTACTTCGGCTGCGAGAGCAAGGAAAACACTTTGAAACTGGGATGCTTCAACGCCGACACTGACTACTACTTCACTGTGGACGCTTTCAACGAGAGCGGAGTGACCCGCAGCACAAGAGTCGTTCACGTCGAATAGTATGATTCGCGATGCCTAAAAAGGAACTGGTTCGCGAAATGTTCGACGGGATAGCCCCCGCCTACGACCGCCTCAACCACCTGCTTTCGCTCGGCGCAGACAGGACCTGGAGGAGGCGGTCGCTGCGTGGTGCGGTCTCATCGGATTCGCCCCAGAACATCCTGGATCTGGCCTGCGGAACAGGTGATTTTACCCTTGAAATTGCCCGGAAAATGCATCCGGAAAGCCACGTTACAAGTGTTGACATCTCCCCGAAGATGCTTGAAGTAATGAAACGCAAAATATTGGAAAACAATATAGGAAACAAAGTAAGTATTGTAACCGCTCCAGCAGAAATTCTTCCGTTTCCCGACAATTCCTTCCAACTTGCGTCAATTGCTTTCGGCATCCGGAATTTCGAGGACCGGAACGCCGCCCTGAAGGAGATTCTGCGCGTCCTGGACCACGGGGGAAAGCTGTTGATCCTGGAGTTGTCGGAGCCCTCGAATCCCCTGCTGAAGAAGTTGTATGAATTCAGCTTAGGAAAGGTGGCCCCCTGGCTGGGAGGAAGGCTCACCGGCCATAAAGAAGCATACAGTTACCTGCCTGAATCCATCCGGAATTTCCCTAACAAGGACCAATGGATGGCCGTTATGCAGGAATGCGGATACAAAAACGTCACCCACAAGGCATTTACCTTTGGGGTATGTCGTTTATATACAGGAATTAAGGAATAATTATCTAAAGGGTTACAGCAATTCCTGAAAGCAGAGCGAACAGGAAGGTTCCCATAACCAGCATAGGCAGCATCGGGTCCAGTTCCCTGTCAGTCCTGGTCCAGACTCCCTTAAGATGAAAACAGAATACCGGCATGGTGAGGATGAAGATCGCGCCTGCCGGTTTTACTTTGTTCATAAGCAGGAAGGCTGCCATCATCAGCCAGGCTCCAACAATAAGACAGGTCTGGTAGATGCGGGCGCCCCTGAGCCCAAGGCGAAGGGCCACGGTCCTGCGGGTGGCGGCGTCGCTCTTCATATCGCGGATGTTGTTCACGTTGAGCACTGCTACGCTCAGGCACCCTATGGAAGACGCCGGCAGAAGGATGGAGGCTGGCGGCAGCGTCGTCGTCATCAGATAATATGCTCCGCACACAGTGACAAGGCCGAAGAAAATGAAGACGGCTATGTCGCCCAAGCCGCGGTAGCCGTAAGGCTTGGGGCCGAGCGTGTAACGCAGCGCGGCCACTATGGCGCAAGCGCCGAGAAGCACGAAAAGAGCCTGTTTAAGGCCGATTAAAGACCCGAACGAGGCCCAAATCATCCCGAGGCCTGTAACGGCACTCAGAGCCGCGAAAAAGACCACCATCCTGCGAAGCTGTTCCGTTGTCACTTCCCCAGTCTGGATGGGGTATGCAATCCCCTGCCTCTCGGCCGGATTCTCTCCGTGAAGGGCGTCTCCCAACTCGTTGGAGAGGTTGGAAAGTATTTGAAGGAATACTGCGGTTAATATTAGTAAAAATACTGCAAACCAATTGAGTGTGCATGTCATGGATGCAAGGAACACTCCCAGAACTATCCCCGAAAGGGACAGCGGGAGTGTCCGCAGCCGCATTGACCTGACAGCAGTCTTGAGCATACCCTACCTAAAGAGTCTATAGGCCGAAGGACTCTGCAAGTCTGTCGAGCCATTTTCCAAGAGTAGGAATCCACTGGTCCCTGTAAGGGAAATCCAGATGGTCGGTCCATCCGTGGCCGCCTTCCTGATAGATATTCAGGGCCGCGGGGACGCCGTTGGCCTTGAGGGCGTTGTAATACTCTATGCTGTTGCGTACGGGAACCACGTCGTCATCTGTGTTGGCCATTATGAATGCCGGAGGCGTGTCGGGCGTAACGTGCTTCTCGTTGCTATATTCGTCTATGTTCTTCTTGTTGATGTTGTTCCTACCCACCAGGTTGATGATGGATCCTTCGTGTGAGAAGTCAGGCTCAGCGGTAATCACGGGATAGTAGAGGATCTGGAAGTCCGGACGCTGTACTGCGTTCTCGTACTTGGTGGCGGCCATTGCTGCCAAATGTCCTCCGGCGGAGTGTCCGGCAACACCCACCTTCTTTATGCCGAGTTCCGCCGCCCTGCTCCTTACGATACGGAAGGCTTCGTGAACATCATCCAGGGGGACTTCAGGATGGCCGTTTGGAAGGCGGTACTTGAGTACTATGCAGGTTATCCCCCTGTCGGTGTAAGTGGGGGCGTTGGCGTATCCTTCGGTTCCGTACCAGACGGAACTGTAGCCGCCACCGGCGCAGACTATCACAGCCATTCCGTTAGGTTTCTTGGGGATGAAGAAAGAGAGAGTCGGCTTGGTGATGTTGCTGGCAAAGTTTCCCATATCCCTCTCGGGACCGGTCTGGCCGTTGTCCGTAGGGGCTCCGTCGGGCCATAGGTCAATTATGTAGTCCGGCTCCACCCTGGGGGCGGAAGGGCTCTGCTGGGGTGCGACGAAAGCCGGCCTGTTGGCTGTTGGAGCGGCGCCTGCCGGACGCTGTGCGTATGAAAACGACGCGCCTATCAGCGCCATCGCTAGAATTACCATTATCTTTTTCATACCCTAAAGTTATAGTTTTTTGTGTAATACTCAAACACTTTAGAAATGTTGCTATATTTGGGGTGTATGAAAAAGATAATTGCAAGCCCGGCTGCTCCGGCAGCCATAGGCCCGTACTCTCAGGCCATTTTAGCAGACGGAACACTTTATATTTCCGGACAGATTCCGGTGAACCCTTCAGACGGAAGCATACCGGAAGGAATTGAGGCGCAGACCCGCCAAAGTCTGGACAACATAGGTGCAATCCTCAAAGAAGCCGGTCTTGATTATATCAACGTGGTCAAGACAACCGTCCTGCTGCAGGACCTTGGATACTTTGGCCAGATGAACGCCGTTTACGCAGAGTATTTCCCTTCTACCAAACCGGCAAGGGTTTGCTGTCAGGTTGCGGCTCTCCCGAAGGGCTCCCTGGTTGAAATCGACGCCATCGCCGTAGCCGACTCCCCTTCTGACTAATTATTTTAGTCCGTTGCCAGGGTGGGGTGTCCCACGACAAACCCGGGGCCGCCCGTGGCCTCGTGAACGGGTGGATGGCGCTTGCGCCAGACGGGATGGAGCGAAGCGGAAGGTTTGCGTGGGACACCTCACCCTGGCAATGCCGGTTAAAGGACGGTGACAGTCATCGGAATGTCGGTGAGGGGACGGTCGCGGCCGTCGGTGGCTGCCTGCTGGATGTCTTCTACAACGTTCAGGCCTGATTCCACCTCGCCAAAGACTGTATATTGACCGTCAAGGAACGGAGTACCACCAATGGTAGTGTAGATGTCCTTCTGCTCCTGGGACATCTTGCCAAGGCCCTCCTTGCGGCATATCTCCTGAGTCTGCGCAACCAGCTTGTCCTGCAGTGCCATCAGGCCCTCGCGGTCACGATTGCGGCGCAGCTCTATCACTTCATCCCTGTGCTGCTGCACCAGGGAGTTAAAAACACTCTGCTGCGCCTGCATCTCCATCTGGCGGGCCATCTGCCCCATCTCCCCCTGGGAATAAGTCTTTCCCCAGACGATATAGAACTGGCATCCGCTGCTGCGGCGCTCAGGATTGACTTCGTCACCCAGACGCGCGGCACTCAGCGCTCCCCTCTTGTGGAAGAGAGTCGGGTTGAACTCGGCCGGGAGGGTGTATCCGGCGTCACCGCTGCCAAGGGCCTTGCCTGCCGGCGCGCCCTTGCTCTGCGGGTCGCCACCCTGAATCATAAAGTCCTTTATGACCCTGTGGAAAAGGGTTCCGTCGTAAAAGCCTTCGCGGGCGAGTTTGAGGAAATTGTCGCGGTGTGCCGGGGTCTCGTCATAAAGACGTACTATGATGTCACCCAGTGCGGTGGAAATCTTTACTCTTGCCATATCTGAATTTTTAATGTTGCAAATATAGTTTATATTTGAGAGTTGGAAAATATCAAGATGGACAAAGCGGGCAACTACGAAAACATACTCAAGAGCTTCCGGCTGATGGTCGGGAACTCCGACATCATAGCCGATATGGCCAATATGGCAGCCCTTCTTCACGGCCCGATGAAATTCTGGTGGACCGGATTCTACAGGGTAAATGGTGACAAGCTGTTATTGGGACCGTTCCAGGGTCCGGTGGCCTGCACCACCATAAAGTACGGAAGAGGCGTCTGCGGCACCGCCTGGAAAGAGCAGCGCACCATCATCGTCCCTGACGTGGAAGAATTCCCCGGCCACATAGCCTGCTCCAGCGCGTCCCGCAGCGAGATTGTCGTCCCCATCTGGAAGAAAGGCAGCATCATCGGCGTCCTGGACATAGACAGCGAGAACCTGGCCTATTTTGACGACACCGACTCCCGGTACCTGGAACAGTTCTGCGCCGAACTGTCCTGCGCCGTGAACCCCGACCTCCGCGAATACATCGCCATTAACATCATCCCCCAGTACAGCAAGTTCGACCAAGGCCACGCCGTGTCCCACGTTACCAAGGTTATGGAACGAGCCCTTGGCCTCGCCTGCAGGTACGATGTCAATCCGGATATGGTCTACACAGCCGCCGCGTATCACGACCTTGGAATCAAGGAAGACCGCAAGACTCATAACATCATATCAGCCAGGATGATAAAGGAGGATGCCGCGCTAAGGCAGTGGTTCACTCCGGAGCAAATAGACATAATTGCCGATGCCGCTGAAGACCACCGCGCCTCACTGGGTTACGAGCCCCGAACCATCTACGGAAAGATTACCGCCGAAGCCGACAGGCTCATTTTTCCCGATATGGTTGTCGAAAGGTGCATCCAGTACGGCAGGGCAAAGCACCCGGAACTGGATAAGGAAGCCCAATGGGAAAGGGTTGCAGCCCACCTTGAAGAGAAATACGGCCGGAACGGATACCTGAAAGTCTGGCTTCCCGAATCGTCCAACGCCGCCCAGCTGGACCTGCTGCGCGACATCATAGACGATCCCGTCCGTCTCCGCGCCCTCTTCGATTCACTCTACAAATAACGGACGTTTTCCGAGAGGGGTGTCCCACGACAAACCCGTGGCCGCCCGTGGCCTCGTGAACGGGTGGATGGCGTTTGCGCCAGACGGGATGGAGCGAAGCGAAAGGTTTGCGTGGGACACCCCTCTCGGAAGACCGCCTAGGACTCGCGAATCTTGACGTCGAGGTGAGGGTAGGCGAAGTGGATACCCTTGGCGGGGAGTTCGGTGTACATACGCTGGTTCAGGTCGAAGAAGACATCCCAGTAGTCCGGAGTCTTCACCCAGGCCCTTACAGTGAAGGAAATATCACTGCTGTTCTGGGCCTCCAGGCCGGCAAAAGGATCAGCCGCACCGGGAGTTGAAGAATCCAGGATGCGAGGGTCCTCTTTCATAATTGCCACAAGGGCGTCGATGCACTCCTGCGCATTGGTTCCGTACGCTACACTTATGGTTCTGTCCACACGACGGATGGGCCTTGTAGAGTAATTGATGACGTTACCGTTGGATAGCGTTCCGTTAGCCAGGACAATCTCTTTGTTATCCCTGGTTATAAGTCTGGTATTCAGGATGTTGACCTCTTTCACAAAGCCACCGAAACCCTGTGCCTCAATATAGTCCCCGGCCTTGAAAGGCTTGAAGGCCAGGATGATTATTCCACCTGCAAAATTCTGGACAGTTCCGCTCAGAGCCATACCCAGGGCAACGCCCACGGCAGCCAGCAATGCTGCAAATGAAGAAGTGTTTATACCCAGGGCGCTGACGGTGATGACAATCAGAAGCACGGTCAGCAAAAGAGTCACCAGAGAAAGCACGAAGGAAACAATGGTCTTCTCGGTTTTTCTCTTCTCGAAAATCTTGAGAAGGAGTCTCTTGATCCTGCGTATAAGCCAGGCGCCTATTATGTAAATGGCCAGGGCGCCAAGCACCTTGAGACCGAAGTCAATTGCCTTATCCAGTAAGTCGTGCAGCACCCCGCGGGGGTCGTTCACGACGTTTGTAAGAAGTTTTCCACCCTCTACTCTCAAGGTATCGGCCAGGTTCTCCACCTGTTCTTCCTGAACTAATGTCTGCAGTATATTATGAAGCATATTTCAAATCTTTTTGCAAAGATAGTTATTTGTTTTCAATAAGGATTTGGCTAATTTTGAATATGCCATTCATAAACGAGAACTTTATGCTCACCAGCGACGCCGCTCGGGAGCTTTACCAGAAAGGAGCCAAGGACAAGCCCATCATAGACTATCATTGCCACCTGTCCCCAAAACAGATAGCCGAGAACATCCAGTTTAAAGACATTACCCAGCTCTGGCTGTCAGAGGACCATTACAAGTGGCGCGCCCTCCGAGCCAACGGAGTCCCCGAAGAGTACGTCACCGGGAAGGACCACACATCCTGGGAAAAGTTCAGCAAGTGGGCCGAAACAGTCCCCTACCTGATGCGCAACCCCCTCTACCACTGGACGCACCTTGAGCTCAGCCGCGTGTTCGGCATAGACAAGCTGCTGAGCCCAGCCACGGCGCGCGAGATATTCGAGCAGTGTAACCAGATGCTGGCCGGAGAAAACTTCCGAGGCCAGGCCCTAATACGCAAGTTCGGGGTGGAGGTTATATGCACCACGGACGATCCAGCCGACGACCTCCGCTGGCACAGGCAGATTGCCGAGAATCCCTTCGGCACCAAGGTACTCCCCACCTGGAGGCCTGACAAGGCCCTGGCGATAGAGAACCCTCAGGCGTACAAGGCATACATCGGCCGCCTGGCCGAATCCGCAGGAATGGAGATTACCAGCTACGACAGCCTTCTGCAGGCGCTTCAGAAGAGGCACGACTATTTCGCCTCCCTAGGCTGCCGCCTGTCAGACCACGGAATGGAGACGTTCTTCTTCGCGCGTTACACAGCCGCGGAGATTGAGGCCATCTTCAAGAGCGTCCTTCAGGGCAACATCCCTTCGGCCGAGGAGCTGGCCAAGTTCCGCGCGGCAGTTATGCACGACATGGCCGTGATGGATGCCGAATCCGGCTGGGTTCAGCAGTTCCACATAGGGCCTCTGCGCAACAACAGCACCAGGCTGTTCTCCACCTTCGGCCCCGACGCCGGATGCGACTCCCTGCACGACCTCCCCATAGCCCAGTCAGGCAACCTGTTCTTCGACAGCCTGGACAAGGAGGGCAAACTGGCTAAGACCATCCTCTATTGCCTCAATTCCAAGGACAACGACACTATGATGTCCATCGCATACAACTTCAACGACGGGTCGTTCCCCGGGAAGATGCAGTTCGGCGCCGCCTGGTGGTTCCTGGACCAGGAATATGGCATTCGCAAGCAGCTGGACGTCCTGAGCAGCCAGGGTCTGCTGAGCCGTTTCGTGGGAATGCTGACGGACTCCCGCAGCTTCATCAGCTACACCCGCCACGAATACTTCCGCCGCATACTTTGCGACGTTATAGGAAAGGACGTGGAAGACGGGAAACTGCCCGCTGACCAGATGGATTTCCTGATTAAGATGGTGGGTGACATCTCATATTACAACGCACTGAAATATTTCAACTTCTAGATATGAAAATAGGAAAATACTCTTTTGGAATAGGAGACAGGTTCTCCCACGAAGGTGTGAATCAGCTCAAGGCCCTGGTGAAGGCGGAGGAGCTTTTCGGAGTCCGTTTCGTCCCGGTATGGAACAAGTCCAACAGGGAACACGTGATAGTCGGCACAGAGCCGTACGAAGTGCGCAAGGAGGCGGACGCCGCAGTAAAGGCCCTGGGATACCAGGGGCAGTACTTCGTGGACGCCGACCACATAAACCTGGGAAACGTAGACCGTTTCATAGCGGCATCGGATTTCTTCACTATTGACGTTGCAGACTACATCGGCAAGGAAGGCTCCGTGGAGGAAAGATTCCTCCCCGCCATACGCGAAGCAGGCAAGATATACCGCCACATAGCAGCCGTCAAGGGTGCGGACAACTTTGTCACAGAGGTTTCGATGGACGAGGTGGACAACGCCCAGAGTCCCGAGGAACTACGCTACATCCTCAGCGAGCTGGCTAAGGAGAGAGTTCCCCTCCAGACCATAGCGCCCAAGTTCACCGGACGCTTCAACAAGGGCGTGGACTACCGTGGAGACCTGGCCCAGTTCGAGAAAGAGTTCGAGCAGGACCTGCAGGTAATCAAGGAATGCGTGGCCGAATACGGCCTTCCGGACAACCTGAAACTGTCCATCCACTCCGGATCGGATAAGTTCAGCATCTACCCCATTATGGGCAGGCTGATACGCAAATACGACGCAGGCATCCACATCAAGACCGCCGGCACCACCTGGCTGGAAGAGATCATAGGTCTGGCCGTGGCCGATGAGAAAGGCCTGGCCCTCGCAAAGAAGATCTACGCCGGCGCGCTGGGAAGGATGGAGGAACTGACTGTGCCGTACGCGACCGTCATCGACATAGACCCCGCCGAGTTGCCTTCGGCCGAAGAGGTGGCCGCCTGGGACGCGCAGACCTTCGCGCGCACTATGCGCCACAACCCGTCAGACCCGCTGTTCAATCCGTCTTTCCGCCAGCTGATCCATGTCAGCTACAAGATAGCCGCTGAACTCGGGGACGAATTCTATCCGGCCCTGGAGAAATATGCCGATGTGATTGGCAAAGAGATAGAAGACAACCTGTGCGCAAGGCACGTCAGCAGGCTGTTCAGCCTATAGCGGCAGCACGCCTATCCCGGGAAGGTCCGGAAGGGTGAGGCGGCCGTCCACCACTTGAACTCCCTTGAACAGGTCGTTGGAAATGAGCAGGTTACCGTCAAGGTCCGCGAAATCCACGGCCGGCGAGAGTTGTGCTGCGGCGGACACGGCGCAGGAGGTCTCGGTCATGCATCCAAGCATAACCTTGAGCCCGAGGGCTCGGGTGATGTCCACCATCTTGCGGGCTTCACGCATACCTGTGCATTTCATCAGTTTTATGTTGATGCCGCTGAACGCTCCGGCAAGGCCGGGGATGTCGGCCGCCCTCTGGACGGATTCATCCGCAAAGATGGGTACGGGAGAGCGCTCAGTTATCCAGGCTATGTCGTCCAGACGGTCTATGGCCATAGGCTGTTCCACCATCACCACCCCGTTTTCGTGAAGCCAGAAAATCTCGTCCAGGGCGGCGCTGCGGTCCGTCCAGCCCTGGTTGGCGTCAACCGCCAGGGGCAGGTTGGTAATCTCGCGTATAGTGCGGATCATCTCCACGTCGTTGTCCAGGCCCACTTTCACTTTGAGGATGTTGAACCTGTCGGCGCATTCGCGAGTCTTCTCACGCACCACGTCTGGGGTATCGATTCCAATGGTGAACGTGGTAGAAGGCGCCTTGGCAGGGTCGTAGCCCCAGAGCTTGTACCAGGGGGCGCCGAGGATCTTTCCTGCAAGGTCGTGCAGGGCTATGTCCACCGCGGCCTTGGCGGCCGTGTCACCCGGGGAAAGGGAATCCACGTAGGTGAGGATGTCTTCCAGCATCAGGGGGTCCGG
>JAFRXC010000009.1 GCA_017437825.1 Bacteroidales bacterium
CCTAGAAATAGAGCAAAAAACAAATAAAGTATTCTTTTCATTGTCATCGTTCTCTTATAAAACACACAAAAGGGGAAAATACGCCTTAATTATATCAATCATTTTTTAATAACGCAAAGAAAATGATTACTTTTTACAAAATAACACACAAATCTGCAGAATACGTCTCTTAAACGAATAGATTTGTAATGAAGATGGCCAGGATAGCCACAGGAGCAATAAACCTGATGAAAAAATAGACAAGCCCGAAAATTCGGGTGCTGAATTTAAGCGATCCACCGTTCGTAAGCTCCTGCCGCACGGTGGACTTCTTCATCTTCCAGCCCACGAAAATCACGAACAGCATGCTGCCGAAACTCATCAGGAAGTTGGAAGTGAGCTTGTCGCAGAAATTGAAGATTGTCTCCCCGAACAGTTTGAATCCCGACAGCGGGCCGAAGGACAACGAGCACAACGCTCCCAGCAGCCAAGTGGCGCAGAAGATGAGCGCCACGGCCTTGCGGCGGCTCATCCTGCGCTCCTCCACCAGGTACGCAGCACCAACCTCGAACATGGAAATGGAGGATGTGAGCGCCGCAACCACTATCGTCAGGAAGAAAAGTATGGAGACGATGCGTCCCAGCGCCGCAGAAGAGGATACCATCGTTCCGAATATGTAGGGCAGCGTCTCGAAGATGAGCCCGGGGCCGGCGCCAGGCTCAATGCCCGCGGCGAAAACGGCGGGCATAATGGCGAAGCCGGCGATAAGGGCGAACAGCAGGTCGAAAACTGCCGTGCCGAAGCCGGAGGCCAGGATGTCGGCATCCTTCTTCATGTAGGACGAATACGTCAGTATGGTGCCCACGCCCAGCGACAGCGAGAAGAAACTCTGCCCCATTGCCGAGGCTATTGCCGAAGGCGTCAGCTTGCTGAAATCAGGCTTAACCAGATACTCCACCCCTTCGGAAGCACCCGGAAGGGAGATAGAATATGTCATTATGATTATTATCAAGATAAAAAGCAGCGGCATTGAGATATTGTTGAATTTCTCTATGCCGGACTTGACTCCCGCCATCACTATCCCGGCAGTAAGCGCCAGAAAGATGGTATGGCATACAAGCGGAGCCCACGGCTTGGAGATGAATCCTCCGAACAAAGCCGGAGAAGACTCTCCAAAACCTTCAGAGACGCTCTTCCACAGGAATTCAATGGACCATCCCCCCACAACGCTGTAATAGGACAGTATTATGAGAGGGGAAATGATGGTCAGAAGGCCTATCCATTTCCATTTTGTCCCAGGAGCAAGCTTCTCCATCGCCCCAAATGTATTCGAAGCCGTACTGCGGCCTATGATGGTCTCCGAAAGCAGGATTGGGAGTGACAGGAATATGGCCAGCAGCAGATAGACAATGATGTAGGCCGCACCTCCGTTGCTGCCCACCATATAGGGGAAACGCCAGATGTTGCCAAGGCCTATGGCAGAGCCGGCCATTGCCAGGACCGCCGTGGTACTGCTGCCGAAATTCTCCCTTCCAGAGGCCATTTCCTAGAAAATGAAATTGGTTATGAAAATTATAACTATCGCCACTGGAGCCACCCACTTGATAAGGAAGTAGATGACGTCGAACATCCTAGCATTGACCTTCTTGGTGCCGGAATTGGTAATCTCGTCCCAGACATCCTCCTTCTTCAGGACGAATCCTACGAAAACAACCGTCAGGAAAGCCATCACCAGAAGCAGTATGTTGGAAGAAAGCCAGTCGAAAATGTCAAATATGTTCATTCCCCACAGCGTAATGTCTTTGAGGGGACCGAAAGACAGAGAGCATAACACGCCTGCAGCTCCACAGAGGAGGAACAGCATAATGCATCCCTTTTTCCTGTCTACACCGTATCTGTCCTTCAGGAAGGAGACTCCCACTTCCAGCAGGGAGATGCAGGAAGTCATCGCCGCCACCACAATGGTGAGGAAGAATATGATGGAGACGGCGGCGCCTATGGCAGGATGGCTGGCGCTCATAGACGAGAATACGAACGGGACGCTCTGGAAAATGAGGCCGGGGCCGGCGCCAGGCTCTATCCCGGCGGCGAATACCGCCGGCATTATGGCCAGGCCGGCCAAAATGGCGAACATCAGGTCTGACACCGCCGTACCGGCAGAAGTGGCCACTATGTTCTCCTCTTTCTTGACATAGGAACCGTAGGTTATGATAGCTCCCATTCCCAGAGACAGGGAATAGAAACTCTGCCCCACCGCATATGCGAAAGACCTGGCGTTGATCTCGCTGAAATCAGGCTTCAGGAGGTATCTTACACCCTCAGTCGCACCCGGCAGGCTTACAGAATACACTATCATCAGTACTATAAGCACGAAGAGCACGGGAATGGTGAACTTGCTGAATTTCTCTATTCCGGCTTTAACTCCGTTTGCCACGATGAAAGCGCACGCGGCAAGGAAAACCAGGTGCATTATTATCGGAGACCAGGTAGAAGTGATGAAACTGCCGAATATGGAAGTAACGTTCTCAGGATCGGTCTTCACGAATTCCATCGCGCAGGATTTAAGGAGGAAATCCAGGGACCAGCCTCCTATGACGCTGTAATAAGAATCGATTATTAGGGGTATGGCTATGGACAGCACGCCTGCGAATTTCCACAGGCCCTTGCCGGGGGCAAGGCTGGACATTGCTCCGTAGGAACTGGTGCGGCTGCGCCTTCCCACCGTCACTTCTGCAATGAAAACAGGAAGGGATATAAGCAGGGTGGCCAGGATGTAAATGAGCACGAAAGCCGCTCCGCCGTGCTCTCCCACTATGAACGGGAACCGCCATATGTTCCCCAGGCCGATGGCCGAGCCGGCCATCGCGAATATCACTGTGAGGCGGCTTCCAAAGATTTCTCGTTTCTCCATCGCTTCTTATACACTACAAACTTGAACTCATACCCCGTCTTCTCGTCGACGTGGGTTTCCGACGCTCTCACTTCTTCCCAGATGCAGGTATCGATCATTGGGAAGAAGACGTCGGCATCTACTATGGTCGTGTGAACGTGCGTTATGTACAGCGTGTCCATATCGTTTATGGCGGCCTTATAGACCGAAGCGCCTCCCATTATGAAGCACTTTTCGGCTCCCTCGGCGGCGGCGTACGCCTCCTCGAAGGAATTGACGCAGACAACCTCCGGGATGGGGTCTCCGCCCAGGTTGAGCACTATGTTCTTCCTGCCCTTCAGAGGCCTGAAAGGCAATGAGAAATACGTCGTGCGTCCCATTATCACGGGGTAGCCGCGTGTCACTTCCTTGAAGTACCTGAGGTCTTCTGGAATGTGCCACGGCAGGTCTCCCCTGACTCCTATGGCTCGGTTGTCGGCAATAGCCACTATCAGGCACTTCTCCATATCCTAAACTGCGACTGGCGCTTTGATGGCGGGCCAGGGATCGTATCCTTCAAGGGTGAAGTCTTCGTACTTGAAACTGAATATGTCCTTGACCTCGGGGTTGATGATCATCCGCGGCAGCGGCCTGGGCTCGCGCGAGAGCTGCAGGGCGGCCTGCTCCAGATGATTCAGGTACAGGTGGGTGTCACCTGTGGTGTGTATGAAATCGCCCGGCTCCAGGCCGCATACCTGAGCTATCATCATCGTGAGCAGGGCGTAGGAAGCGATGTTGAACGGAACTCCCAGGAAGGTGTCGGCGCTGCGCTGGTACAGCTGGCAGGAGAGTTTTCCCTGGGCCACGTAGAACTGGAACAGGCAGTGGCAGGGAGGCAGGGCCATACTGTCCACCTCAGCCACGTTCCAGGCGCTGACAAGCATCCTGCGGGAGTCCGGATTATGCTTGATGGTTTCTATGAGCTTTGATATCTGGTCTATGCTGCCTCCGTCAGGGGTGGGCCAGCTGCGCCACTGGTGCCCGTATACCGGGCCCAGGTCACCGTTCTCGTCAGCCCATTCATCCCAGATGGATACTCCGTGCTCCTTGAGGTAACCTATGTTGGTGCTTCCTGAAAGGAACCACAGGAGTTCGTAGATGATGGACTTGAGATGGACCTTCTTGGTGGTGAGCAAAGGGAATTCTTCCGAGAGGTCGTACCGGCTCTGCCAGCCGAATATGCTCTTGGTTCCCACTCCGGTACGGTCGGTTTTCACCACACCGTCATCGTAGATGTGCCTCAACAGGTCCAGATACTGCTTCATATATTATTTTACTGAGAATGCGAAAATGATGGCCTCCTGATATGTCTCGCCCGGCTTGAGCACGGTGCTGGGATATTCAGGCTCGTTGGGTGAGTCGGGGAAGTGCTGGCACTCCAGTGCTATTCCGCTGTAGTCAGGATAAACGTGGCCGTTCTTGCCCTTTGCTCCTCCAAGCCAGTTTCCGGAATAAACCTGAAGGCCGGGCTGGGTGGTGATTACTTCCAGGGAGATGCCGCTCTTCTCTGAATAGAGTTCGGCTGCTGTCTGCAGCTGGCCGGGCATATATCCGTCTATCACGAAGCAATGGTCGTATCCCTTTGCCACTGCAAGGGCGGGGCAGTCCTTACGGAGGTCACGGCCCACCTTCTTGGCGTTCACGAAGTCAAGAGGGGTTCCGGCTACCGGGGCGGGCTCTCCCAGAGGGATGAGGCCGGCGTCAGTAGGCAGATACTCTGAGCAGTTGAGCTTGAGGATGTGGTCCTCTATTGTACCGTTGCCTTCTCCGTTGAGGTTGAAATAGGCGTGGTTGGTGAGGTTCACCACGGTATCTTTGTCTGTCTGCGCGGTAAGGGTGAGCTTGAGGGAATTGTCCTCTCCCCACTCGTAATGTGCGACTGCCTTGAGGGTTCCGGGGAATCCTTCCTCGCCGTCCTCGGAAATGTACATGAATTCTACGGCTCCGTCAATGATGCGGCTTTCCCAAACTCTGTAAGAGAATCCAGTAGGACCTCCGTGAAGGTGGTTGGGGCCGTTGTTGATGGCCAGGTTGTATTCCTTGCCGTTCAGCTCGAAATGTCCCTTGGCAATCCTGTTGGCATACCTTCCGGGAACCCTTCCCAGATAGGCTCCGTCAGCGTAATAATCTTCAGGGCTGTCGAAACCCAGTGAAACGTCGGTGAGTTTCCCATCCTTGTCCGGTACCAGGACCGAAACAATGCTGGCTCCCAGAGAAGTGAGCACTACCTGCGCTCCGCTGCTGTTGGTGACGTAATACTTGTAAATTTTCTGACCGTCTTTGCCGGTTCCCCAGAATTCTGTCTTGATTTCCATATGGCTTTGTGTTATTAATATTCGTTATACTCCGGCAGCAAGGCCTGGGAGATGTTTATGATGAAGTCTCCCATCTTCTCGAACTCGCTCACGATGTCCATATAGAACACGCCTGTCTGATATTCGTAGTTGGCCTTTTCCAGGTTTACTATGTGCTCTTCGCGCAGGTTGTTGCGGTATTCGTTTATGCTGTACTCTGCATCCAGGGCGTTGTTGATGTCCCTGAGTTCCCTCTCCGGCACGTTCAGGTTGTGCATCATTGCATCGTATGCCACCTGTACCAGGTCCATCATATGGTTGAGTTTGCGCAGGAGGATAGGAGAGAATGTCTTTCCGTGGGCGTGGGCCCTCTCGAGCATTCGGCCGATGGTCTCGCCCGAGTCTCCCAGGCTCTCCATCTCGCCTATTATCTTGTACATGCTCTTTATTTTCTTGGTAGTGTTCTCACTGATCTCTCCCTTTGCAACCTCGCCCAGATATGCCGCAATCTCATACTCCAGCTTGTCTGTTATGCCTTCGTACTTCTTGAGCTTGTCGTAACGGGCAGTTATGTTGTCGGGATCGGTCTCGTTTATCGCCTCGCGAACGTGGCCGAAGCCCTTGCAGCACACTTCTCCGAAGTGTACTATCTCGTGACGGGCCTCATTGAGAGAGAGCTCGGCAATACCGAGGGGGCCTCCCTTGATATACTGGAGCTTGAATTCCTCCTCTTCTCCTTCCTGGCTCGGAACCAGGAAACGGACTATCCTCTCTATCTGAGGCACGAACCATATGAGGATGAGGGTGTTGGTAATGTTGAACAGGGAGTGGAGCGTAGCCACGCTGTAAGGCAGCGAAGCCACCAGCGCGCTGCGGGTTGCCTCGTCAGCCGTAGCGAAGTCCGTGGTAGCGGGATTGGGGAAGCCGAACAGTTCCACGATTCCGCCAATGATCCTGAGGAACGGATGGAACAGGATCGTAGCCCAGATGACTCCGAACAAGTTGAAGACCATATGGGCGCGGGCAGTCCTCTTTGCCGACACGTTTGCCACCGAAGCGGCTATGTTGGATGTGATGGTTGTTCCTATGTTCTCTCCAAGCACCATTGCGGCGGCCATCGAGAACGGGATGAAGCCGTTGGCTACCAGCACCATAGTGATGGCCATAGTGGCTGCAGAAGACTGCAGCATCAATGTCATCACGGCGCCAGTCACCATAAAGATAAGCATTGAACCGAAACCGAAGCCCGTAAGCTTGGAAAGGAACACCCTCACCGGCTCATTGTCCAGCAGTACGGTGGAAGTTTCTCTAAGTGTGGCAAGTCCAAGGAAGAGGAAGGCGAAGCCCATAAGGAATTCGCCGCCGTTGTTCAGGCGCTTCTTCTTCATGTTCAGGAGGACGAAGGCGAAGAACATCAGCGGTACCGCGATGGTGCCGAAGCTAAAGCCGCCGCCTCCGAAGGACAGCGCGAAAATCCAGGCGGTGACAGTGGTTCCTATGTTGGCACCCATAATTACCCCGATGGCGTTGGCCAGCGACAGCAAGCCCGCATTCACGAAGCTCACTATCATAAGGGTGGTTGCCGTTGAAGACTGTACAAGTGCTGTTATGACCAGACCGGTCATAACCCGCCTGAACGCGGTGGAAGTCATGGAGGCCATAAAGGAGCGCAACTTGTCTCCAGCCATTTTCTGCAGGCCTCCGCTCATCAGGGACATTCCGTACAGGAACATTCCCAGAGAGCCCAATAGTGTAAGTATCTGTAAAAATAAGGTCATTAACCTGAAGAGCAATATTCTCACAAATTTAGTAAAAATATGTTAGTTTTGTAATATGGATATGCGTAAGCTGATATTTGCCGCCACGCTTTTCTTGAGCTGCCTTTCTGCAAAGGGGCAGTTCTACTCCTACGGGGATGATCCGGGCGGCACAAGGTGGTCTCAGATGAGCACCAGGTCTTACCGCATAGTCTATCCCCGAGGCCTGGATTCCCTGGCACGGCAGTACGCCATCACCCTTGAAAAGTATTACAACGCCGTGGGCGGGAGCATCGGATTCACCCCCAACCAGTCTTACAGGAGCAAGATGCCTGTGATACTGCATCCTTTCAGTTCAACTGCAAACGGTATGACTGTATGGACACCCAGAAGGATAGAACTGCACACCGTGCAGGACCCGTACAGCCCCTCCGGAATGCCGTGGATCACCGAATTGGCAATACACGAGACCAGGCATGCCTCACAGCTTCAATACGCCAATTCCGGTCCCTACCGCTTCTTCAACATCCTTCTGGGTCAGTTATGGCCCGGCGCGATGGCCGCCGTCTATGGCAACCAACCCCTGTTCGAAGGCGACGCCGTAGCGGCTGAAACCGCCCTGACAAAGTCCGGGCGCGGCCGCTCCGCCGACTTCCTCCAGTATTTCTACTACGCCCTTGACAACGGCGACTACAGGGACTGGTACAAGTGGCAGTACGGCTCCCTCAGGGATTACACTCCATCCTACTACACTCTGGGCTACGTCACCGTTGCAGGAATACGCACGAAGTATGACGACCCTCTTTTCACGCAGCGCTTCTACTCCAACATATTCAGGCACAAACTATGGCCTTTCCCGTTCTTTAATTTCCAGTACACGGTGAAAGAAGCCTCCGGAATGAAGCTGAAAGACACCTTCAGGGACATCCAGGACTATTTCCTGGAGGACTGGAGGCGGCAGGCCGACCTCCGCGGGCCATTTATGACAGGAGAGCAGATAACCCCCGACGCGCGCCGCTACCGCCAGTACAGGGGAATGGCCGCCGCCGGTGACAGGCTTTTTGCCATAAGGAACGGCATTGACAAAAACTACCAGCTGGTGGACGTGGAGACGGACAAGCCCCTGCGTTATTTCTCTTCTGCCACCAGTGCCCTCAGATGGTCTGAACCGCTTGGAAAACTGTTCTGGAGCGAGACCGTCCCCGACATAAGGTGGACTCTCAAAGAGAGTTCCCTCATAATGACTTACGATCCCGAATCGGGCAAGTCCGGCCAGCTTACCAGCAGCGGGCGCTACTACAATCCCGTTCCTGCTCCTGGTGACAGGCGCATAGCCGTTACTTCGTATCCCACTGAAGGAGGCTCCCAGGCCGTCATCCTGGACGGAAAAGACGGTTCCGTGCTGCATATTTACCAGGCTCCCGATTCCCTTCAGATCCTGGAAAGCGCCTGGATTGGGAACGAACTGGTAGTCAGCGGTCTCTCGGAGGCAGGAACTGGCCTGTACTATGCAAACAGAGGTTTCTCAACGCTGCTGGCGCCCCTTCCGGTAAAGATATCCCGCCTGTCCACCCGCGGCAGCGAAATCCTCTTCACCAGCGACCGCAACTCCGTAAACGAACTCTACAGCCTGGACACCGGCACCCTCGCCCTCACCAGACTGACTTCCAACCGCTACGGGGCCGACGAATTCGTATTCAAGGACAGGTTCCTGTACTATTCCACATACAATGGCAACGGCAGGTCCGTCTTCCGCACGGAAGTGGATGGTCTGCCCCGAATCCCTGTGGAAAAGGGAGAATACTACCACTACGCCATAGCAGACAAACTGTCCCGGCAGGAAGCCGAACTGGGTTCCAACCCTTCCAGTTCCGACCCCGAATTGTCAGAACCGTCCAAGTACTCCAAGGCCGCCCACCTGGTGAACATCCACAGCTGGGCTCCCGTATACATAGATTACAACTCCATAAGCGCCATAAGTTCGGACATATTCTCATACGTGGCTATCCCTGGAGCAATGGCCTTCTTCCAGAACGACCTGGGGACCGCATCAGGCTATGTCGCCTATTCCTACTCCAAAGGAGCTGACGGCAAACGCCATCATTCCGGACACCTGAACCTGAAATACACTGGCTTCTATCCCGTCATCGAGGGGACACTGCATTTCAACAGCACCAGCAGGTATCTGTATCAGCTTACCCAGAACACTTACCGCCGCACGCGTGTCGTCAGATTCAGCCAGCAGGTAAGCTCAGAGCCCCAACTGTCAGGCAACCTGAAGGTTTACGTGCCTCTGAGGTTCAGCCGCGGGGGCTGGAACCTGGGCTTCATCCCGCAAGTCAGATATACTTACTCCAACAACATCTATGACACTGGACGCGCCTCCTTCATAGCTCCTCAGGGAGCGGATTCTTCAGACATCCTTGTCTTCGAAGGGAAGGAAGAAGCGGGATCGTTCTACTACCACAGGCTGGACGCATCCCTCAGGGGATATTACATACTAAACCAGTACCACAGTTCCGTATATCCCAAACTGGGAATAGGCGCCGAGATAGGAACCTCAACCAGGATAGGCCTTTCAGAACTGTACAGCCCCAATGTCTACGCAATGATATACGGCTACCTCCCCGGGCTTGTTCCCGAGCAGGGCCTGAGAATGAGCGTCCTTGCCCAGAAGCACATTGAAAGCGGTTATCTGTTCAGCGAAAACGCCGTCAACTGCCTGCCCAGGGGTTTTAATTCAGATCCGGGATTCTCCAGGCTGTTTGCAAAATACTGCAACCAGGTGTCTGTTTCGGCAGACTACGGCATAGCCTTCGCCCCGGTGGACTGGTCTTTCCTGAGCCCCCTTGCATACGTCCGCAACTTCCTGCTGACCCCGAATTTCGACTTCAGCCTGTATGCCAATCCTGACGAAAGAATCTCGCTCTGCAGCGCCGGAGCGGAATTCAGCGCCGTGCTCGGCAACTTCCTCTGGCTGCCTTACCAGACCAGGATAGGCGTCAGCTATTCATATAACTTCGGACCTTCGTTCCCGAAGGTATCATCAGACTATTCAATTGGAAGACACTGCTTCCAGATGGTTTTCAACATAGATATGCTGTAATGGACAACAAAGCCACATACACCTGCCCCGTCTGCGGCGCAAGCAATACCGTAGACATCCATCCCCTTATAAACGTTTCGGCAGACCCCGAACTCAAGGCAAAGGTTATGGACGGATCCCTGTTCGTGTGGGAATGCTCCTCCTGTGGAAGGATGAACCTTGCCCGATACACCACCCTGTACCACGACCCCGAGCAAAAAATGCTCATACTGCTTTCCGACGGCAATCCCGATAACGAACAGGCTCTGGTAAAAGCCTTCTCAGACGCAGGGGAGACCGACGGGTACACCGCCCGCCTGGTCAGCGAAACGGGAGCCCTGATAGAGAAAGTGAAGATTTTCGAAGCCGGCCTGGACGACAGGGTGATGGAGATGTGCAAGTATGTCACCTGTATGGAAATGGGATCGGAACAGGCTCTGAAGTTCTTCCGCCTGGACGGCGCCGACGGGGACATCACTCTCACCTACCCGCGCTCCGGACAGATGGAGATGGTGAACATAGGCTTCAACGTCTATTCCGACTGCGAGCGCATATTACGCCGAAACCCCCAGATGACTGAGGGTTCGTCAGGTCTTGTAAGGATAGACCAGGATTGGGTGAAAAGATTCTTCAGATAGACCGTTATAGTTTGCGGGCTCCGTCCGAACTAACCACTTCGTATATCTTGGGCGCGTGCCCGAATCTCTTGGTGAACAGGTCTATGGCCGTCTTCAGGAAATGGTCGTAGAGTTCTTCCTTCACCAGGTTTATGGTGCATCCTCCGAATCCGCCTCCCATCACCCTGGAGCCCGTGACGTCGCACTTGCGGGCAACGCGGTTGAGGAAATCCAGCTCTTCGCAGCTGACTTCGTAAAATCGGCTCAGGGAGAAATGGGTCTGGTACATCAGCTCTCCGACCGTCTCGAAATCCTTCCTTTCAAGGGCGTCGCACAAATCCAGCACCCTCTGCACCTCGCCTATCACGTGGATGGCGCGCAGGTAGTCCTCTTCCGCTATCTCGGCCTTGACTTCCTCCAGCCAGATGCGCTTGGCGTCGCTCAGCGTCTCGGTGTCGGGATGCCTCTGCTGAATTGCCTCCAGGGCCTTCTCGCAGGATTCGCGGCGCTTGTTGTAGGCCGACGAGGCCAGTTCGTGTTTCACGCAGGTGTCAAGCAGCACCAGCTTGTAGCCTTCGCAGGAGAAGGGGAAATATTGATAATCCAGGGTCTTGCAGTTGAGCCTTATCAAATAGCCGGCCTTTCCGAAGCAGGAGGCGAACTGGTCCATAATGCCACATTTTACACCACAGTAGTTGTGTTCGGTGGCCTGGCCTATCTTGGCCAGCTGGAACAGGTCGAAGCCGTTGCCGTAAATCTGGTTGAGAGCGTATGCGAAGGTGCTCTCCAACGCCGCGGACGAAGAAAGGCCCGCTCCCAGCGGGATGTTCCCGCAGAAGACAGCGCTGAATCCCTCCACCTTGCCTCCGCGCTTGAGGGTCTCCCTGCAGACTCCGAATATGTATTTTGCCCATTGCTGGGAAGGAGCGTCCTTCTCTTCCAGGCCGAACTCTGCATACTCGTTATAATCCATAGAGAAGACTTTGACCTTGTCTGTCCCGTTGGGGGCTATTCCGGCCATTATACATTTGTCTATGGCTCCCGGAAGCACGTATCCGCCGTTGTAGTCGGTATGCTCTCCTATGAGGTTTATCCTGCCGGAAGAAGCGTATACGTCACACTCCTTGCCGAACAGCACCTTGAATTTTTCTCTAATGCTCTTGTCCATCAGTCAGCCAGGTATTTGGTTATTGGTTTAAGGTAGAATACGAATTCATAAGTGGTGAACGGAATCTGATACTCGGGTCTAGGCTGCGCTCCCCAACTGTTGACGCCTCCCACACCCATCTGAATCTTGTCTATGCTTACGTTCACTGTGGAAGTCTTAGGTATGGAGGAGGTGTGTCCGTTGGCTTTCCTGGCTCCTTCGTCCAGGGATTCCTGGGTGTAGTGCAGGGCGGACATCTCGAATCCGGCCTCGGAACTGATGCGCAGGCCCCTGCCGCTGTTGTCAAGCATATTCCACCAGCGGATGTCTGTCCTGTTGCCGTTCTCCTGGGGACGGATGTACGCGTAAGACTGCTCGTCCACCGTCTGGTTGTATATTCCAAGCTGGGTATAGTCGTTCCTGTCTATGTAGTTCTCTATGGGGCCGCGACCGTAATAGGCCACTTTCTGGAAGGACTCCGGCATTGTCATACGCATTCCGAATCGGAACATATTTGAGACTTGCCCGGTTCCCTGTGGCGCCATCCTCTGGACTACCTTCACACAGCCTTCCCTGTCTATCTGGTAGCTGAGAGTCAGGATGGCAAAGTCGGACACATCGTACACGCACTCCACTTTGGCGACACCGTCCTCTACGCGCCTTGTTACGCCTGAAGAGCGCATGATGATGAGAGGATCCTTCCAGACGGAATACCTTCTCTGAAGGTTTGCGCCGTAGTCGTTGTCTATAGGGGCTCTCCAGAAATTGGGTTTGAGAGCAGTTCCCGGGGCGATCATTTCCACTCCGTTGGCACAGAACCTTTCCATAAAGCCGTTGACCATACTGAACTCAACCGTGAAATTATCTCCCTTGACCTCTATGCGCAGGTCATCGATATTCTCACTTATCACAGGGTCTGAAGACAGGACGGGCTTCTGTGAATCAAAACTGTTCTGGAACTTGTACTCGCTCAGACAGAACTGCTGCTTTGCGGCCACGAAGCCTGCAGGCAGAAGGCCGTCGTTCTCCTTCAGTTCATATCTCACGTTCAGGAGCAGTTCGCCTTCGGGATTCTTGTAATCAATCTGGAATGGTATCCTGGCTCTCTGGCCAGGGCCTGCATCCAGATATTCCACCGTGCCGGTCTTCACGGCCTTGCCGTTGTCCAGCAGTTCCCAGCAGAGACGGTATCCGGAGAGGTTCTTGAAGAAGTTCTCGTTATAAACCCCCAGGAAGCCGCTTGCATAGTCGTCCAGGTCTGTCCAGATGTTCTGATAGTAGAGTCCGACCTCGTACATATGGGGATTAGGAACCCTGTCCGGGCTGATAAGTCCGTTGTCGCAGAAGTTCTGGTCGCTGGGGTCGTAGTCGTTAAAGTCTCCGCCGTAGGCGTAGAACTCCTTACCGTCCTTGTCTTTCCACCTGAGCGACTGATCCACGAAGTCCCAGATGAAACCTCCCTGCAGCTTGGGATACTGGCGGATAAGATCCCAGTACTCCTTGAACGCTCCAACTGAATTGCCCATTGCGTGCGCATACTCGCACATTATGTACGGCTTTAGTTTGGTGGGGTCCTTGGCGTATCTTTCCACTGCGCTGTAGTCGGGATACATAGGGCATTCAATGTCTGTCTGAGGGGTTCCCAGTGCCCTTTCGTACTGTACGGGACGGGAAGGGTCGGCCAGCTTTATCCAGTTGTAAGCCTGGACGAAGTTGTCTCCGTGGCCGGCCTCGTTGCCCATTGACCATACTATGATTGATGGGTGGTTGAAATTGCTCTGGACGTTACGCTGGTTGCGCTGCATATGGGCCAGGGCGTAGTCCGGCCTTATTGCCAGCGTGCGCTCGCCATAGCCCATTCCGTGGGATTCCACGTTGGCCTCGGCCACCATATAGATGCCGTACTGGTCGCAGAGGTCGTACAAGTAGTTGTCGTCAGGATAGTGGCTAGTACGGATGGCGTTGACGTTGAACTGCTTCATTATGCGGATGTCCTGAAGCATACGCTCGTGCGAGACAACGTACCCTCCGTCAGGATCCAGCTCGTGACGGTCAACTCCCTTTATGAGGACGGGCTTTCCGTTCACGAGAAGCTGAGAGTTGACTATCTCCACCTTGCGGAAGCCTACCTTCAGGGGGATGACTTCAGAGCCGCAGTATGCCCTGAGGGTATACAGGTAAGGAGTCTCCGCCGTCCATTTGTTCACGCCGAATACATTCAGGGATGCTGTCAGGTTGGAGCCTGTCCCTGAAACGTTCTGGCGGGCCACTACGTTCTGGTCTGCATCAAGCAGCTCCAGAGTCACAGGCTGGTGTCCCTTGCGGTGAATCTGTACGTTCAGGGTTCCGTTTACAAATTCTGCATCAAGGTCGGGAGTAATCTTGATGTCTTCTATCCTGTTCTTGTTCCTGGCGTAGAAATAACTGTCGCGGGCTATACCGCACAGACGCCAGAAATCCTGGTCTTCGAGATATGTTCCGTCGCACCAGCGGAATACCTGGAGAGCGACAAGATTCTTATGCCCGGGCTTTATGAATTTTGTGACGTCGAATTCCGCCTCAAGCTTGCTGTCCTCGCTGTAGCCTACGAACTTGCCGTTGACCCAGACATATACGTTGGATGTAACTGAACCGAAATGCAGGAATACTTCCTTGTCGTCCCAGTCTGCGGGAATCACGAACTCGTTGCGGTAAGTTCCCACGTGGTTGTTCTCAACTGGCACCTCAGGCGGTCTGGTGGTGAAATTTCCACTCCAGGCGTAGCCTATGTTAACATATACCGGATCTCCGTACCCGTTCAGTTCCCATATTCCCGGAACAGGCATATAGTCCCAGAAGGAATCGTCGTAATCCTCTTTCCAGAAATTCACTGTAAGGCGGGTGTTTGCATCCTTGGACCACAGGAATCTCCATTTGCCGTGTACCGACAGGAAATTGCTGGAATGTTCCGGAACGGCTTCCTGGGCTTCCTGAAGGTTTGCGTACGCGAAATAACGGGTATGCATAGGAGCCCTGTTGACTTCATTTATCTTGGGATCCTGCCACTCCTTGAATGTCTGGGAATAGGAAAAGATGCTCAACGAAAAGAGAGCAACTGCTAAGGCGAGTCTTCTCATATGGGACGGTTGGTTATTAGTTGTGCTAATATAGTCAAAATTTCAGACTTATGGCAACAGGGAGATGGTCGCTTACTCCGCCGGCGTAGCGCGGGCCTGAATAGGTCCGGAAGGGCTTCAGGCCTGAATGGGCGCCGTCCCTGACAAGCAGGAAAGGCGCCTGGAGCACCTTGAAGCCCTCCGCCTTGAACCGGCCCGCCACAAAGGCGTTGTCTATGAGCTGCCACTGCCCGTCAAAGCGGATGCTTCCGTCGGGACAGCTTTCTCCCAGGTTGCGGAAACGGGTTTCCAGAATGTCGAAAACGTCGGATCGGGCGTCTTCGTTGAAATCTCCCACGGCCAGCTGCCTGCTCCAGCCTTGCGTCTCAAGGGAGTCGGCAATATGAAGCAGACAATCCATTGCGGCATCCCTGCGGTCCTGAGTCTGCCCACCCCCGTACTTAGAAGGATGGTGGTTAACCGTCAGCGCAAGGCTGTCTCCTGCCTCCGTGATGAACTGGCACAGCAGGATGTCCCTTGTAGCGAGCCCCGGAACGGGAACCGCCGCAGAATGAACCAGCGTAAGGGCGTCCTTCCGGTAGATGAGGCCCACGTCTATTCCGCGGGGATCGGGTGAATCGTAGTGGACTATCTCGTAGCCCGCCTTGCGCAGCAGGGTCTCTTCCAGCAGGGATTTGAGAACCCTGCGGTTCTCTATCTCAGCAAAGGCGGCCACATGGGCCAAGGGGCGTTCTCCGGCCTCCCAGAACAGCAGTTTTGCAACTACGTTGCATTTCTTGAGGAAACGTTTCTTTGTCCACCTGCGGGCACCCCGGGAAGAGAACTCCGTGTCCGAGTCGCTGAAGGCGGTGTCGGTGTAATCGAAAAAGTTCTCCACGTTCCAGAATACGACCCTGAGGGAATCGGAGGGCGCGGCAAAGACGGGTCGTGCGCCCGCTATCAGGACGCACAACAGAAGTACGAAGTTTTTCATATCCCAAATATGGCATTTAATTGCTAAATTTGTAAAAACAATTCTCTATTATGTCATTGAAATGCGGTATAGTCGGCCTTCCTAACGTCGGCAAATCTACTTTGTTCAACTGCATCAGCTCCGGCAAGGCCCAGAGCGCGAATTTCCCTTTCTGCACCATCGACCCCAACCTGGGATCCACCAACGTTCCCGACAAGCGTCTGGACGCGCTGGCAGAACTGTGCAACCCCAAGAGGGTTATTCCGGCCACCGTTGACATAGTTGACATAGCGGGTCTTGTGAAGGGCGCCAGCAAGGGAGAGGGCCTGGGCAACCAGTTCCTGGCCAACATCCGCGAGACCGACGCCATACTGCACGTGCTGCGCTGCTTCGACGACGACAATATAGTCCACGTCGACGGCACCGTAGACCCCGTCCGCGACAAGGAAGTGGTGGATATGGAACTGCAGATAAAGGACCTTGAGACAGTGGAGAACCGCATAGGCAAGGCCGAGAAGGCCGGCAACGCGGGCAACAAGGAAGAGAAAAAGCTCTACGGCCTGCTGTGCCGCTACCGCGAGGCCCTGCAACAGGGCAAATCGTGCCGTACGGTGGCCTTGAACGACCCGGAGGAGGAATCCCTCGCCCACGACCTCTTCCTGCTCACAAACAAGCCTGTAATGTACATCTGCAACGTAGACGACGCTTCCGCCGCCGCCGGTAACAAGTACGTAGACGCAGTGCGCGAGGCCGTCCGTGACGAGAACGCCGAAATTCTGGTGATTGCCGCCCGCACCGAGGCCGAGATTGCCGAAATCGAATCTTTCGAAGACAGGCAGATGTTCCTTGACGAACTGGGCCTCCAGGAGTCAGGCGTAGTGCGCCTTATCCAGGGCGCTTACAAGCTGCTCGGACTCCAGACCTTCTTCACCGCCGGAGCCGACGAATGCCGTGCCTGGACTATCCGCAAAGGCGACAAGGCTCCCAAGGCCGCAGGCGTCATCCATTCCGATTTCGAGAGGGGATTCATCAGGGCGGAAGTCATCAAGTACCAAGACTTCATCACCTATAAAACAGAAGCGGCCGTACGTTCTGCCGGCCGCCTCGCAACTGAGGGAAAAGATTATGTGGTACAGGACGGTGACATAATGCACTTCCTGTTCAACGTCTGATCCTAGAAGAACCTTGCCCTGTTGTCCTTGTAGTTGGTAGCTTCTTCCATTACAGGGATTATCATCTGGGCGTTGTACTGATTCATCTGCTTCTTCAGGTTAGCCGCGTCGTCTTCTGTGTAGAAGGCGCCAGTGTCACGGCTTGTAACCTCGAATACGTATACTCCGATGGTTCCTGCTACAGGACCGCAGATCTTGTGCTCGGGGGCGGCCGCGATGGCGCCTAAGAACTTGGGATCGAGATTCTGGCTGGAGAGGGATGAGAAGGATACGTCGGTAGAAGTGCTTACAGAAGTGTTGAGCTTCTCAGCTACCTCCTCGATGGTATTGAGTCCCTGGATCTGCTTTGCGGTCTCGTCTGTCATCTTCACTGCGAGCTTCTCGAGATACAGGGCGTCGCGGATGTCGCTTACAACCTCCTGGATAGGAGCAATTCCTTCTTTGTGGATGTCCTTGAGGGCAACTACGAAGAAGTAGTTGTTATTAACTGTTATGATGTTGGAAACTGCGTTCTTCTTGGCGTCGAAAATCCACCTGGTAACTTCCTTGGCGTTGTCGATGGATCCGTAAACAGCGTTGCCTTCTTTCACATTGCTCAGAGGATGAGCGTAAACGCCCATCGTATCTACGGCAGCCCTGAAGTTCTCGTATCCGCCAGCTGCGATGTTGGCGAACTTGTTGGCCTTTGAATAGTAGTCATTGAAGGTTTCCCTGCTGGCAACTGCGTCCTTCTGGAGGATGGCTACCTGCTTCATAAGCATAGGACGGGTCTTCTCTGTAACTACTACTACGTGGGTTCCGTAGATGGAGTTGATGACGAACGGCTCGTTGACCTTTGCGTCAAGAACTGACTCCATTCCCTGGATCATATAGTTCTGGGTCATCCAGCCGATTGCGCCGAATTCTCCGTTGTCCATTGAACCCTGGTCAACTGAATGCTGGGCTGCGAGATCTGAGAAAGCTACACCGCCTTTCTTGAGAACCTGTACGAGGCTGTCGGCTGTTGCCTGGGCATTCTCGCCCTGGAGAAGGATGTGCTTAACGTAAACGGAGTCTGACCTTGGAGAAGCCTCCATAACCTTTGCTACGTAGAATGAGTCTCCTTCGCGGATAACCGGAGAAACGGTACCTGCTACGGAAGCGTTGTCAAAGGCAAACTGGTCTATCTGGGTGGACAGAGTTGCAAGCTCACCCGGCTTGTACCAGTAGTTGGAAAGAGCCCTGTCGGAATTCCTGGTAAGGAAGTTCCTCATATTGTCGGTGGTGCTGAACTCTTCGTACAGGCCGTTTACGGTCTCGAGGGCGGCATTGATGTCGGCCTCTGAAGGAACTACCTCGTAAACTACGTACTCGATGTCCCTGCTGGCGTCCTGCTTGTAGAATTTCTTGTGGGCGTTATAGTACTCCTTGGCCTCTTCGGGGGTTACGACTATGGTGGTGTCGTTGTCGAAGCCGAAAGGAACCATCACGAAGTCTACGTTTGCAGTAGTGTTGTTGTCCTCGATGGCCCTGCGGAGCATCAGAGGGCTCTGGATGTCGCTGTTGTTGAACAGGGCGGCATACTTGTTATAGAACTGCTGGGTGTAAACTGTATTCTGGACATAGTCCCAGAGTGCCTGGTACTGTCCGGTCTGGTCGTCAGGAATGGACCTTACGAACTCAACTACGTTCTGAGAATCGAAATTGCCGTTAGCGTCAACGAACAGCTGTGATATTACCTGTGAAGGATTGTCTCCGGTGGTGAGGTTAACCATTTCCTGCTCTCCCACTACCAATCCTGCGTCTTTTGCGCTCTTGATGAAAAGATACTTGTCAACGAGGTTCTGCCAGGCGGCGTCCCTGATGGAGGCCTGAGCCTCTTCGCTCTGGGCACTTGTGCCGGTGAGCATTTCGTTGATGGTGGAGAACTTCTCCACTTCATCCACGAAGTCTGTATAAGCTATGGACTTGCCGTTGATTTTACCTACGTCATATTTTGAGGACATCGTCTGCATTGCAGACTGGAGTGTGCCCGGGTCTATGATGAATGACAAGAGGGCCAGTGCGATGATAATGGAAATCGCAAGGCCGAAACGAACGCGAATTTTTTCAAGAACCGCCATTTTATTATATTACTTTAATTATTTTTCAATATTGGGGTGCGAAGATAACAATTTTCCAGAAAAACTACATCATTTTTTGATAAAAGGACCTATAAAATTCACAGAATCAATGATTACGGCCGTCGTATCCTGCACAACTACGGAATAACTGTTGAACGGCCTGAGGAGAACCGCATCGTGGGCGTTCTCGTCAGACTGCATTCCGTATCCCTGCATGAAACCGTCGCGGGAATACATCCGGATGTATGAATCCGTATAGATTTTTCCTGCAAAACGGTCCCAGTACAGAGTGTCCGTCTCCATTGTCTCCTGCTGTATGACATTCTGGATCACGACCCCGCCCGTAACTTCCCACAACTCACCGTTTGTGGACTTGTATGTATAATGGGAAGCCTTTTCCGAGACGATGGTGGTTTCCAGAAGGCCCTCTGAATTGTATCCGTAAAGGGCGAATCCCTTGGGGAAGACCTCTATGGATACGGTGTCCTTCTCGTACCTTTCAAGCAGCGGAGCCTCCATTCGCATCTTGAGCCGCCCGTTCTCAGTCTGCACCGCAAACACGCTGTCCACGGTCTGACGGGGCGTTTCCTCAAGGTTCAGAGTCTCTGCCTGCTTGAGTTTTCCTGAACACGAAAACAAGACAGTAGCAACCACGAGAGTGATTGCTACTAGTCCTGCTGTATTTTTGAATTTCTTCAAGACACCTTTTTACTTCTGGGTCCTTACGGTTGTTGTAGCCCTGAGGCCGTTGCAAGATACCGTGTAGGACTGTCCGTCACGAACGTCGTACATGAATGCGTCGGCTGTTGCAGGGAAGTACCTTGAGAACTGGGCTATCATCCTGTTGGCCTCGTCGGCGAGTTCAGGATCTGCTGCCCTTGCCTTCTGCAGGTAGTCTACTGCTACCCAGAACGGAGCGGCTCTTTCGAGCTCGTTTCCACCGCACCTGAGGTTGCCCCAGATTGTTCCGAGAAGCATATTGGACTTTCCGGCGAGTGAAGGATCCATATCGATGGCCTTCCTGGCTGCCTCGGCTGCCCTTCCGCTCTGGCCGTTCTTGTAGCTGAATGCTGCAAGCTCGTAGTAGTATCCTGCGTCGGTGATTGTGTCTGAATCAGGGGACTCAATAGCCTCGGTCAGGTACTTGATTGCGTCTGCTGCGTTGCCTCTTACAGAGTTGAGCCTGTACAGGAAGTATGCAGAAGTATAGGAAGGATCCAGGTTGTACATTGCGGTAACAGCCTTCAGATAGAGGTCGTTGTCCTGGCATCCCTCGGTATTGCTCATAATCCTGGCAATGTTGGTTACAAGGGCAAGATTGTTAGGATCTGCGTTGAACCTGGGAGTGTAGAGCTCGAGGAGGTTGTCGCAGGAAGCGACACGGCTGGTGAGGAATACGTTCTCTATGTCGTCCTTAACCTGTGCCTTCTCGGATTTCTCCTCGTCGGTCTTGGCCTCGATGTTCTCGAGGAGAGCAATGTTGTCATTATATGCATCGATCACCTTTTCTGTCTGGAGTCCGTTGGCCCTGAAGAGCTCGATAGCGGAATTCAGATGGAAAAGAAGGATCTTGGGGTCTACCTTGGCCGCATTTTTGGCGATGATGCTAGTATATGTGTCATACAGTCTCTTGGGATCGTCCTTAACATAGTTGGACATATCGATTCCCTTGTTGTTCATAGCTGTTACGGCATATGAAGGATAATACTGCGCCCTGAGGTCGTGGAGGGTAAGCAGGGTATCTACGAGACCTTTCTTCTGCTCGGCAGGAATGTCGCGCTTTGCGAGAAGCTGCCTGACAAGAGTGGTTCCGTGGAGGATCAGGTTCTGGCTTGCCGTAGGAGGGCAAAGCTTGTACGCCATTCTCCAGTTTGGAATTGCGTCGTCATAGTTCCTCTGCTTGTAATAATCCTGATAGTAAGAAAGATACTTGATGCACTCTGCGCTGTCAGCGCCGTACTTTCCTTGGGCGGCTGCAGGGATAGCGCCCATAAGCAGCATTGCGAAGCCTGCGATTGCGATTACAATTCGTTTCATATTCTGATTCAATTAGTTTCGTTATTAATTATACCTGTTTTTCTGGAACCATATGTCATAGGTGTTTATGCCTATGCTGAAGTTTATGTAGTTCTCTTTTACCGTATTATCAATATTTATGCCTTTTTTGCCAAACTCCACTCCGAAGGTGAGTCCGTTGGACAGTCTGAACACCGGCAGAGTGACTCCTAGAGAGATTCCCATTGTCTCCTGCTGGACGTTATTAAATGCAAAATACGACTTTTTCCACAAAAATCCAGCCCTGTAGGCGAATCTTCTGTAATAATACCTTACGTCGTTGACGTTGGGGATATACTCGAAACCAGCGCGGAAAGCCTGCGCCTTTGCTCCGGTGAAGGTGAAATCATTTCCTATGAGGGAGAATCCGGACGCGTTGTCTATGCCGGATTTGCTCCAGTCAGACATTGTATAATCGAACTCAACCCTCCATTTCTGCCCTGACTTGAGGGTGATTCCGACTCCCAGTTCGTTGGCGAACTTAAGAGGATTGTTCCTGAGCGCGAGAGTGTCTGTCCTGAACCTGATGGTGTCTATGGCGGCGCCTCTGGACAGCCTGGTATCGGTGACGAATCCCTTCATGTCTGCATCCAAGGTGTAGGTGGCTCCCACGCCGAGGGTTAGGTCTGATCCCAGGGGCTGCTCGTACTGGATGCCGAACTGACCTGTATCGCCGGAAAGCACCAGGTTGTAGGTGCTCTCAAGGCTGCTGTAGGCCGAGTTGGCAAAAGTTGCAGGATAGTATTCCTTAGATATGTTTCCAAAGTAATGGATCCATTCTGCTCCGAGGGAAAGCCTGTTCCAGAAAGAGACGCCGGCGGCTACGAACAGTTTGTATACGCTGCCCTGGCCGATGGCGGACGAAGTCACGTCCTTTGTCTGGGACACGAGGTCGGGATCGTCAATGTACATTGAATACTTGTATCCAGTGGTGCTGTAGGGCATAATGCCAACCATCATGGCTGAAGACTTATACAGCGGGAACGATATTGCAATGTCCTTCAGGTTGAAGATGTTGTTACCTGAAAGCCTGTCTCCCTGACGAAGTATGGTATTTCCCTGATAAAGGCTGAAATCCATCATGAAGGAAAGAGAATCCCTTGCGGTGACGGCAGCCGGGTTGAGGACGTTCAGATACCTGGTGTTCCTGGATGCGATTCCCACTCCGCCCATAGTCTGGTTGTAAGCGGTTCCGGGATCGAAAAGGTCTCCGATTCCGTACATCGAATAAGGCGAGAACCCGCTGTACGCGCCGTCCTGTGCAGAAGCCGACAAAACAGCCGCACACACAAGAATCATTGTTGCCAGTATTCTTTTAATGTATCGGTTTATCATACGATGAATTACAAAGATAGAGTTTTTCAATCGTTTTACAATTTTTTATTTGATCTTATCCAGAATCGCATATGCTTTTTGCATTGAATCTATGCCCCTGGACACCAATTTCAACTTGCCGTCCGTCTGCTTGAAAGACAGGCCGGGCAACTTGGCTGATTTCTCAAGGACACTCTGGAATGTGGAGGACTTGTAGTACTCCGACATAGGATTGCTTACGAAGAATGCAATAAACAGTCCGTTCTTGACAATTAATTTCTCGAATCCCAGACTTTCTGCAATATTTCTCATCCTGACTATGTGGAAAAGGTTGAGCGCCGGCTCCGGCAATTCTCCGAAACGGTCCTTCATCTGGGCCTGGAAAGCGTCTATGTCCCTTATCTTCTTCATAGAATCCAACTGCTTGTAGATACGCAACTTTTCGGCCTGAATGTCTATGTAGTCGTCTGGGATATAGGATTGCAGGTCGGTTTCCACACTGCATTCCACAATGAAGTCTCCGGATCTAGGCCCTGTCTTGTAGCCTGTCTCCACTCCTAGTTCCTCCATAGCCTCCGAGAGAATCTTCTGGTAAGTCTCGTATCCCATTTCGGCTATGTATCCGCTCTGCTCAGCTCCGAGCAGGTTGCCGGCGCCGCGGATGTCCAAATCCTGCATGGCGATGTTGAATCCGCTTCCGAGGTTGGAGAATTCCTCGATGGCCTTGAGCCTGCGCCGCGCCTCGTCGGTGATGCTGATGAGCGGAGGCACTATAAGGTAGCAGAACGCGCGCTTGTTGGAGCGGCCAACGCGCCCGCGAAGCTGGTGCAGGTCGCTCAGGCCTATGTTCTGCGCCTGATTGATGATGATAGTATTGGCGTTGGGGATGTCCAGGCCGTTCTCTATGATGGTGGTGCAGAGGAGCATGTCGTAGTCGCCCCTGATGAAGTCCAGCATCCTGTTTTCAAGCTCCTTGGCCTCCATCTGGCCGTGCGCTACGCATATCTTCATATCGGGCACCAGGCGGTGGAGGATGTCGTAGACGGACTGGAGTTCCTCGACCTTGTTGTGGAGGAAGAATATCTGGCCTCCGCGGTTGAGTTCGTAATTGATGATACTCTTGATCTCGTTCTGGTCAAAGAGGATTATCTCCGTCTGGATGGGGATCCTGTTGGGCGGAGGGGTGTTTATGATGGAGAGGTCCCTGGCTCCGAGAAGGGAGAACTGCAGCGTGCGCGGGATAGGCGTGGCGGTAAGGGTGAGCGTATCTACCGAAGCCTTTATCTGGCGCAGCTTCTCCTTTGCAGAAACGCCGAACTTCTGCTCCTCGTCAATCACCAGCAGCCCCAGGTCCTTGAACTCGAATCCGGCGCCAAGCATCTTGTGCGTGCCTATTATAATGTCTATCCTGCCGTCGGCGAGCCTCTTCTTGATGTCGGTTATCTCCTTTGTAGTGCGCAGGCGGCTGACGTAGTCCACGGTGCAGGGGAAGTCCTTGAGCCTGTTGGTGAAAGTGTTGTAATGCTGCAGCGCCAGGATCGTGGTAGGCACCAGCACGGCCACCTGCTTGCTGTCGGTAACCGCTTTGAACGCAGCCCTCACCGCAAGTTCCGTCTTGCCGAAGCCTACGTCGCCGCAAACGAGCCTGTCCATAGGGCAGCTGTCCTCCATGTCGCGCTTGATGGCCTCGCACGCAGTCTCCTGGTCGGGAGTGTCCTCGAAAATGAATGACGATTCCAGCTCTTTCTGAAGGTAGGTGTCAGCGCTGAATGCGAAGCCCTTGGAGGCCTTGCGCTGAGCGTAAAGGCGGATGAGGTCCTTGGCTATGTCCTTCACCTTGGACTTGGCGCCCGCCTTGAGCGCCTGCCACGCCTTGGAGCCAAGCTTGTTCACGCGCGGGGGCTCTCCCTCCTTTGAGCGATAGCGGGATATCTTGTTCAGGGCGTGCACGGAGACGAAAACGACATCTCCGTCCTTGTAAGAAATCTTGACGACTTCCTTGTACCTGCCTTTGTCGTCCTTCATCCTGACGAGACCCCCGAATACGCCCACGCCGTGGTCAATGTGAACCACATAGTCGCCTAAGTTGATGGCGTTGAGGTCGTTGATTGTCAACTGCTCGTTCTTCTCCACCGTGCGGCGCATCTGCACGCGCTGGAAACGGTCGAATATCTCGTGGTCGGAATAGCAGCAGACCTTGTTCTCGTTGTCTACGAATCCGTTGTGTATGTTCTTTCCGGATACGAATTCTGGCAGAAGGCCACCGTTCTGGAAAAGGATAGAGCGGAGCCTCTCCAACTGGGACTGTTTCTCGCCGTATATGAACACTTTGTATCCGTTTTCAAGGCGGGTCCGTATGTCAGCCGTAAGGAGCTCGAAGTTCTTGTTGAACGACGGCTGGGGAGTGATGTCGAAATGTACGTCGGCAGGCTGTGTCCTGGAAACGGGAGAATCTGTATAGATCCTGCTGAACTTTTTAAGTCCTTCGTAGAACTCTTTGTGAGAGTACATATCGGAAGAGTCCAGCCACACTACAGTGTCATCAGGGAGTATTTCTGAAAGCAGCCTGCCATCCTGAGCCTCGGCAGAAACGGCATCGGAAATTATATCCACGGAATCTGCGTGCTGCTTGGAAAGCTGGGTGTTGCAGTCGAATATGCTTATGTCCTCTATCTCGTCACCCCAGAAAGAGATTCTGTAAGGATCGTTAAAGGAATATGAAAATATGTCTATAAGTGATCCCCTGACTGCAAACTGCCCCGGAGAAGAAACGAAGTCCACTTTCTCGAATCCTGAATCATACAGCCTCTGCTTGAGGTCGTCGTAATCCACTTCTTCTCCTTTCTTGAGGGTGATGATGGAATCCTTTATGGTGTCGGATCCAGGTAGTTTTTCCTGCAAAGCATCAGGATAACTCACCACGAACAGGGGGGAGTTTCCAGAGTAAGTTGTAATTTTACCTATCGCAGCCGTTCTCTGAACTGCAAGGGAAGACTTGTAATTGCTTCTTTCTATTCCTTTTCCAGAAGAAGGAAGGAAGAATACACGGTCTCCTTCTATGAGATTGTAAAGATCGTATGTGCAGTATTCAGCAGACTCCTGGGTAGGCAGTACAATTAGATGAACACCTTTTTCTGCCACTTCAGATACCACGAACCAACGCGCAGAAAGAAACAATCCGTCACAGAAAATTTCTTTTTGCCCGTTCAAAAGATATCTGATCTTATCAGAAGAAATAGAACTTATCAACACTTGTCCTGTTAATTCTGTTTAAAGCCTGTTGATTATCGTGCTGAAAACTTTCCCATTCCGTTTGATAAAAAAAGTCTCTTCTTTTATCAACACCCGGCACACGGGCGGAATAACAGGAAACCAACAGTTATCAATATCTATATATTATTATCCTTCAAACACTTATGAGAGTTTTCAACATATTAACAGCATTATTATAATCAACAGGAAATAATAAAAAAGATATTATATTTGTGTTATAATAAACTGTTGTACGATGTCAGACTTCGACCCTCATAACACCAACGCCGGCAAAGATAAGGAATTAGACGGAATAATCAGACCCCGGGAGCTGGATGATTTCACAGGTCAGAGAGATATCATATCCAATCTGGGCATATACATAAAGGCTGCAAAGATGAGGGGAGAGGCATTGGACCACACTCTGTTCCACGGTCCTCCCGGTCTGGGCAAAACCACCCTTGCGCATATCATAGCAAACGAGATGGGAGTGAATATGAAAATCACTTCCGGTCCCGTGCTGGACAAACCGGGTGATCTTGCAGGACTTCTTACTTCACTCGATACAGGAGACGTACTTTTCATAGATGAAATCCACAGGCTCTCGGCCGAAGTTGAGGAATACCTGTATTCGGCTATGGAAGACTACGTGATAGACATAATGATAGACAAAGGCCCTGGAGCCAGGTCTGTACGCATATCTCTCAACCCTTTCACCCTTGTTGGTGCCACTACCAGAAGCGGCCTCCTTACCGCTCCTCTGCGCGAGCGTTTTGGAATCAGGTGCGCCCTGGAATATTACGATACAGACGATCTGGTGAAGATAGTCACCCGCAGCGCGCGCATCCTCAACATAGCCATAGAAAAGGACGCTGCTAGGGAGATAGCGATGCGCAGCCGCGGAACGCCCCGTATAGCAAATTCCCTTCTGCGAAGGGTAAGGGACTTCGCCCAGGTGATGGGAGACGGCTACATAGACCTCAAGATAACAAAATACGCCCTTGACAAACTCAACATAGACACCAGAGGTCTTGATTACATAGACAACAAGATACTCAGGACCATAATTACTACTTTCAAGGGAGGTCCTGTGGGAGCCAACACCATAGCAACTGCAATAAGCGAAGACCAGGGAACGTTCGAAGAAGTATATGAGCCTTTCCTTATAAAAGAAGGATATATAGTAAGGACTCCACGCGGCAGAATTGCCACGGAATTGGCATACAAGCACCTTGGTCTTGAAGATTATCAGCCTGCACAGGAAGAGAACACACTGTTTTAAAACAATTATAGATGTCATACAAGTTGGAATCTAAGATTCCTGAAGGTCCTTTGTCAGAAAAATGGACCAGGCGCAAAGCGGAAGTCAATCTTGTAAGTCCCAACAACAAGAGAATACTTGAGATAATAGTAGTGGGAACCGGACTTGCCGGAGCCTCTGCCGCAGCTTCCCTTGGAGAACTTGGTTATAATGTCAAGATCTTCTGCATAAGCGATTCTCCCCGTAGAGCTCATTCTGTGGCAGCACAGGGAGGTATAAACGCAGCCAAGAACTTTCAGAACGATAACGATTCAGTATACCGACTTTTCTATGACACTATAAAAGGAGGGGATTACCGCTCCCGTGAAGCAAATGTTTATCGTCTTGCGGAAGTCAGTTCGGCCATAATAGACCATTGCGTGGCTCAGGGAGTTCCTTTTGCTCGTGATTATGCAGGCTACCTGGTTAACAGGTCGTTCGGAGGAGTGCAGGTAAGCCGCACATTCTATGCGCGTGGGCAGACCGGTCAGCAGCTTCTGCTGGGAGCCTACGCATCCCTTAATAAAGAAATAGCAGCCGGAACGGTCAAGTGCTATCCCAGGCACGAAATGATGGATCTTGTGTTGATAAACGGACAGGCAAAAGGAATCATAGCCCGCAACCTTGTTACCGGAAAACTTGAAAGATTCGGAGCCCACGCGGTAGTAATTGCTACCGGAGGTTATGGAAATACGTATTTCCTTTCAACCAACGCTATGAACAGTAATGGCTCTGCAATAATGCAGTGCTACAGGAAAGGTGCCTTCTTTGCCAATCCTTGTTTTGCTCAGATACATCCTACCTGCATACCCGTCCACGGCCAGCAGCAGAGCAAACTTACGCTTATGTCTGAGTCTCTCCGTAATGACGGAAGGATATGGGTTCCAAAAAAGATTGAAGATGTTGAAAAACTGCGCAAACATCAGATAAAGCCGTCCCAGATACCTGAAGAAGACAGGGATTACTACCTGGAGCGCAGGTATCCCGCCTTTGGCAACCTTGTTCCAAGAGACGTAGCCTCCAGGGCTGCAAAGGAGAGGTGCGACGCCGGATTCGGTGTAAACGAGACAGGACTTGCCGTCTTCCTGGATTTCAAGGAAGCCATAGCCCGTCTTGGAAAGGAAAAAGTGGCTGAAAGGTATGGGAACCTGTTCGAGATGTACCAGAAAATAACCGACTCCAACCCTTGGGAAGAGCCTATGATGATATATCCTGCCATCCATTATACTATGGGTGGATTATGGGTTGATTATGACCTTCAAACCACTATCCCGGGCCTATATGCCATAGGGGAGGCAAACTTCTCAGATCACGGAGGAAACAGACTGGGAGCTTCAGCTTTGATGCAGGGTCTTGCAGACGGATATTTCATTCTTCCTGTCACAATAGGAGACTATCTGTCCAAGAAGTTTTCAGAGCCAAAGACAGATACCAGTTCCCCTGAATTTGAAGAGGCCGAAAAAGCTGTGCAGGAGAGGATGAATCGTCTGTTCTCCATAAAAGGTAAACTTACAGTAGATTCTATACATAAGAGGCTTGGCAGGATAATGTGGGAGTATGTGGGTATGTCCCGCAATGAAAAGGGTCTGAAAAAGGCAATTGAAGAGATAGACAAACTGAGGGAGGAGTTCTATAGAGAAGTGAACGTTCCATGTACCCAGTATGAGTTCAACCAGGAACTAGAAAAGGCTCTGAGGCTGGAAGATTTCTTTGAGATAGGGAAGTTGATGGCAATGGACGCCCTTGAGAGGAAGGAATCCTGCGGAGGCCATTTCAGGGAGGAAAGCCAGACAGAAGAAGGCGAGGCAAAGAGGGATGATGCCAACTATATGTATGTTGCCGCCTGGGAGTGCAAGGGAGATGACAAAGCCCCTGAACTCCATAAGGAGATGTTGGACTACCAGTTTGTCCAGGTTAAAACCAGAAATTACAAGGAGTAAGGCTTATGGAATTCAATCTTAAGATATGGCGTCAGAAGAACGCCCGCGAAAAGGGCTGTTTCCAGACTTATCATATTTCCGGAATAGAGCCTGATGCCTCGTTCCTGGAAATGCTCGATATCCTTAATGGGCAGCTTATAAAGGAAGGTAAGGAGCCGGTGGCATTCGATCACGACTGCCGCGAAGGAATCTGCGGCGCCTGCTCCCTGTATATAAACGGAAGGGCCCACGGCCCTGACGACAGGGTTACCACCTGTCAGCTGTTCATGCGTCATTTCAAGGATGGTGAAACTATCACCGTAGAGCCATTCAGAAGCGCTGCTTTCCCCATAATCAAGGATCTCGTCGTTGACAGGAACGCCTTCGACAAGATTCTCCAGGCAGGAGGATTCATATCGGTACGCACAGGCTCTGCGCAGGACGCAAACGCAATCCTCATTCCTCACGATAATGCCGAGGCTAGTATGGACGCAGCTTCCTGCGTTGGATGCGGAGCGTGCGTGGCCACCTGCCGCAACGGCTCCGCTATGCTCTTTGTCGCTGCAAGAGTGAGTTCTCTCGCCCTGCTTCCGCAGGGGAAAATAGAGTCAGGAAGGCGCGCAAGGGCTATGGTAGCCAAAATGGACGAACTCGGCTTTGGCAACTGCACCAACACGCGCGCCTGTGAGATGGAATGCCCAAAGGGCATATCCGTTTCTCACATTGCCCGCCTGAACCGCGAATTCCTGAAAGCCAAATTCAGCGATTAGTTACCAAAGGAAATTATTGAAGGGATAACGGCCGGCGTGGATTTCCGCAACCATCTTGTAGATGTCGTTGCGGAGTTTTTCTATGTTCAGTTTCTGTTTGGCTGATATGAAGATGCAAGGTGTTTTCTCCTTGGCAATCCAACTGTTCTTCAGTTCGTCCAAGGTCTGGTTCTCCTTGGCTTTGGGAACTAGTGAGAACTCATCATACTCCTCGTATCTATAGGCATCTATCTTATTGAAAATGACGTATATAGGCTTGTTCTTGGCACCTATGTCCTGCAGGGTCTTCTCCACAGTTGCCATCTGCTCCTCGAAGTCCGGATGTGACACGTCCACTACGTGCAGGAGGATGTCGGCCTCGCGAACCTCGTCAAGGGTACTCTTGAAGGCCTCTATCAGCTGCGTAGGCAGTTTGCGGATGAATCCTACGGTGTCGCTTAGCAGGAAGGGTACGTTCTCTATGACTACCTTGCGCACAGTTGTATCCAGGGTTGCAAAGAGCTTGTTTTCAGCAAAGACGTCAGACTTTGCCAGCAAGTTCATAAGAGTGCTTTTTCCCACATTTGTATAGCCTACGAGGGAAAGGCGGACCATCTGGCCGCGGTTGCTCCTCTGTGTGGCCATCTGCCGGTCTACTTTCTTGAGCTGTTCCTTCAGGCGGGTTATGCGTTCCTTTACGATTCGGCGGTCTATTTCTATCTGGGTTTCACCCATACCGCCTCGTGTTCCCATACCTCCGCGCTGCCTCTCAAGGTGGGTCCACATTCCTGCCAGGCGGGGCAGCATATAATTGTAACGGGCCAGTTCCACCTGCATCTTGGCATAGGATGTCTTTGCCCTCTGTGCGAATATTTCCAGGATCAGGCTTGTTCTGTCTATTACGGAACTGACCTTGATTATCTTTTCTATGTTCCTTTGCTGCATTCCGGTAAGCTCATCGTCAAAGATCACGTACTGGATGCAGTTTTCCTCGCAATAGTCGGCTATCTCCTGGAGTTTTCCGCTTTTTATGTAAGTAGCGTTGTCGGGCTTGTCTACTTTCTGGACGAAACTCCTGTCTCCGGCCACTCCGGCCGTCTCGGCCAGAAAGCGGAGTTCATCAAGATATTCCTCTACTTTCCTGGGGTCGTCCTCTCTTCTTATTATGCCGACGAATACTGCTTTTTCTTCCATTCAATCAAAAAAAGGCCATCCTGATGGACAGCCTTAATTATAGTGAGATAATTAATTATCGGAGCTGGAATACAACAGGGAAGGTGTAGGTAACCTTTACTGCGCGGTCCCTCTGACGTCCCGGGGTCCACTTAGGAGAGCTTGAAACAACTCTCACGGCCTCCTGGTCAAGAGAAGGGTCAACACCTCTGAGCACCTTTACGTTTGCTACAGAACCGTCAGCATTTACAGTGAACTGGAGGGTTACACGGCCCTGAACGCCGTTTTCCTTGGCGATTTCAGGATACTGGAGCCTTGAGTTCACCCACCTGGTGAAGTCGTTGGCGTCTCCGCCCTGGAATTTAGGTTTCTCCTCTACAAGTTGGAAAGGAATAGCTTCCTCTTCAACCTCTTCCTCTTCAACGACAGCCTCTACATAGTCCATGATCTCGATACCGATGCTCGAGTCATCTTCCAGGTTAAGGAACATACTGTCATCAACGACGATTTCGTCGTCAACGATGTCAATCTGGTCAGAAAGAACGGGAACGTCCGGAGTCTCTGGCGGCGGAGGGGTGTTCTCCTGGGTGATAGGAATTTCCTCCTCGACAGCGATTTCTTCTGCCACGTCTTCGAAAACAGCAACTTTCTTCTCCTTGGTACTGTAGGAGAATGCTCCCCATACGATGAGGAGAGCCAAAATTAAACCAATCTCCGTGAAGAGCAGTCTTTTGTTCTCCAGGCTGGCTTTTTCTGATTTCTTAATTTCCATATTGTGTTACTTTAATATTCCTATTTAGGCCTCCAAATATAGAAATAAAATAATTCAAATCCAATATTTAATTTAATAGTTGTAGATTTGTAAGAAATTTTATCATCTATGGTCTCGTATTATACACAAGATATTGACTTTACCTTCAAAAATAAGGCCGCTAACAATCAGTGGCTTAAGGTAGTGGCCGAAAGTGAAATCCGCAGGCTGGGACAGATTTCCATCATTTTCTGTTCCGATAACTATATCCTGGATATAAATATGAAGTATCTTCAGCACGACTACTTCACCGATATCATCACTTTCGACTATTGCAAAGGCGACAAACTCTCCGGCGACCTGTTCATCAGCATTGACAGCGTCAGGGAGAACGCACGCCTCTATGATGTTGATTTTCAGGAAGAACTGTATAGAGTGATAGTTCACGGCCTGCTTCATCTCATAGGATACGACGACCATACCAAGGCTCAGAAAGCCCAGATGAGGGCAAAAGAGGACTACTACCTTTCACTCAGGGAGGCAATGTACGGATTCGCTTAGCCGATGACTGACACTTACGATATAATAGTTGTAGGAGGCGGACACGCCGGATGCGAGGCAGCAATGGCTGCCGCGAACCTCGGCTCGTCTGTCCTGCTGGTCAGTATGGATATGCTTGGTTTCGCCAAGATGTCCTGTAACCCGGCTGTGGGAGGAATCGCCAAAGGACAGATTGTCCGGGAGATCGACGCTCTCGGTGGTTATATGGGAATGGTGACCGACGACGCCACTCTCCAGTTCCGGATGCTCAACAAGTCCAAAGGACCTGCAATGTGGAGTCCGCGTGCCCAGTGTGATAAAATCCAATTTTCCCTGTTATGGCGTAAAATTCTCGAAAGTCATTGTAAATTAGATATTTACGTCGATTCTGTCACTAAATTTCTTTTCGACGGTTCAAAAATCGTTGGGGTGGGTACGACTACCGGTGCAATTTTCAATTCTCGCGCGGTTATTCTGACGGCCGGAACTTTCCTCTCAGGCAAGCTCTTCATAGGCCGTACTTCCTTCGAAGGAGGCCGTATCGGAGAACTCGCTTCTCACGGTCTGACGGAACAACTGGTTTCGATGGGAATCCAGACCGCCAGGATGAAAACCGGCACTCCCCCGAGAATTGACATAAATTCTGTCGACACTTCGAATTTGATTTTGCAATACGGCGATTCTGATCCAGCCCGTTTTTCTTATCTGCCCCGTCCTTCATCAGTTCAGAAAAGCGGAAGCCAGATGGAGTGTTATATTCTTCACACGACTGAAGAAGTTCACGATATCCTGCGATCCGGATTCAGCGATTCTCCACTCTTCACCGGAATGATTCACGGAAAGGGTCCGCGTTACTGTCCCAGCATCGAAGACAAGCTGAGAGTCTTTCCTGACAAGGATACTCATCAGTTGTTCCTTGAGCCAGAAGGTCGAAATACATCTGAGTATTATCTCCAGGGTTTTTCTTCTTCTCTTCCTCTGGATGTTCAGTTGAAGGCTTTACACGCAATCCCCGGTCTTGAACAAGTAAAGATTTTCAGACCAGCTTATGCTGTGGAATACGATTATTTCGATCCCACTCAGCTAAGAGCTACTCTTGAACTGAAAGATATTGAGAATCTCTATTTTGCCGGACAGGTCAATGGAACTACTGGTTATGAGGAAGCTGCGGCACAAGGAATAATTGCCGGAATTAACGCGCACCTTAAACTTTCGGGGAAGGATCCTTTCATTCTCAGCAGGGATTCTTCCTATATAGGAGTCCTCATTGATGATCTCATTACAAAGGGTGTTGATGAGCCTTATAGAATGTTCACTTCGCGCGCCGAATACAGAATACTCCTTCGTCAGGATAACGCTGACCAGCGCCTTACGGAACTTTCTCACAACATTGGTCTTGCCAGTGAAGAGCGTTATGCTTTCACGATGAATAAATACGACCAGGTAGAGAAGTTATCTGAAATTGCAGCAACGACTAAAATCACCGCTAATATGATCAATCCTTTCCTGGAGAGTGTAGGATCTGCTTCATTGACTGATTCAAAGAAAATGGAAGAAATCGCTGCTAGTCCAGAGGTCTCTCTTGAGGAACTTTTGAAAATTGTTCCACGAGGAACATTTGATAGAGAAGTCATAGAATCGGTAGAGATTTCTATCAAGTACAAGGGCTATATTGACCGTGAAAAGCAGATGGCTGCAAAGATCCAGAAGTTAGAAGATTTGGCTATTCCGGAGGACTTTGATTTCGACCGCGTTGCTGGATTGACAATAGAATGTCGTCAGAAATTGAAGAGATATGCCCCGCGAACGATTGCTCAAGCGTCGCGTATTTCCGGCGTTTCACCCGCCGACATCTCAGTTCTCCTCGTTTATTTTGGCCGCTAATTTCCATTTGTGACCATAACTTTCCCTTATAATTGTCTTCAAAGATGCAAGGAGGTGATATAGGGGCAGCGCTGACGTCGGAGAATGGCAAGTCTACCTCTCCGCTTGCTCAACGGCTAACTCCTCCCTTTTAGCCAGCCCTACGGACTGTCTAACACTCGTCAAACACACGCCGTTGTGCGTAGCACCGCTGCGCTCCGAGGGACTTGCTTAATCATTCTCCGCCTATTCGCGCTGCCCCTATATCACCTCCCTGCATCTAAAATCATTATGATATTCCGTCGTAGAAAAGAGGCTGTTCCCTTCGGATCCCGTGGCCGCCCGTGGCCTCGTGAACGGGAGGGGCCCGCGCCGTCAGGCGTGGGAGGGATGAGCGGAGCGAAGGATACCGAAGGGAACAGCCTCTTTTCGGAGACCAGAAAGGCGGTTACAAATGTTAAGAGTGTTCCACGTGGAACGATGAGAGGCTAGAGAATCTTAAGGGCGGCCTTTATGAGGTCCTCTACCTTGGCGGAAGGATCCTTCTTGAGAATGTTCTGAAGAGCCTTGTTGACATTAGGCTTGGAGAAGCCCAGCATTACAAGAGCACGAGCAGCCTCTTCCATAGCGTCATTAGTAGCCACGAACAACTGCTCAGGAACCTCTCCCTCCCCTTTCACAATTTTGTCCTTCAATTCCAGGATAAGCCTTTGGGCGCTCTTGACCCCAAGGCCCTTCACGCTCTTGAGCCTGTTGACATCTTCAGAAAGGATGGCCTGGTTGAACTCATCAGAAGTAAAGGCAGACAGAATCATCCTAGCAGAAGCAGAGCCCATGCCTGAGACGCCGGTGATGAGACGGAACAGTTCCCTCTCGTTCTTGGTGGCAAAGCCGTAATCTATGAAAGACCCGTCCCTGGGGTTTGGCATATGTTGAACATAGACAGTAGATTCTGCCTTTCCTTCCAGAGCGGAAAAGGTCTGTAAGGATATCTCGAAGATATAACCGATACCGTGGTTGTCCACTACCACCTGGGTTGGAGAAAGGGCTTCAATCTTGCCTGAAACATAGTCTGTCATAACAGAAACAAAAATAATAAAAAATGCTAAATTTGTAGGCCTTAATCCAGCAATTATGACCATAGAACAACTACGCGGACAGTTCCCTATCCTGGAAGAAAAAGTGTATGGGCGCAAGCTCATATACCTGGACAATGCAGCTACCAGCCAAAGGCCGCTGTCGGTGGTTGAGAAGTGGAATCAGATTACCCTCAAGAGCAACGCCAACCTGCACAGGGCCGTGCATAAGCTGGCGGCAGACGCCACGGCAGAATACGAGAACGCAAGGCAGGCCGCGGCCGACTTCATAGGAGCCGCGGACGCCCGCAGCATAGTGTTCACTTCTGGCGCCACGGCCGCCCTCAACCTTGTTGCATTCTGCTTCGGCGAAGCCTGCATCAAGCCAGGAGACCAGATAATCGTCTCAGAAGAAGAGCACCACTCAAACATAGTCCCCTGGCAGTTGATGGCCCAGCGCAAAGGCGCCATCCTCAAGGTGCTGCCTGTTGACGACAACGGCTGCCTCCGCGTGGATATGCTTGACGAGATGCTCTCCGGCGGGAAGGTCCGCCTGCTGAGCGTTGCTCATATCTCCAACGTGCTGGGCATAGTGAATCCCGTGGAGGAGATCATCGCCAAGTGTCACAGTTACGGATGCGCCGTGATGGTGGACGGAGCGCAGGGGATAGTGCATCAGAAGGTGGACGTCACTGCAATGGACTGTGACTTCTACGCTTTCTCCGGACATAAACTGTATGCCGCTCCCGGAACGGGAGTCCTGTACGCCAAGCCAGAGTGGCTGGAGGCCTTCCCTCCTTATATGGGCGGAGGAGAAATGATAGAGACAGTCCGCTGGTCGGGGACTACTTTCGCAAAGCCGCCGCACAAATTCGAGGCAGGAACACAGAATATATCAGGTGTTCCAACCCTTGTACCAGCTTTTGGAATTGCCACCCAAATGAGAGAACAATCAATTGAAACAGAATCAGTTAAGGTAAAAGATTATATTTACGGAGCACTCTGTGACGATACACGCATAAAACTTTTCGGTCGTCCCGAAAAGCCACAGGACAAGATACCCCTCTTCTCCTTCTGCGTACAGGGAGTGCACCACGAAGACCTGGCCCTGATCCTGGACAAGATGGGAATAGCGGTACGTTCCGGCCAGATGTGCGCCGAGCCCCTGATGGACCGTTTCGGAGTTACCGGAATGCTCAGGGTATCGTTTGCTCCCTACAATACGCTGGAGGAAGCGCAACAGTTCATAACCGCCTTGGACAAGGCCATTAATATGTTGAGATAATATGAACCTGGAAGAGAAAAAGCAGCAAGTGATCGAGGATTTCTCGATGTACGACGAATGGCTTGACAAATACGAATATCTGATAGAGCAGGGCAAGAACCTGGAGCCATTCCCGGAGGAGTCCAAAACCGAAGATAAGCTGATAAAAGGCTGTCAATCAAGGGTTTGGCTGGATTGTGAAAAGAAAGATGGCAAACTCTTCTTCAAAGCAGACTCTGATGCCATCATCACAAAGGGAATCATCTCACTTCTTATAGACGTCTATTCAGGAAGGACTCCTCAGGAGATAGCTGAAGATGACTTCGGCTTCCTTGACCAGATCGGCCTCAAGGAGAACCTCTCCCCTACCAGGGCTGGCGGCCTTGCCTCAATGGTGGAGACCATTAAGAAGAAGGCGGCGGAGGCGATGGCGGGGCCTGAGGCTCAGCCGGAGGCTGAAGCCGAAGTGCTTACGGCCGCCGACGTCAAGGAACTGGCACCGTTGTACGAGAACGTGGTTCTGGCCCTGAAACAGGTTTATGACCCTGAAATCCCGGTGAACATTTACGATCTGGGACTCATATATGAGATTAACATAAACAAGGAGCACAAGGTTCATATCTGTATGACTTTCACAGCCCCCAACTGTCCTATGGCAGACTATGTGGTGAATGATATCAAGACTGGTGTAGAGGACGTTCCCGGCATTACTGGTTGCGACATTGACCTGGTATTCGAGCCGGCTTGGAACACTAGTATGATGACGGACGAAGCCAGGGTGGCCCTGAATATGGATTTTGACATAGAGGACGATTCTCAGGAATGACGGTTTATCTTTCATTAGGCACCAACAAAGGAAACAGGGAGCGCAACATCAGGCGCGCCCTTTGTCTTTTGAATATAGCCCTTGGGAAACGTTACAAAGCCGTTTCGGATATCGTCAACACAAAGGCTGCGGGCTTCGACGGACCCGATTTCCTCAATTGTGTCGCCGCGTACGACCTGCGCCTCTCCCCCGGCGCCCTGCTGCGCCGCTGCAAGAGAATAGAGCGTCTGATGGGGCGCCGGGACGCCCCGGAGTACGCCCCCGACGGCAGCCGCATCTACCACGACCGCGTCATTGACATCGACATCCTCCTTTACGGAGACAGGAAAGTGGACGAGCCGGGGCTGCAGATTCCGCATCCTCAGTTGGAGGCGCGCCCTTTCTTCGGCGAAATGATTGCCCAAGTGCGCCAGAAGCTGGGTATCACATCTATTTGATACTTTATTAATTATTTTTAATTTTGCTTGATTTTGAAATAACAGATAAAAAACACTTCGTATGACTCAGGACGAACTTTTTAAAGTGCTTGTAGCGCATTGCAAGGAATACGGATTCATTTTCCCTTCCAGCGAGATTTATGACGGACTTGCCGCTGTTTATGATTACGGCCAGATGGGAGTGGAACTCAAGAACAACATAAAGAGTTACTGGTGGAACGCCATGACCCGCCTGAACGAGAACATTGTGGGAATAGATTCCTGCATCTTCATGCATCCCAAAATCTGGGAGGCTTCAGGCCATGTGGGAGCTTTCAACGATCCGCTCATAGACAACAAGGATTCCAAGAAA
>JAFRXC010000067.1 GCA_017437825.1 Bacteroidales bacterium
GTTCATCGATGAGATTGACGCCGTGGGAAGGGCAAGGGGAAAGAACGTGGGATTCTCTTCAAATGACGAAAGGGAAAACACTCTGAACCAGCTCCTTACTGAAATGGACGGATTCGGCACCAACAGCGGCGTAATAGTTCTTGCCGCCACCAACAGGGCCGACATCCTGGACAAGGCTCTGATGCGCGCCGGCCGTTTCGACCGCCAGATACACGTGGAGCTTCCCGAACTCAACGAGCGCAAGGAAATCTTCCAGGTGCATACGAAAGGCCTCAAGATTTCCGAGGACTTCGACCTGGATTTCATGGCAAAGCACACTTCCGGATTCTCCGGAGCCGACATAGCCAATGTCTGCAACGAAGCCGCCCTCACCGCAGCGCGCAAAGGCAAGAGCGCCGTGGACAAGCAGGACTTCCTGGACGCTGTAGACAGGATAATAGGAGGCCTTGAGCGCAAGAGCGCCATCCTCACCAACAAGGAGCGTTCGTCAATCGCGCATCACGAGGCCGGCCACGCCGTCACAAGCTGGCTGCTGCCTTACGCCAATCCGCTCTTCAAGGTCACCCTCATACCAAGGGGACAGGCCCTGGGCGCCGCCTGGTACCTTCCCGAGGACCGCAAGCTCTGGACCAAGAGCCAGATGATAGACGAGATGTGCTCCCTGATAGGCGGACGCGTAGCGGAAGAAATCGTCAACGGAGAACCGTCCACCGGAGCCCAGAACGACCTGGAGCGCCTCACCCAGATGGCCTACGGAATGATCCAGTACTACGGAATGAGCGACAAGGTGGGCAACCTGTCATTCTACGACTCCACCGGCTCACGCGGATACGAACTCACAAAGCCGTATTCCGAGAAGACAGCCGAGCTTATGGACGAGGAGGTCAAGAGGCTGGTTGGCGAGATCCACGACCGCACCATCGGAATCCTTACCGAGCACAAGGAAGGCTTCCTGCAGGTTGCAGAGCTTCTGCTTGAAAAGGAGGTCATCTTTGCCGAAGACGTAGAGAAGATCCTCGGCCCCAAGGTACTCCCTCCGGAGGATGAGAGAAAACCCGAGAAGACGGAACAGACAGACAAGCCTGAAGAGAATGGACAGCAGCCTGAAGCTTAGGACGGTTTCCGGCATAGTGTTCGTGCTGGTGATGCTGGGCTGTCTGCTGTTCAGCCCGTATCTCTATGCAGCCCTGATCATCTATATGATGGTGGGTATGATGCACGAGTTCTACGCAATGACAATGGGGGACATTTTCAAAGTCCCCAGGATACTGGCCATTGCTTCCGGAATCATTTTCTTCGCTCTCCTGTTCTGTTTCTTCAGCTACCGCATACCTGCAAAGCTGATCTCCCTGGGAATGATACCGGTTACGGCTACAATGCTCAGCCTGCTTTTCGACAAGGACAGAAAAGGCCGTTTAAAGGACTTTTCGCACATTTTCACGGGCCTTGTTTACATTGCCGTACCTCTTTCCCTCTCCACCTTCATAGCGCTTAAAGACGGCTCTTTCAGCTGCATACTGCTAATCTGCTTCTTCGTCATAATCTGGTGCTCAGACATAGGCGCCTATACAATAGGTATGTCCTTCGGCCGGAAAGAAGACAGCCGGAAGCTTTGTCCCGACATATCGCCCAAGAAAACCTGGATAGGTTTCTGGGGCGGAATGGCGTTCAGCATAATTGCAGCCATAGTCCTCAAGTTGACCGGACTCCTGGACATCCATTGGCTGCATTGCATCGCACTGGCCGTGATGATGCACGTGGCCGGAGTACTGGGGGACCTGTTCGAATCGGCCTGGAAACGCGCCTGCGGAGTCAAGGATTCCGGCAGGGCGATACCTGGACACGGGGGACTTCTCGACCGCTTCGACAGCACCTTGACGGCCGTGCCCGTCGGCACCATTTACCTGGCTCTTTTCAACCTTCTATAAAGCCCGATGTTAAGGATAGACAAGGATTCCATATTTGAAGTAATTGTAGTGATACTGTTCGCTACAATACTGATAGCCATACTGTTGACCCATATTGTCTATCCTTGGTTCAGTTGGGGAGCATCAATATTGCTCCTGCTCCTTGCAATAGCAAACCTGCTATTCCACAGGGTACCTCACAGAATGTGTTCAGGGGGGCCTTCCACAGTCAGCGCGGTCGCCGACGGCCAGATAGTGGAAATCAGCAAAGTCCGTGAAGAAGAGTGGGTGCGCGGGGAATGTGTCAAGGTGTCCATCTATATGAACTTCTTTGACGTACACGCCAATTTCTGGCCTATAGACGGCAAGGTGGATTACTACCAGTATTACAGGGGACGCAAGCGCCTTGCGTTCTCACCCAAGGCGTCTGAAGACAACGAGCACAGCTGCACCGGTATCCTTAACCCTGATGGCCAGAAGGTGTTTTTCAAGCAGCTGGCAGGTTCGTTTGCAAGGAGGATCGTATGCTACTCCAAACCCGGGCTCGATGTCAGGGCGGGGGAGCAGTGCGGTATTATCAAGTTCGGATCCAGGATAGACTTCTACCTTCCGCCGGACGCGGAGATAGTGGTGAAGATAGGAGAGAGAGTAAGAGCTTGCGAGAGCGTCATCGCGAAGCTTCGATAAGTTCCAGAAGTCTGTCTACAGCCTCAGTATCAGGAACGTGCCTCAGAACAGGCTCGTTCTTTTTGTATATGGACACCATATGATTGCCTTCTCCCACATAGCCCCAGTCGGCATCGGCCATCTCTCCGGGGCCGTTGACTATGCAGCCCATCACGGCTATGACCATTCCGCTTAGATGCGAAGTACGCGCCTTGACTTCCTCGAATGCCTTCTGAAGGTCGTACATAGTGCGGCCGCAGCCGGGACAGGCTATGTATTCCGGCTTGAAGAACTGCCTGCGGGCGCCCTGCATTATCTCTTTCTTGAGGTCTTCGTCATCCAGGGGGAAGTCGTCTATCTCGCGGCGCAGGAGAGCCGGCCCCCAGGTGCAGGCCGCATCCAGGATGCGAAGCTCCTCCGCCGGCAGGGCCGGCATCGGTGCGCCGCTGTACCGCGCGGCCAGATAGGCTGCAACCGGAAGCTCGTTCTCAGGGTCTTCGGTCAGGGAGACGCGTATGGTGTCTCCTATGCCTTCTTCAAGCAGAGTGGCTATCCCTATACAGGACTTAACCCTGCCTGAAACGCCGTTTCCGGCTTCAGTAACTCCCAGATGCATAGGGAACATACACCCTTCCTCTTCCATCATTTCTTTAAGTAAACGATAAGCCTGTACCATCATCACGGTATTGCTGGCCTTGAGGGATACAACGACTTGCAGGAAATCCTTTTCAATGCACATACGCACCCATTCCATAGCTGCAAGAGCCATGGCACGAGGGGTATTGCCATAAAGGTCGGTTATGTATTTTCCGAGGGAACCGTGGTTAAGTCCGATGCGTACCGCCGTCCCGTAAGTACGGCAGACATCCAGAAGGGCGGCAAACTGCTCCCTTGCCTTTGAATGGTCAGGATGGAAGTTGCCCGGGTTGATCCTTACTTTGTCTACATAAGGAGCCACCGCAATTGCCGTCGCGGAAGAGAAATGTATGTCCGCCACAATGGGTGTGTCAATGCCTTCGGCTCTCAAAGTATCCCTAATTTCACGGATGCACTCGACTTCGCGGAGGCTGGGAACCGTTATCCTTATGATCTGGGCTCCGGCAGCGGCAAGACGCCTGCATTGGGCTACAGTTGAGGCCACATCGTCGGTGTGAGTGTTGCACATTGTCTGGATAACAATTTTGTTAACACCACCTACAACAATGTTTCCTATATTGACTTCCAGTGACTTATTCTTGTTGTTCATTATCGTAGACTATTCTCTTGGCTTCACGCCTCAAATCGGCGCGGCTGCGCCCTGATCGCTTGCTCAGATGGAAATGAAGGCTCCCTGTAACCATCACGTCGAACGGATATGCGTACCAATAATCCAGGCTTTGCCTGTAATCCGGGGCAAAGAGGGAAGACCAGCTGTAACGGACCTTTGCCGTAACGTGGAACTCGAACGGAGAGAACACCAGGCCTATTCCGCCACCACCCTGAAGTCCGTAATCCAGACGACGGTCGAAGTCGCGGAACGAGTGCGCTATCTCTTCGGGAACGCGGGGACCTGTCCTTTCGACAGTGTTCCTATATGCGCCATAGATTCCGATGAGGCCTATCAGCTTGAAGTACTCGGTATCGTAATGCACCTGGGTGAGGAAAGGAACCTCGTATATCTGCATCACAAGCTGTTCCGTTCCTTCCAAATTTGGCGTATATCCGGTCTCCTTGGAGAATTTGAACCTGTATCCCTCGTGACCACTGTAAAAGCCTATCTGGAAGCCGAAATACGGCATATAGCTGAACATCTTGCTGTACTTGGTAAGGGTTACTCCGTAATACCCCGGAACCATCATTGTTTCCTGACTGAACCTGGGGACGAAGCGCTGGCGGACGAAAGATGTTCCGTATTCAACTCCAACCATCCAATAGTCGTTGAGCTTGAAAATGGAGCCCACCTTTACGGTATCCAGGTATGCTTCAGTATATTCCTGCGCATTGAGCGCCGCACAGGAAAGAATGGCCGAAAATATGACTAACAGCGTTCTTTTCATAGTTAGAACATTTGCTCCAGATCTACGGTCTGGGAGATGAAGGACATCTCGGGAATGTCCAGAAGGGGATTGTCGTCAATCTTGAAATACTTTACCCTTTCCGGCATCTGGTGGTCCAGGAGACTTCCAGTATCCACATATGAGTTCCCGTTGAGGTCCTCGGTAATCCTTATATAATACTTGCCCGCGGTCAGATAAGGGAATTCCACCATTTTGTCCTGATTGACGACGTGGGTGAAGAGGGTCTGGGTCCGCCTCTCGTCAAGCATCTCAACGATGTATTTATGGTTGACGTTCTTGAGGTCCAGCTGAAGCGTGCTCAGCTTGACGTCAATCGGAAGGCTGACCGTAACCTGGGTGCTGTCGTTCCAGGCATTGTTTATATCCCTGAAAATCCCTTTGGGTACGGTAAGAGTATACTTGCTGCTTATACTCATTTTCCCCTCAGGCATAATATGATACTTCCTTAGATTTAAAGAATCTCTGTAATAAGATATGGATCCTCTCTCATCGACGTTGTGAAGGTCCGTGACCACGAGACTGATGGAATCGAACTGGGCATTTATTACAGGATAGCCGAACTCCAGGATGAAGCCCTCGGTCTCCACTCTCTTGGGATCTACGGTGAGATCCATCTTGGCGATAGTATCAACAGGAGCCCTTGGATTCTCATTGCCCAGCTTGATCTCTTCGGTGAATCCGGAACGGACTCCGGTGGAGTCTGTCTTGAGATAGTTGACGAAGAGCAGGACGGTGTCAGGAATGTTTCTCTGGTCGTTCATCCATATCTCAAGGGAATCCCTTTCCAGGTTTATCTGGGTTATGAGCCTGTCGGGGCTCAGACCTGCGATCCACATAGTGTCTATGTGCGCGTTGCGGGCGCTGAACGAGACGAATGCGGAACGTTCGCTCCTTCTTCCGTACAAGTCTATGTATTGCCTGGAGGGCGTCTCCTTGAACATACTTAGCTCATACTCGGTCTTCCTGTCCCGGCAGGCCAGGGTGTCCTTCATATCGAAGAAAATAAGTTCATAGACGCTGTCCCTTATGACATTAACTGGCTTAATCAGGGAGTCGATGAAAGCGATGCTCTCGGTGTCGGGATCGTATCGGTTGTTGCCGTTCTCGTCTGATATGGCATACATCCTGAAACCTCTGGCGGGAAGGTTGCGCAGCGCGAAGTAGCCCCAGTCATCCGTCTTGGTGGCGGCGAAGGGCAGTTCCTTGAACACGGCGGAATCTTCCTGGGTGTCATATAGCAGCACAGTGGCGTTCTTGACAGGGTCCAGGGTAGTGCAATCCTGCACTAAACCAGTAACATACAGGGAATCAATTGAATCTCCGGTAGAGAATACGAAGGAGTACCCGGGGTAGGGGTTGTTCTCGTTTATGTCCTGGAGAGCGCCGTAGAAGTTGAGGGTATATGTGGTATTCTCCTTTAGCGGTTCCTCGAAGGAGATTATCAGTTTCTTGCCCTTCATCTTGTATTTGGGAACCGTCTTAAGGGGAGGAGACAGAAAGATGTTCTTGGGATTGCTCACCTTGACGTACTCGTCGAATGTGAACTCGAATTTTGCTCCCTCCAGCGGAACCCCTAAGACGTAAGGACGGGGGTTCATCTTGACGATGACCGGCGGTATGGTGTCCTTGCGTCCTCCGGTAGGCGCCTGGGAAGTATTGGCGCAGGAGTGCGAGAACATAGCGCCCCAAATAATCAGGAGCACGGGCAGTACGGGAAAATATCTGTTCCAGAATTCTTTCATCATATGTCTGTCCTGATTACGCTCTGGATGCCGTTTATGGTTCCAAGTTTCTCTATCATCTTTTCCAGAATCTGCTTGTCGCGGACCATCAGTTCTATGTATCCGTCGAATATTCCCTGGTTGGAGCCGAGGTTTATCTTGCGCATGTTGACGCCCATAACAAGGGAAATGTACTGGGAAATCTCCGTAAGGAGGCCGACCCTGTCCAGACCCTGCAGCGAAATCCGTACCGGAAAAGCCTCGTCGCTCTTAGCAATGTCCCATTCCGGTGCCACCACCCAGTCTCCGTGCTTGGAGGCAATGTTCTCCGCGATCTTGCAGGATTTCTTGTGAACCGTGATGGTTCCGTTGGGGCCTTTGAAGCCTACCACGGCGTCACCCGGGATAGGGGAGCAGCAGGATGCAATGATATAACACCTTCCCTGTGAATCCTTGCTGTTGACGGTATAGTTGGACGGCTCCGGAGATGCCACAGTCTCAGTGTTGGATATGATGGCGGAGAAAGACCCGGTGTTGATCATTCCCAGGCCGATCCTGAAGTAGAGTTCGTCCGCATACGTGATCTGGGTGAAGTCCAGTATCTTCTTGATGTTCTCGTTGTTTACTGTGGCGCCAATGCTTTCCATCACCTCCCTGAACATCCTTGCACCCTCGAGAATGAACTCGTCCCTACGGGACTTGAAATGGTTCATTATGTGGGTGATGGCGTTGCGGGTCTGCACGAACTGGAGCCACTCTTTCTTGGGCTCCTCCTTTTCAGCAGTTATTATCTCCACCTGGTCTCCGGTCTTGAGGACATAGGACAGCGGCACCAGTTTCATATTCACCTTGGCCGCGATTGCGTGGTATCCGATTCCGGTATGGATCATATAGGCGAAATCCAGGGCGGTGGCGCCTTTCTGGATGGTCTTCTGGTCTCCCTTGGGGGTGAAGACTATGATGTCCGTGGTAACCAGGTCGGAATGGATGATGTCCAGGAGCTCCATCGCGTTGAAGTCCTTCTGGATGAGTATGTCCTTGACCTTGACCAGCCACTTGTCCATCTCGGACTCGTTTTCAGATATGTATCCGCCTTTCTTGTAGGCCCAGTGGGCGGCAATTCCTTTCTCGGCAATGTCGTCCATCCTCTTGGAGCGGATCTGTACCTCCACCCATACTCCCGAATTGCTCATCAGGGTGCAGTGCAGGGCCTCATAGCCGTTGTTCTTAGGATGCTTTACCCAGTCACGCACACGGCTTGGCTGGTACCTGTAGATACCCGTGATGATGGAGAATATATGGTAGCACTGGACACGCTCGGTCTCGTTGGTACCTTGAGGCGGGGTGAATATGATGCGCACGGCGTAGAGGTCGTATACCTGGTCGAAGGTGACGTCCTTGGTGCGCATCTTATGCCATATGGAGTAAGGGCTCTTGACCCTTTTCTTTATCTCGAAGTTGAAGCCGGCCTCTTCCAGGGCGTCCTTTATCGGCTTCATAAAGTCGTCTATCTCTATGTCCTTGGTGGCGCGGCTCTCAGCGATCTTGGCCATTATGTCGTTGTAGTCGTCCGGCTCCTTGTACTTGAGCCAGATGTTCTCCATCTCGGACTTTATCTCGTACAGACCCAGGCGGTGGGCAAGCGGGACGAATATGAACATCGTCTCAGAAAGGACCTTGTCACGCTTGTATTCCGGCATGAACTCTATGGTCCGGCAGTTGTGCAGGCGGTCTGCCAGCTTTATGAGGGCGACGCGCACGTCGTCGTTGAGTGTGAGCAGGATGCGCTTGAAGTTCTCGGCCTGGAGGCTGGCGGTGTAACGTACCCTGTCCGGGTTCTTGTCCTCGTTGTCCAGCACGTTCTTGATCTTGGTGAGGCCGTCAACGAGGGAGGCTATCTTGTCGCCGAATAGAGCCCTGATGTCGTCTACTGTGTAGTCGGTGTCCTCGACCACGTCGTGGAGGAGCGCGGCGCATATGGACTTGTAGCCGAGGCCTATGTCGTCAACGACAATCTGGGCTACGGCTATGGGGTGTATGATGTAAGGCTCACCTGAGCGCCTGCGGACGTTCTTGTGCGCGCCGTTGGCGAAATCGAAGGCCTTCTGGACGGTCTTGAGCTCGTTCTCGTCTTCGCATCTGAGACGGACCGATTCTTCCAGGGCTGCCCAGGATTCCTTTATCAGGCTGATATCCTCCTTTGTGAATACGCTAGCACTCATAAGTCAAACAATGTCGGTTCTTTTACTTCGGCGGGAGCCTGATCCCTGGACGGGATCATCTCCATGAATTCTTTCTCCGAAACCACTCTGACACCAAGCTCCTCGCACTTGCGGAGCTTCTCAGGACCAGCCTTTTCTCCGGCAAGGAGGAAAGAGGTCTTGCCGCTGACGGAGGAACTGTTCTTACCTCCGTTAGCTTCTATGATGGCCTTCATGTCATCCCTGGAAATGCTGAAGTTCCCGGAAATCACTATGGTAAGTCCGGCAAGGGCGTCAGAGGCCTTGGACTGCGGCCCTGCGGTGCTGAAGCGCAGGCCATGGGCACGAAGCCTCTCTATCATTGCCAGATGCCTTGGGTCACGGAAATACTCGTATACGCTTGTGGCTATGACGTCGCCCACGTCTCCCACGGCGCGAAGGTCTTCTAGGGAAGCGTTCGCTATGGAATCCACATCACCGAAATGCTGGGCGAGTTCCTTGGCGGTGGATTCACCGACGAAACGGATTCCCAGGGCGTAGAGCACCTTCTCGAATGGAGTGGACTTGGAGGCTTCCAGGCTTTCCAGGAACCTCTTTACGGACTTTTCCTTCCAGTTCTCAAGCAGCATCAGACTGCGGGCGTCAAGGTCGTAAAAATCGGCCGGAGTAAGCACCAGGCCCAGATTGTACATCTGGTTTACGGTTGCTTCTCCGGCTATCACGTTCATAGCCTTGCGGCTGAGGAAATGCTCTAGGCGTCCCTTTATCTGGGTAGGACACCCGTCCTGGTTGGGACAGAACCATCTGGCTTCGTCCTCTTCCTTGACCAGGGCGGTACCGCAATCGGGACAGGTCTCGGGAAAATGCGGTTTCACACTGTCGGAAGGCCTTGCAGACAGTTCCACTGAAGTTATCTTGGGGATTATCTCTCCGCCTTTCTCCACGTACACGCTGTCGCCCACGCGCACGTCCAGTTGGTCCATCCAGTCCTTGTTGTTGAGGGTGGCCCGCTTTACCACGGTGCCGCTGAGGGGAACGGGCTCCAGGTTTGCAACCGGAGTGACGGCCCCGGTGCGCCCCACCTGATAGTCTATGCTCACCACCTTGGTAAGGGCCTGCTCAGCCTGGAATTTATAGGCCACGGCCCAGCGGGGGCTCTTGGCCGTAAAGCCCAGGGTCGTCTGCAGGGCCATCTCGTTTATCTTTATGACTATGCCGTCGGTGGCATAGGGGAGGTCCTTGCGGTGGACGTCCCAATATCCAATATAGTCTTCTATCTCGGAAATGTCGTGGCAGATGCGGCGGAGGTCCGATACCGGGAGACCCCAGCTTGCGGCGGCGCTAAGGGCGGCGTCGTGAGTCTCATAGCTGACACTCTGGCTTGGGATATGGTACAGCGTGCACCACAGCCCCCTGTGCGCAACTTCCTGGGGATTGAGCAGCTTTAGCGAGCCGGACGCGGCGTTGCGCGGGTTTGCAAAAGGCGCTTCGCCGATTTCTTCCCTCTCGGCGTTGAGGCGTTCGAAGGCCTCGTAAGGCATCAGTATCTCTCCGCGTATCTCGAAGTCACGGGGCCAGCCCGAGCCTTTGAGAGTCTTGGGAATGTTGGAGATCATACGAACGTTAGCGGTGACATCGTCCCCGACCACGCCGTCCCCACGAGTGAGGGCCCTGAACAGCCTGCCGTCCACGTAGTTGAGGCAGATGGCAGTGCCGTCGAACTTGAGTTCGCAGCAATAGGTGAAGCCGGATTCCAGAGCCTTGTCGGCCCTCTGGGCGAAGGCTTCCACCTCCTGGATGGAATACGTGTTGCCCAGGGAAAGCATAGGGTAGCGGTGAGGATACTGGGCGAAGCCCCGGTCAAGGTCCGAACCCACCTTGCGGGTGGGGGAGTCCGGGGTCACAAGCTCAGGAAACTCCGCTTCCAGGGCTTCCAGGGCCTTCATTGTCTGGTCGAACTCGTAGTCGCTCATAGTGGGGGCATTCAACACGTAGTACTTGTACGAGTTGTCCCTGAGCACCTTCCGGAGTTCCTCTATCCGTCGTATGGCTTCGCTTTTGTCCATTATCTCACAAATTTACCAAATTTTTATTAAATTTGCGACCAATCGGTTGGTAAGTAGATCAAATTAAATATATCTAAAAATGAAAGATGCAGTAATTATCCTTTGCGGCGGCGGTCCGGCTCCGGGTATGAA
>JAFRXC010000068.1 GCA_017437825.1 Bacteroidales bacterium
GAGGGCAGACGAATGCACAGGTGTTGCACTGGATACACTTCTCAGCATCCCAGACGGGGACGTTGACGGCTACACCGCGCTTCTCGTAAGCGGCGGTGCCGGCAGGCATGGTGCCGTCCTGGTAGGGGAGGAATGCGCTGACGGGGAGGGTGTCGCCGCACTGGGCATTGACGATGTCGGCAACGTTCTTGACGAACGCAGGGGCCATGCGGCCGGCGTTGGGGTTGACGAACTTGGCAGTGATCTCGGCCCACTCGGCAGGGACCTCGACCTTGGTGTACTCACCGCCGCGGTCGATGGCTGCGTAGTTCATATTGACTACGTTCTCGCCCTTCTTGCCGTAGCTCTTGAGTGCGGCGTCCTTCATATACTTGACAGCATCCTCGTAAGGGATGATGTTGGAAATCTTGAAGAATGCGCTCTGGAGGATGGTGTTGGTACGTCCGCCGAGGCCGATCTCTGCAGCTATCTTGGTAGCGTTGATGATGTAAAGGTTGATCTTCTTCTTGCCGATGATGCTCTTTACGTTGTCAGGAATCCTTTCTAGGGTCTCTTTCTCGTCCCAGAGGGAGTTGAGGAGGAGGCTTCCGCCTTCCTTGATGCCCTTGAGCACGTCATACTTGTGAAGGTATGAAGGAACATGGCAGGCTACGAAATCAGGTGTGGATACCAGGTAAGGAGCCTTGATGGGAACGTCACCGAAACGAAGGTGAGAGCAGGTATATCCGCCGGACTTCTTGGAGTCGTAGTCGAAGTATGCCTGGCAGTACTTCTGGGTGTGTGAGCCGATGATCTTGATGGTGTTCTTGTTTGCACCTACGGTACCGTCAGAACCAAGTCCGTAGAACTTGCACTCGGTGGTGCCGGGCTTAACGATTGAGATCTCGCTCTTGATAGGGAGGCTCTTGAAGGTTACGTCGTCGGTGATACCGATGGTGAAACCGTTCTTGGGCTGCTTGAGCTCGAGGTTGTCGAATACGGCTACGATCTGTGCAGGAGAGGTGTCCTTTGAAGAAAGACCGTAGCGTCCGCCTACGATGAGGGGTGCGCGGTCCATTCCCTGGAATAAAGTCTTGACATCCTGATAGAGAGGCTCGCCGAGGGCACCGAACTCTTTGGTGCGGTCAAGGACTGCGATCTTCTTGACGTTCTTGGGGAGGACTTTGAGGAAGTACTTCTCAGAGAACGGCCTGTAAAGGTGAACGGTGACGAGACCGTAACTGCGTCCGTGCTTTGCCAGATAGTCGATTGTCTCCTTGATGGTCTCGGTAACGGAACCCATTGCCACTACGATTGTCTCTGCGTGAGGGTCTCCGTAATACTCGAACGGGCGGTATGTGCGTCCGCTGACTTCGCCGATCTCACCCATATAGCGGGCTACTACGTCGGCTACCTCGTCATAAACCTTGTTGCGGGATTCAACGGCCTGGAAATAGACATCACCGTTCTGAGCGGTTCCGCGGGTTACAGGAGCCTCGGGATTGAGGGCCCTCTTGCGGAATGCCTCCAGACTCTTTGTGCTGACCATCTTGCGGAGGTCGTCTTCGTCAAGGAGTTCTATCTTCTGGATTTCGTGGGATGTGCGGAATCCGTCGAAGAAATGGAGGAACGGGACGGAAGCCTTGATTGCAGAGAGATGGGCTATGGCAGCCATATCCTGCGCTTCCTGTACTGATGAGGATGCGAGCATCGCAAAGCCTGTCTGGCGGCAGGCCATTACATCCTGGTGGTCTCCGAAAATGGAAAGTGCGTGGGATGCCAGCGCACGTGCTGAAACATGGAATACGGCGGGGAGCATTTCTCCGGCAATCTTGTACATGTTGGGGATCATCAGAAGAAGTCCCTGGGATGCCGTGTAAGTAGAAGTGAGAGCTCCTGCCTGGAGTGAACCGTGAACGGCGCCTGCTGCACCGGCCTCGCTCTGCATTTCAGTAACCTTTACGGTTTCGCCCCAAAGGTTCTTCTTGCCCTGAGCGGCCCACTCATCAATGTTTTCTGCCATTGTGGAGGACGGTGTGATAGGATAGATGGCTGCGTGCTCGCTGAAGAGATATGAGATGTTCGACGCAGCCTGGTTACCATCACAGGTGATGAATTTCTTTTCTTTAGCCATAAATATTAGTGTTAAAAATATGTATATACAGGATAATCCTATTATCATTCAAAGTTAGCAAAATAATCTGTAATAACTGCTTGCCCCGAGGCGTTTTTTACAATAAGTTTAACGAAGTTAAAATATTGCCTTCCGTTATTGAAAATATTCATTAAAAAGTAGTATATTTGATTACTTTGAGCGAATCTCATTTTTTTTAAAACTTGTTATATAATGAATTCTAAACGAGTATTAACTATTCTGACAATCTGCCTGGCGGCTATCTGCGCCCTCTCGGCGCATAAAGCGTTTGCGCAGCCCGGCCCAGGCATCTCTTCACCATCCATCGACTATTACCTGCTTCCTTCCACAGGCGGTTCGGTAACTCCCGACAGCGATGGTTTCATCAGGCGCTGGACACTTCTGGAACCTATTGGAAAGCCTAACCGCAGCAATACGGTATTCGTGGACAGCTATATCCGCGAGGCATTCGCCCAGGAGTACTTCCCCAACCAGATGACAGTAGTACCTAAAGACGGAGACAAGGTCAAGGTCACTGTTGAAAAACAGGCACCCGTAGACCTTAGCAGGGGACGCCCCATGCAGCCCCAGGCTCCGGCTGCTCCTATCTTCGAGAAGCAGACTCTCACCTGGCACGCGCTGGACAGCAAGCTCTTCCACGTCAAGCTGTTCCGCTTCGCAACAGGATTGGACAAAGAGAGGTACGGTGTCATTTTCTGGGCCGTTACCGTTCTTTACCTCGACGAGGATCTCGAGAACGTAAGGCTGGCAGTAGGATCCAACTCCGCTTCAATGTGGTGGCTTGACGGCCAGGAGGCCCTCATCCTTTCAGGAGACCGCCGAATGGTGATGGACGACGCCACTTCAAAGCGCCTTACAATCAAGAAAGGCCGTCACGTACTCCGCGGAGCCGTCATCAACGGTCCCGGTATGAGTGACTTCTGCGTCCGCATCATAGATGAGGACGGCAAGCCTGTCAGAAATTATACTATCGCCAACCAGTAAACTACAGAATTGATATGAAAGCACGTATTTCTCTTATAATTGCGGCTGCATTTATCTCTGTAGCTGCTTCTGCTCAGATTGGAGCTCCTTATATCCACGATCCTTCCACCATCGCAGAATGTGATGGCAAATACTATACTTTCGGTACCGGAGGCGGCGGACTCATTTCCGAGGACGGCTGGACCTGGAATAGCGGTGCCGTAAGGCCCGGCGGCGGAGCCGCACCTGACGCCATCAAGATTGGCGACCGCTATCTGGTAGGCTACAGCGCCACCGGCGGCGGACTCGGCGGCGGACACGCAGGCCGCGTCCTGGTAATGTGGAACAAGACCCTTGATCCCAACTCACCTGATTTCGCATATTCAGACCCCATCGAGGTAGCCCATTCAGAGGTTGACGAGGACTGCGACGCAATCGACATCGGCCTCTTCCTGGATCCTACCACCGGACGCCTCTGGTGCACCTATGGCACCTATTTCGGCGCAATCCGTATCGTCGAGCTTGATCCCAAGACCGGAGAGAGGGTTAAAGGCAACATCGAGAAGGACGTAGCCATCGACTGCGAGGCTTCAGACCTCATCTACCACAACGGCTGGTACTATCTCCTCGGAACTCACGGAACCTGCTGCGACGGAACCAACTCCACCTACAACATCGTATGCGGACGCTCACGCAGCGTTACCGGACCCTTCCTTGACAATATGGGCCGCGATATGATGGCAGGAGGCGGCAAGATGGTTGTCGCTGCCGAGAACAGGCGTATCGGCGCCGGACATTTCGGACGCACCATCATCACCGAAGGTGTAGAGAAGACTTCCTTTCACTGGGAGGCTGACATGGACCTCAGCGGCCGCAGCACCCTGGCAATCCGTCCTCTCCTCTGGGTTAACGACTGGCCTGTAGCAGGCTCTCCCTGGAAGAACGGCACCTACGCAATCATCTCCCAGAGAAGGGGATACGCTCTTGAGCTCGCAGTAGACTTCGTCCGTCTCGCAGGCGGAATGAGAGGCTTCGGCGGTCAGGGCAACGACACAGTGGTCATCGTAGCTGACCAGAAGCTCGAGGATGTAATCGGCGGATGGCCCGCAGGCGAAATCCCTGTCAGGATCGGTGACATTATGTACCGTCCTCACCAGAAGTGGGTCATCGAGACAGTCAATGACGCTCCCGGATTCCTCGGAGGTCTCTACTGCAAGATCATCATCGACGGTACCGGCAGGGCTCTCGCAGCCACCGAAGGCGCAGACCTTACCACCGTTCCTCAGTTCACCGGAGCTGACGAGCAGCTGTGGCGCATCGACCAGTGTGTAGACGGCTCATACAGGATCATGCCCAAGAAGGTTCCCGGAACAGACGAGGAGTATGTCCTTGTTTCTACCTCTGACAGCACCCCTTCACTCGCAAAGTTCAACTTCGAGTCTGACAACTGCAAGTGGCAGCTTAAGGAGTGGTAGTCCAAGCAGAACGAACAATTCTTATCTAACCACATTAATATGAAAGCATACAAATATATCGCTCTGGCTGCCGCTCTGCTAGCAAGCGCAGTCTCAGCCTTCGCCCAGAGGGGAAACCAGGTACCTGACGATCCCACTGGCCTGAAGGATGCTTACAAGGATTATTTCATGATTGGCGTCGCCGTCAACCAGAGGAATATCTCCGAGCCCGACCAGATTGCTCTCATACAGAAGCAATTCAACAGCATTACTGCCGAGAATGACATGAAGCCGGCCCTGACAGAACCTCAGGAAGGCGTCTACACTTGGGAGAATGCCGACAAGATTGCCGATTTCTGCCGCAAGAACGGTATCAAGCTCCGCGGTCACTGCCTTATGTGGCATTCCCAGATCGGAGCCTGGATTTATCAGGACGAGAAAGGAAACCTTCTTCCCAAGGAAGAATTCTACAAGAGGATGAAGAGCCACATCCAGGCTGTAGTAAACCGCTACAAAGACGTGGTTTACGCCTGGGATGTAGTGAACGAGGCAGTTCAGGACAGCCCCGTCCGTCCCGGCCAGTCTCCGATGCGTCAGTCTCCTATGTTCCAGATTGCAGGTGAGGAATTCATCTACAAGGCATTCGAGTACGCTCACGAGGCAGACCCCAACGCCCTTCTGTTCTACAACGACTACAATGATTCAGAGCCCGGAAAGGCACAGCGCATTTTCGAACTTCTCCAGAGGATGAAGGCAGCAGGCGTTCCCGTTCACGGACTTGGAATGCAGGGCCACTACAACATCTATTCTCCCAGCGAGGCCGAAATAGATGCAGCCATCTCCAAATACAAGACAGTTGTAGACCACATCCACATCACTGAGCTTGACGTACGTGTCAACACAGAGCAGGGCGGAGGCCTCCGCTTCAGCCAGGGAGCTACTCTCAATGTTCCTTCTTATCAGCAGGCCCTCCTGACCGACCAGTACACCAGGATCTTCAAGGTGTTCCGCAAGCACAAGGACGTAATCGACTGCGTTACCTTCTGGAACCTTTCAGACCGCGATTCCTGGCTCGGCGCAGCCAACTATCCTCTGCTGTTCGACTCCAACTACCAGCCTAAGGCAGCTTACCGCGCTGTCAAGAACTTCGACCCTGCACAGGACAATGCAGTCATCAGGGAAGACTTCGTTCCTTCTACCAAGAACCAGCCCGGCCAGCAGTATCCTATGGTCAACTCCCAGGGTTACGCCCGCTTCTGCGTGGACGCTCCCGATGCCAAGTCAGTTATCGTGAGCCTTGGTCTTGGCGGATCCGGCGGAACCGTGCTCCGCAAGGGTGACGACGGCAAGTGGTGGGGAACCACCGCAGGTCCTATGGACGAGGGATTCCACTACTATCACCTCACAATCGACGGCGGTGTAGTCAACGATCCCGGAACCCATAACTACTACGGCTCATCCCGCTGGGAGAGCGGTATCGAGATTCCCGCACACGACCGTGCCTTCTATGAGGAGCGCAACGTACCTCACGGAACCGTAGAGCAGGTACTGTTCTGGTCTGCCAGCACAAACCAGCTCCGCCGCGCATTCGTATACGTACCTCCGACCTATGACACTGCAAAGAAGAGCAAGAAGTTCAACGTGCTCTACCTGCAGCACGGTTGGGGCGAGAACGAGTACGCCTGGTGGAACCAGGGTCACGCCAACCTCATTATGGACAACCTTATTGCAGACGGTAAGATTGAGCCGTTCCTGGTAGTAATGACCTACGGTCTTACCAATGAGCAGCGTCTTGGCGTTCCCGGACCTACCAGCGCAGACTTCGAGAAAGTGCTCTGCGACGAGCTTGTTCCTTACATTGACGCCCACTACCGCACCCGCGCTGACAAGTGGGGCCGCGCAATGGCCGGTCTGTCAATGGGAGGAGGCGAGACTCATACCATCACCCTTGCCCGTCCCGAAATGTTCGGCTGGTACGGACTGCTCAGCGGCGGTGTCTACACCCCGAGTGAGATCAAGGACAGGAATCAGGTAAGAGGCATCTTCATCGGATGCGGAAGCAAGGAGAGCGCCGAGCGTACTCTCAACGCAGTTGCAGACCTCAAGGCCTCCGGCTTCAACGCCAAGGGCTATATCTCAGAGGGAACAGCACACGAGTTCCTCACCTGGAGGCGCTGCCTGTATGAGATGGCACCTATGCTCTTTAAATAGTATTTAACCATTCATCATAGCCCCGCGATTGCGGGGCTTATTTTAAAACAATGTACGATCTAGCGATAATCGGCGGAGGGCCGGCCGGATACAATGCCGCCCACAAGGCCGCAGTGAACGGCCTCAGTGTAATTCTGTTTGAAAAAAACGAGCTGGGAGGGGTTTGCCTGAACGAGGGCTGCATCCCTACCAAGACATTGCTGTACAGTGCTAAGCTGTATGAACATGCGGCTCTCAGTCAGAAGTATGGCATATTCTCGGAAGGGGTGACCGCCGATTATGGCAAGATTGCCGACCGCAAGGACAAAGTGGTCAAGAAACTGGTTGGAGGAGTCCGCGTCAAGATGCGCGACTCGGGTGTGGAAGTTGTCAGGCAGGAGGCTTTCATATGCGGAAGTACTGCAGATGGCTTCGCCCTCAAAGCCTCTGACCAGGACTATGAAGCCCGCAATCTGCTTCTTTGCACCGGCTCTTCCGCTGTGGTTCCTCCCATTCCCGGTATATCCGAAGCGGGTGAAATCATAGTCACTGCCAGGGAACTCCTGTCTCTTCGAGAGCGTCCCGAAAGTCTCGTAATAATAGGCGGAGGCGTGATAGGTATGGAGTTCGCCAGTTTCTTCAACAGCCTCGGAACCAAAGTGGCCGTAGTGGAGATGCTCCCTGAGATCCTGGGAGGAATGGATTCCGAACAGGCGGCGATGCTCCGTGGCGCCTACGCCAAGAAAGGCGTCGAGTTCCACCTGGGCTGCAAGGTATGCGAGATAAAGGGAGGCGAAGTCTGCTTCACCGACCCAGAAGGGCAGACGATGAGCGTGACGGGGGATAGGATCCTTCTGAGCACAGGCCGTCGTCCCAATGTAAAAGGCTTCGGCCTGGAGAATATTGGAGTGAAGGCTGGCAGGGGCGTGGAAGTTGACGACCATATGCGCACCAACGTCCCGGGCGTATACGCAGCGGGAGACATCACCGGTTTCTCTATGCTGGCCCATACCGCCGTCCGCGAAGGCGAGGTGGCTGTGGACAATATACTTGGGAAGGATGAGAAGATGGAGTACAACGCCATTCCGGGTGTAGTATACACCAATCCTGAGATGGCCGGGGCCGGGCTTACAGAGGAAAACGCTCCGGGTTGCTCCGTGCTGAAACTTCCTATGGCCTATTCAGGCCGCTTCGTGGCTGAAAACGAGAGGGGAGAGGGCCAGTGCAAGATAGTCTTCGACCCACAGACCCGTCTGGTAAAAGGCGTTCATATGCTGGGCAATTCCAGCAGCGAGATAATACAGACCGCCTGCCTGGCCATTTCGCAGGGCGTTACGGTAGATAATCTATACAAGGTGGTGTTCCCTCACCCTACGGTTTCGGAGATAATCAAAGAGACTCTGGGACTGGAGTGCCACTGATTCCGTAAATCCATTCCGGCGCCGCAAATTTCTCTGACCGGCGCCTTTCAATCGCATCCATCGCTTCGGGGCCCAGGATTATTTCCGGATCCCCGCAGGCGAGCAGTGCGTGCAGTCTGTCCCGGAATTGATATATGTCTGCAATCCCTGGAAGGTAGTCCTTCAAATTGGTTACGCGGCTACGGACCGACGCCACGCCCTTGCGGTTGAGCTTGCTTTCAGGGGTGTCCAGAGCGCGGGTGAGCGTATCTATGTCCACGTCGTACATCAGCGTCCCGTGAATCAGTTCCCGCTGGTGGTATACGCTTCGGGCAAA
>JAFRXC010000010.1 GCA_017437825.1 Bacteroidales bacterium
CTCTACTTCGACGGTCTGCGTCTGAATCCGGTCCCGGTAAACAATGGAATCACGGACGATTTCCTTCGTTTCGACGGTTACAGGCTCCCTGACGGGCTTTGTAGCCAGTGAGTGGAAGAGGACTCCACCGGACACGACGGCTTCGGATTTGGCGTATTTATTCTCCAAGATGGAGGCGGTGTCCAAAGTGGTCCTCTTTTCAATTATTACAGGCAGCTCCACCCAAGCCGTATCCCTGACAATCGTCTCCATGACCCGGACTTCAACCCGGGTACTGTCCTGGACTGGAAGCGTCCGGACAGTACCGCAGGAAGAAGCGGCGAGCAGAAGAAGGAGTGGCAGAAAGTATTTCATAGGTTTAGGCAGTATGCTTGTTTTCGTTCTCGATAACGTCGCGCAGTTCAGCTTCGAACTTGCGGAATTTGACATCGTAGGAGGCTTTTACGCCGAGGATAGCACCGCAGAGGACCAGGAGTTCGCTGACGATGGAAATTGCAGAATTCGCAATCTCTCCCAGCGGCGGCACCAGGAACAGGCATACAGCAGCGATGATGACCCCGCTGCTGAAACTGGCAATGGCAATAATGCCCTGCAGCCTGGTGAGTTCTATGCGTTTCTTCTCGGACATAGTGCATCAGTATTAACCATCAAATCCTTCTTGACCGCCGGTTCCGCCAGACTCTGAATCCTCTTCCTGAACGCCGTCCCTCACGAGGAAGGCGAAGATGAACGGGTCATAGCCGGTACTCTCGAAACCGCTCATACGCTCCTGACAGGTGAAGACGCCGTTCTCGACGTGAGCCAAAGAGGCTCCATTTACAGAGGGGTTGTACTGATTGGAGCCACCAAGGAAAGGAACGTCTGCATTCACGTCAGCCGGGAAGCCATCCATTTGTGCCTCCCACGGCTGGTTCCTATACGAATAAGAACAGCTTCTGAACTGCATATGCAGGAACACCCAGTGTTCGAAGATGACGCAGAACGTCTCGGAACTCCAATAGAGGTAGCGGGTTTCCTGATTCATCGTAATGGTAGTACGAGTGCCTTTGATAGGATTACCGCCCTGATTAAGAGTCGGATACAGCGCCTGAATATAGATGGTGATTTCGCCCTTGTCATCGAAGTTGGTGAACTTCTCTAGACAGATGGTATTCTTATCCTTGATCCAGGACTTGATGGCGGTGCCTCCGTCGTTATTCCAAGTGTAGGTCGAATACTCATACCTGTCGCGAAACGTCAGGATAACGCCCGCCACGGCGCTGCGGTTGATGCTGAGGTCGGGAACATAGATTTCCAGCACGTCAGCAGCCTGGTATGCCGCATTGGTGGGGTCATAAGAGAACTTGGCGTTGAGAACTACGTAATTCTCCGCCTGGTAGTCCTTAAACTGGATAGGACCTGCCCCAAAATTGTTGTCAATACTCGTAAACATAGCCGTATTAGTAAAGGATTCCAGGGCCAAAGACCTCGGTAGGTTTCACATAGTAACCGCCACGGTGGGCAAAGCAGATATTCGCACCATCCCAAGATGAGTTCCGCAGCCAGATGATGTAAGATTGAGCTGCAAACGCGCAGTTCCCTTCACCCATACCGCGACCAAGAGCCATGCTGGTGCCAACGCAGTCAGCAGGAATGTCATCCTCCAGATAGGCGTAGGACGAAGCGACATTGCTGTGGCCAAGGCAGACAGCATCGAAGGAGATGACTGGAGCGCCGGTAGAAAAATCCACGTCACACTCAGTCACGTGACTATCCTCCTTGACGTCCGCCATCGTAACCTTGTTACGACGGACGTAGCCTTCTGCAACGGCATCAGCCTCGCTCTCGCAGACCTTGCTGTCAAAGGTGCTTTGGCCGACGAATCCGGTCTCCGGATCAAGCCAGTACAACTC
>JAFRXC010000069.1 GCA_017437825.1 Bacteroidales bacterium
CTCGGCACGCGCGTAATCCCCACATTCATAGAAGATGTCTCCAAGCCTGAGGCGCGCACTTCCTTCAGACAACCCGTCCCCAAGTTTTCCCGCATAAGCCAATGCCTTTTCCAGATGAATAGTAGCCTCAGCAAAATATCCTCTCCGGATCAGGCTGTCACCGGTTTTGATCTCGCTCTCGCACAATTCCCCCAACTTCAACTCATCCGGTCTGCAATTGCAATAGAACGTTAGGGATAACAGCACCGAGGCCAGCCAAAGGGCCGGCCTCGGAATGGATATGCGCAGGATTTTATTCGCCCTTGAGGAAGTTTTCATACTTCTCGTAACCCGCCATATATTCGGGGCTCTCGGAGCGGAATATGAAGTAAATTCTCTTGAGATAGTCGGCAACGTTCTGCTTGACGGCGTCGTTCTTGGTAAGAGCGAAGCACTTCTCGAAAGGATCGATACATTTCTTGAGGCTCTCGGAAAGCTGTGCAGTAAGTTCCTCATACTTCTTGTACTCGCTGTAAGGAAGGGCATTTGCCTCCTCCTGGAGTTCAAGGGCACGGTTGTAGAACATTACGCCTTCTCCGTAGAATCCCATCTCATACTCCGGATTGACGACCGCGGCCTTGCGGTATGCTGCGACTGCCTCGTCGAACTGATGGAGCTTGGCCCTGAGGTCACCTTCCACATAGTAGAGCGAGGGGTTGTCGGGCATCTGGGCCTTGGCCTTGTCAAGCAGGGTGATGAGCTTGGCAGGATCCTCGTTGGTGCTGATATACAGGTTGATGAGGTTGGCCATCACCTGTGCATTCTCAGGATACTTGCTGAAACCGGACTCGAGCCAGTTCTTGGCGGCGAGGGTATCCTTCTGGGAGAGGGAAACTTCTGCAAGGTTCGCATAGATGGAACCATCAGACTCGTAGCCGTAGCCAAGGGCCTTCTTGAAATAGTTCTCAGCACGGGAATAATCCTTGCCTTCAAGGGCCGTTACAGCAGCATAGTAAACGGAAGAAGTGTCGAGCTGGGTGCAGGGCGCTGTCATCGAGGCTTCGGCTGCCAGGCCGAACTTCTCGCTGGCAGTCTTGGAGTCACCAAAATAGTAGGCGTTGAAGGCCTCCTGATAGTAACGCTGGGATATCTGGGATATTGCGGCGGATATATCCTTGGACTTGCTGCCGGACGCATCCAACGATGCGGCTTTCTTGAAAGCTTCGAGGGCCTTGGGGAGGGCATCCTTGATGACCGGCTTTGTAATCTCCTGAAGGACAAGCTGTCCAGCTCCGTCGAAATACAGGTTCTTGTCGGCAAATGTCTGTTTGGTGAACTGTCCTGCGGAGAGAGTCACAACCTCGGTGGAGAGGGGTTTGTCGTTACCCATCACGAGACCGAGCTCCTGCATGCTTCCACCGACCACATTTGCAAGCGGATTGTTGTAGGCGTTCAGATAGGCCTGGCCTAACTTGATCCAGGTCGCCACCTTATCGGCTTTCTTGGGGTTCTGCGCAGCAGCCTCAGCGGCATCGATAGCCTTCGTAAGGGTAGCTGCGGGCTTCATCTGTGCATTGGCAAACTGGAAAGCTGCCAGAAGCGCTAATGCGAACAAAATCTTTTTCATAATGGTATAAAGGCTAATTGTTATTGTTTTCTTCTTCAGGGACTTCCGCCGGGGCTTCGCCTTCCTCCTGAGCGTCGTCATTTCTGGCAACTACGGAAACGGCCGCGATGGAATCGCCCTCCTTTATGTTTATCAGCCGGACTCCCTGGGTCGCCCTGCCGAGTACGCTGATCGTGCTTACGGGCATCCTGATAGTCAGTCCTGACTTGTTGATTATCATAAGGTCATCTTCATCGGTCACATTCTTTATGGCCACGAGGGCGCCGGTCTTTTCGGTTATGTTCAAGGTGCGGACGCCTTTGGCTCCACGGGTCGTATGGCGGTATTCCTCAGGGTCGGAACGCTTTCCGTATCCGTTCTCACTCACTACGAGGACCTGCCTCTTGAATGCATCTTCCGCTCCCGGATCCTGGCATACGACACCTATCACATAGTCACCTTCATCAAGATTGATGCCACGGACACCTGTAGCTGTCCTGCCAAGGGGACGGGCATCGGTTTCATCGAACCTCACGCAGCGTCCGCCGTGGGCCGCAATCATTATGTTGCAGTGGCCGTTGGTGAGGATTGCCTCTAGCAGTTCATCATCCTCGCGGACAGTGATGGCGTTGACGCCGTTCGTCCTCGGACGGGAATACGCCTCGAGGGTGGTCTTTTTCACAATTCCGCCCCTGGTGACCAGCATTATGTAGTTGTTCCTGACGAATTCCTCATCCCGGAGATTGCGGATATTGATGTAAGCCTTGATCTTGTCGTCGGCATCTATGCTGAGGATATTCTGGATGGCGCGGCCCTTGGAAGTGCGCGTCCCTTCCGGAAGTTCATACACCTTGAGCCAGTAGCAGCGGCCCTTCTGCGTGAACAGGAGCAGGGTCGAATGCGTATTGGCAATGTAGATATGCTCGATGAAATCGGCATCTCTTGTAGCTCCTCCCTTGATGCCGACACCTCCGCGGTTCTGGGTACGGAACTCGGTGAGGGGGGTACGCTTGATATAGCCTAGATGGGAGATGGTAATCACCTGGTCCTCATCGGCATAGAAGTCCTCGGGATTGAACTCGTCCTCGGAAAGGGTGATCTCAGTACGGCGGGGGTCGCCATAGCGGGCCTTGAGCTGGTTCGTTTCGTCCTTGACTATTCCGAGCTGCAGTTCTACGCTTGCAAGCACTTCGTTGCAGTGGGCGATGAACTTCTCAAGCTCCTCGTACTCGTTGCGGAGCCTCTCCCTTTCGAGTCCGGCCAGCTGGCCGAGCGTGAGGGCTACGATGGCGGCCGCCTGGGGCTCGGTGAAGTCATAGCGGTCCATAAGTATCTGGCGCGCATCGTCGCGGCTCTTGGCCTCGTAGCGGATGACGTGGACGATCTCGTCGATGATGTCCATGGCCTTCAGCAGGCCTTCCAGGATATGGGCGCGCTTCTTCGCCTTTTCAAGTTCGAAACGGGTGCGGCGCACTACGACTTCGTGGCGGAAATCCACGAAGTTCTGGATTATCTCCTTGAGGCTCAGCGTCCTCGGACGGCCCTTTACGAGAGCCACGTTGTTGAAGGAGAAACTGGACTGGAGCGGGGTGTACTTGAACAGGGTGTTCAGCACCACGTTGGAATTGGCGCCCTGCTTGAGGCGGATGATGACGCGGACGCCCTCGCGTGAGGTCTCGTCGTTGATATAGGAGATGCCTTCAATCCTCTTGTCCTCGACCATCTGGGCGATCTTCTCGATCATCTCCTTCTTGTTGACCATGTACGGGATTTCGGTGACCACGATGGTCTC
>JAFRXC010000070.1 GCA_017437825.1 Bacteroidales bacterium
CAGACCCCCATTTCCACCATCAGCCGCCGCGTCGGGATCTCCGACCGCAGCAATTTCGCCCACTGTTTCAAGCAGCTTACGGGGGTTACTCCGGAAGAATGGCGAAAAAAGTGAAAATTATTTTGGAGATTTGAATTTTCTTCTTACCTTTGCAGTGTACTAATGAACTAATACACTATAAAGATATGATTGGAATTAATAATCTGGAATTCAACTACGGGCCCACTCCCGTGCTGAAAAACATCACGATGAAACTTGAAGAAGGCAAGATCTACGGCCTTCTTGGAGAGAACGGCGTAGGCAAGACCACCCTTCTGACTCTTCTTTGCGGCCTCAAGAAACCCAACTCTGGCAGCATCGACATTGACGGCTATGACCCTTTCAAGAGGGATCCCAACCTTTACAAGGAACTCTACTATGTGCCTGACGAGGTCTCTCCCCTTCACCAGACCGCCCGCTTGTTCGCAAAGAACACCGGAGTGTTCTGGCCCAACTTCAGCATGGACCTTTTCCTTACCATAATGAAGGAAATGGAAGTAGATCCTGAGAAGAAGATGGATGCTATGTCAGCCGGACAGCTCAAGAAGACCTACCTGTGCTTCGCCCTTGCCTGCAAGCCCCGTTACCTGTTTATGGACGAACCCACCAACGGCCTGGACATTCCTTCCAAGTCACAGTTCCGCGCAGCAGTCAGCAGGTACACTGCCGAAGACTCCACAATTGTGATCTCCACCCATCAGGTAAGGGACCTGGAGAACATAATCGACCCTATCATCATCCTTGATAAGCAGGATGTCCTGGTCAACGCTTCGCTGGAGAAGATCGCCTCCAAGCTGACATTCGACTATGGTACTACCCTGCACCCTGAGAGCCTTTACAGCGAGCAGCTTCCTGGCGGATTCATCCAGGTACTCCTCAATGAGGACGGACAGGAGACCAAAGTCAACATCGAAGCCCTCTTCAATGCAGTTCACAAGCACAAAGACCTTATCAAGAACCTTCTTAACGAATAGAGCCATGAACAAGATATTTTCATTTGACAGATTCTGGAAGTACTTCAAGTACGATCTGGTAAACGCTAAAAGCAACTTTGGCCTTTCAACGCTCATTCTGGGCTTCCTGCCTTTGATGGTATACATAGTGTCGAACCTGTTCAGCCTGGTATTCACGGGCAGATGGCTGCCAGTTGAGGGTTCACAGGCCTTTGGCGGTGTAGCGATGGGCGCCTCCTTTATCATTTCCTCCATAGTCCTTGGCGTGAAACTTTACGGCAATCTGACGGACAAGAAAGCAGGCAGCAGTTGGATAATGATTCCTGCCTCTACATTCGAGAAGTTCCTCTCAATGTTCCTGATAGTCTTTATAATTGTTCCCGTATGCCTTGCCGCATTGCTCGTTGTCAGCGACTTGATACTGAGCCTCCTGCCGGGATATACTCCTGTTACAAGCTGGATCAATAAGGTGGTTTCCTCAATGGCAGACAATGGTGTCACAGTCAAGTACCTGCCTATGATATGGCTGATGTGGGGCCAGTATGCATTGGCTTTCCTGCTTGGCGCCATCATTTTCAAGAGGGCTAAGGTCGCCAAGACCATCCTCTGGATGTTCATCATTTCAACTGTATTTGGAATTGTCTTCACAAAAATCCTGGGTATGACAGATATGGCAGAGTACTTCATGAACGGTATCAGCGAGGCTAGCATATCCGGCGTACAATCAAAGATAAACTGGTGGCTCAACATATCCTGGATAGGATGGGTAGCAGTCCTTGCCGCCGGCATCTTCTGGAGACTCAAGACAATCAAACATTAGAGCGTTATGGAATTTGATCCGAATAAACCCATCTATCTCCAGATCTGCGACGCGATATGCGAGCAGATACTGGACGGAAGGCTAAAGGCCGAAGACCGGATACCTTCCGTAAGGGAATACGGTGCCGACATCGGGGTCAACCCCAATACCGTGGCCCGTTCCTACGAGAAACTTACCGACTCAGGTATAATCTATACCAAACGCGGACTAGGTTACTTCGTCTCCGCAGAAGCGCGCGAGAAAGTATTGCAGATGGAAAAGAGACGCTTCATGGAAGAAGACGTTCCCGCTTTCCTCAAAAAAATGACATTACTGGAAATTGACCCTAAAGAAATACTGAAATGAAAAGAATTATAATAGGCGCAGCCGTTATGGCAGCCGCAATCTGTACCACCAGCTGCAGATTCGTCAGGTTAGACGAAGGCAAATTCGTCAACATAAACATGGGAGAAACCGGCACCAAGGGAACCATCAAAGGCTCTGACAAGACCACTACCATAAATTATTCAGATCTTGACAAGATAGTTGCCCTTAGCATAGACGGAAGCACCGATATAAAAATAAGGCAGTCAGAGAATACTGAACTGTCCCTGGAACTTCCTGAGAACCTGGAAGAATACCTCAGATTCGAATATGGCGCAAGCGCTTGCAAGATATACCTTGACAAGGACTACAAATACACAAATGCCAGCTTTGACATCGTACTGGGAACTTCAGACCTGGAGTCTCTGACAATAAACGGTGCTGCCGAGATAGATATGCAGAGCATAGAGCTTGGAGACTTGGATTTTGAAATCAACGGCGCGGCCGACGTGGATGTGAGCCGTATCAAATGCGGAGACTTTACCATAGAGATCAACGGCGCAGGCGAAGTGGATGCCCAGATGATGGAATGCAAGGACATCGACATAGAGATAAACGGGGCCGGCGAAATAGACCTCGGAGGCAAATGCGATAACGTGGACATAGAGATTAACGGAACCGGATCGGTAGATCTCTCCAGAATGAACTGCAGCGGAAAGAAAAACGTCAAGAAGAGCGGACTTGTAAATATTAAGTACTAACTACCCGGATGAGGAGCGCCAGTTCTCAGGTGACATATTGAACACCTCGGCGAACTGGCGCCTGAAGTCCGACTTGTCGGCGATGCCTGCCTTCTGCCCTGCGGCAGCGGCGGGCATCGAGCCGTCCTGGAGCATCAGGAAGGCTGCGTACGCCAGGCGCTGACGCTTGCGGAAAGAAAGGAACTTGGTTCCCAATACCTCCGAAAAGAACCAGCCCAGCTGCTCGCGGGACAAGTCCAGGTCCTGGGCAAGGGCGTCGTATGAAGGATAGTTCAAACGGAACTTCTGCCCTGCCGTCCAACTGTACAGAGCCCCCATTATCTTGTCGGCTATCTTGGCGTCTTCTTTGGAAAGATGCCTGAAAATACTGGGCATAGTCTTCTACTGATGCGCAGGCCTGAGCAGGTCCAGGACCACTTTGACAGGATTGAAAGTCTCAACCGGAACCTCCACGAAAGCAGTGTTCCAGTCGCTCATCGCTCCGTTCCACAGTCCCGGAAGTTCCAGGGCCTTGAGTTCCCTTCCCTGGAAACTCTTTGAACTGATGAAGCCGGCATCCTGGTCTACATAGTCCAGAAGGTTGAATTTGCGGCCCTTATAGTCTTTGAGGCAGCATACAAGGTCTACAGGATTGAAGTGGGTTGCTGCGGCTAGGGCGGCACAGGCTTCCGGATCGTTCTTGTCTATCTGGACGCTCTCAAGTATCTGGAGAGAGGTGCTTCCGTCCTTTCCACGGATGATGAACGGTCCGCCTCCGGGCTCGCCCAGATTCTTTACCATACCGCATACTCTTATCGGACGGTTCAGTTTTGCGCGTATGAGAGAGGCGCGCTCCGCCTGTTCCTTGCAGGCTGGCAGCTCGACGCAAAGTTCGTCGCGCAGGAAGGCTTCGGCCTTGTCGCAGAGCTCGAGCGTGGCACCCTTGTCAAACTGCTCCAGCAGTCCGAATATTGCATCCCTTAGCATCAGGCAGCGCCCCATAAGCACTTTCTTGTACTTGGCCGTCAGCGGGAGCAGACTCTCGTGCGCCACGTTATCGATATTCTTTATTGACACGAGTTCCTCGGCAACGTCGTTCAGGTTGTATATGAGGGCTCCATGGCCGGCTGGACGGAAAAGCATTGTGCCGTCATCCTTGAGGAAAGGCTTGTTGTCCTTGTCCACGGCTACGGTGTCGGTTGCGGGGTCCTGATACGTAAAGCGGACGTCGTACTTGACGCCATAGCGCTTTTCGTACGCAGCCTTGACTTCTTCCAGCGCAGCCTCGAAGAGATGACGGTGCTCTGGAGAAATGGTAACGGTCAGATGTACCTGGCCGTCAGGCTCGCGCATATAGTCCTGGCCCTCGACAAGGTGCTCGGCGAAAGCCGTGCGGCACTCTCCGTCCGGATAGCGGTGGAAACGGATCACGCCCTTGGGCTTGGATCCGTAACCCAGGCCGTCGTCCTTGAGCACCACTTCGGCAGGATTCTTCCCCTCGAAGAGGGTCGGATCGTAGAAGGCGAAACGCTGGATGTTGGCCGCGAGGGTGCGGACTGCATCGTTGGGCTCATTGAGCCCTGCAAATATGTCCTTGAACATCCTGGAAGCCGCTCCCGACGCCGGGACGAATTTGCACCTGCCGTCCACTTTTGCCGATGCGGCATAAGCCATGGCTTTTTCCTGCCGTCCTTCATCCAGCACCTCTATTCCCCTTGCGGGGGTTGCGGGAGCCACTATGTCCATCCAAGGGAAACCTACCTTGAAACGCTCTATCTCTTTCTGAATCTTTTCCTGCCTGTCCATGTCAATCTATGTAAAATTCTTTTCTATAACTGTAATTGGTTCGTAAATCCTCGAAGTCGTCCGGCCGCAGGCGGAACATGAAATCGTCCGTGAATACCGGATAGTTGTACTGGAAGATGGACGCTATCTGGCCCTGGCTCATACCCTTGAGGTCCAGGCGCACGGCCTCCAGCTCCTTCACGGTTGTAGGAGGGAAATAGTTGTACAGGTCTTCAAACCCGAAGAACCGGGCGACCGCCCTCACTGCGGAGGCGGTTCCGTTCTGCTTTCCCTGATATGAGTAACCGGCTATATGGGGAGTGGCTATGTCCACCATGTCCATAAGTTTCTTATTTACCTTGGGCTCGTTTTTCCAGGTGTCGATAATGACCGGCCCCAGCCTTGGGATGGCCTTGATGAGGGCCCTCTCGTCCACCACCTCTCCCCTGGCGGTGTTGATGAAGAAGGCGCCAGGGAGCATCTGGTCGAAGAAGGACTTGTTGGCCATGTGGCGGGTCTTCTTGTTGAGCGGTACGTGAAGGGACACTATCTGGCTGTTCTGGAGCAGTTCTTCCTGGGAACAGAAACCGGTCGGGCCTTCCGCAAGGGCGCGGGGAGGGTCGCACTGGTATACCTTGAATCCCAAGTTGCTGGCCATAGCCGCCACGCGGCTGCCAACGCTGCCCACTCCTATCACGCCGAAGGTGGCTCCCGTAAGGTCTATTGTCTTGCGGGACGCGGTTCCGTAAAGCGCAGAGAAAACGTAGTCCATAACGCCTCCGGAATTGCACCCTGCGGCGTTGCGCACGTAAATGCTGTGCCTGCGGCAATAATCCAGGTCTATATGGTCTGTACCTATGGTAGCGGTTGCTATGATTTTTACCTTGGAGCCGTGCAACAGCTTGCGTCCGCACCTTGTCCTGGTGCGGATGACGAGGGCGTCGGCGTCAGCCACGTCGTTGCGGCAGATAGCGCTTCCCTCCTTGTAAACTATATCCTGGACATAGGGCTCGAACACGCCTTCTATGAACGGGATGGCCTTGTCTATGACAATTTTCATTTGAGTATCAGTTCTGTCACCCAGGACACGTTGGGGTCGTCACGGGTGAATAACGTATCCTGCCTGAGCAGGTCATTCATTTTTTCTATCAAAGCCGCCTTCTGGAAAGACAGCTGGTTGCGCACTACCGACGAGCTGAGGGTTATGTACAGCTTCCCTCCCCTGTAGAAACGCTTGATGGTGAAGGAAGCGGCCCCCGAAGCCTGGTCCCAGGCGGCGAAGACACGGTGGGTGTTAAGCCCTGAAGAAATCTTCATTGACTTGATGTACTGCTGAATCAGCTCCTCCATCCCCTGGGCGGTCTTCCTCTCTATCCTTGCAGGTTTCATAGCACTGAGAACGAGCCTCCTTCCGCCTCGAAATAAGCCCTGTCACGGGTGATCTCGTCCACTATCCCGCTCATCCTCACCTTGTTGGAATCGCTCAGGAATATCTGGCCGAAATCCTGTCCCGCTACCATCTTGAGAAGATTAGCTATGCGACCCATGTCCAGCTTGTCGAAAAGGTCGTCCAGCAGGAGCATCGGGGTGAATCCGTACTTCTGTTTCATAACCTCGTACTGGGCGAACTTGAGGGCCACCAGGAAGGACTTCTGCTGCCCCTGGGACCCGCACTTGCGTATGGGATAACCGTCCAGGGAGAAGAAAAAGTCGTCCCGCTGGATTCCCGCGGTGGTGAAACGCATTGCCGCATCCTTGTCGCGGCGGTCCCTGAGCAGCGCCTCAAGGCTTCCGCCCTGAAGGTCTGAGCGATACTCTATGCCCACCTGTTCGCGCCCTTCGGAAATGATTGAATAATAATCTTTTACGACATCTGCCAGTTCCAAAACGAAGCTCTTGCGACGCTCATACACGGGCTGCGCCAGGGCAGACATCCGCAGGTCGAAGGCCTCCAGGAGGTCTTCCGACGCGGTTCCGTCCTTGAGCAGCCGGTTGCGCTGCAGGAGCAGGCGGTTGTACTGCTGCAAGGCGGCCAGATACTCCCTGTCCATCTGGGAGAGCACCGAATTGACGAAGCGCCTGCGTTCGTCTCCGGACTCCGAAACCAGGGATATGTCCTGAGGGGACACCATCACTACGGGCAGTTCGCCTATATGGTCGGATATCTTGGTGTACTGCTTGTCGTCGCGTTTGAGAATTTTATCTCCGCCTGAATCCACCTTTATGCTGAAGCGGGATTCTATCCCGGCGGGCATTGAATAGAGTCCGGACAGTGAAAAGCTGTCCTGCCCGTACCTGAAATTGAACCTGTCGCTGGAGTTGAAGGCGCTCTTTGTCATTGAAAGATAATAGATTGCGTCCAGCAGATTGGTCTTTCCCTCCCCGTTGTTGCCGCTTATGCAGTTGACATTGGGAGAAAACTCCAGCTCCTGAAGCTGGATGTTCCTGAAATTCTGGACCACTATTTTCCTGAGCGTCGGCATAAATACAAATATATTAAAAAATTAGTTTTTTAAGTAGGTTTTTAGTACTTTTGCGAGTTCAGCATTTTCACATAGAAAATAATAAAGATATTATACTAAAAATGGCAAAGAAAAACACAAAGGCGACACAGCAGCAGGAGAAAGTAATGGAGTCTGTGTCCAAGACTGAGCAATTCTACAACGAGAACAAAAAAATCATCTGGGGTTGTGTGATTGCATTGGCAGTAATAGCATTGGCCATCCTGGGATACCGCAAGTTCATCTATGAGCCAAAGGCCGCAGAGGCTGCAGAGCAGATGTTCCCGGCAGAGAACGCATTCATGAACGGCGACTTCTCACTGGCACTTGAAGGAGACGGAAACAACCTGGGATTCGAAGACATAATCAACGAATACGGTTCCAAGGCAGGCAAGGCAGTTTACCTTTATGCAGGACTCTGCAACCTGAACCTCAAGAACTACGACAAGGCCGTCAGCTACCTCAAGAAATACAAGGGCAAGGAGCCCATCCTGGCAGCCCGCGCCCTGGTTTCCCTCGGTGACGCTTATGCCGGACTGGAAGACTACGACAACGCCCAGAAGTATTACACCCAGGCAATTGAGAAAGGCGACAACCTCTTCGCCGCCAGCTATATGTTCAAGCTCGGACAGGTTTACGAAGAGCTGGGACAGACAGACAAGGCCCTGGATCTCTACAAGAAGATCGAAGACCAGTATCCTCAGTCCGTAGAGGCTTACGACATAGGCAAATACATAACCAGAATCGAGAACTCTAAATAATTCGTATGGGAAGAGCTTTTGAATTCCGCAAGGAAAGGAAACTGAAGAGATGGGGCCACATGGCCCGCGTCTTCACCAAACTTGGTAAAGAAATAACCATAGCCGTCAAGAACGGAGGTCCGGACGTTACCGGAAACCCGCGTCTGCGCGCCCTCATCGCAGAGGCCAAGTCCGAGCAGATGCCAAAGGAGAACATCGAGAGGGCCATCAAGAAGGCCACCGACAAAACCCTTGGCGATTTCAAGGAGCTCGTTTACGAAGGTTACGGCCCGTTCGGCATCGCATACCTTGTAGAAGCCGCAACTGACAACAACACCCGCACCGTCGCCAACGTGCGCAGCTACTTCACAAAGTGCGGCGGCAGCCTTGGCACAAACGGTTCAGTAAGCTTCATGTTCGACCACAAGTGCGTCTTCCGCATCAAGGAGACCGACGGCATGGACCTGGAAGAGCTGGAGCTCGAACTCATCGACTACGGTGCAGAGGAAGTGTTCGAGGAAGTTGAAGTTGACGAGGACGACAACGAGACCAAGACCGTATGCATATACGGCAGCTACGAGTCCTACGGAACCCTTCAGAAGTACATCGAGGAGAACGGCTACGAACTCGTTTCCGGAGGTTTCGAGCGCATCCCCAACGTGGACCTCAAGGAAGTGACACCCGAGCAGCGCGCAACCCTGGAGAAACTCATAGACCTCTTGGAAGAGGACGAGGACGTGACCCACGTATACACCACAATGAAGCCTGCGGAAGACTAATTCCAAGTTTGTAACAAAACACCCTTAAAGGAAGACATTAAGTCTTCCTTTTTTTCGTTGTTAATGTTTTGTGAATGTTCGCAATAATTACTATCTTGTGCAAGATTTGCCGTATAATGCGCATTATCTGATTTTACCCCTAAAAATTATTAACCAACATATCTAATGAGTATTCAAACAGATAAGATTCAGGAGCTCGTAGAACGCAGGGCCGAGGCCAGACTTGGCGGCGGCGCCGACCGTATCGAGGCTCAGCACAAGAAAGGCAAGCTCACAGCCCGTGAGCGCCTCGCTCTTTTATTGGACGAAGGCAGTTTCGAGGAGTTCGACCAGTTCGTGCAGCACCGCTGCACAAACTTCGGGATGGAGAAATCCCATCCTGACGGAGACGGAGTGGTTACCGGACAGGGAACCATCGACGGACGCCTCGTTTACGTGTTCGCCCAGGATTTCACCGTGAACGGAGGTTCACTCAGCAAGACAATGTCAGAGAAAATCTGCAAGGTGATGGATATGGCAGCCCGCAACGGCGCTCCGTGCATCGGCCTTAACGACAGCGGCGGAGCCAGGATCCAGGAAGGAATCGACGCCCTCGCCGGCTACGGAGAGATTTTCGAGAGGAACATCCTTTCATCCGGAGTAGTTCCGCAGATCAGCGGAATATTCGGTCCTTGCGCAGGCGGAGCAGTTTACTCCCCCGCCCTGACTGACTTTACCGTAATGGTTCAGGACACTTCCTATATGTTCCTTACCGGACCCGCAGTAGTAAAGCAGGTCACCGGAGAAGAAGTTAACCAGGAAGAACTGGGCGGAGCCGCGGTACATTCTTCAAAGAGCGGCGTGGCCCACTTTGCCGCAGCTGACGACAAGGAAGGAATCCAGACAATCAAGGAGCTTCTGAGCTATCTGCCCCAGAACAATATGCAGAGCGCTCCCCTGTGCCCCACGGCAGACCCCGCCGGACGCGCAGACGACGCCCTCAACGACATAATCCCCGACAACCCCAACAAGGCATACGACATGTACGCCGTTATCGGAAGCATCGTGGATGACGGCAAATTCTTCGAGGTACACAAGAATTTCGCAAAGAACATTATCGTGGGATTCGCCCATATGAACGGACAGAGCGTAGGCGTGGTTGCAAACCAGCCCAACGTGCTTGCCGGAGTGCTGGACATCAACGCCAGCCGCAAGGCAGCCCGTTTCGTACGTTTCTGCGACGCGTTCAACATCCCTCTCGTAACTCTGGTTGACGTTCCCGGATTCCTCTGCGGAACCCAGCAGGAGTACGGCGCAATCATCACCAACGGAGCCAAGCTCCTTTACGCTTACGGAGAGGCCACCGTTCCCAAGGTTACGGTAACCCTTCGCAAGAGCTATGGCGGAGCGCACATCGTGATGAGCTGCAAGCAGCTCCGCGGCGACATCAACTATGCCTGGCCCACCGCATCCATCGCAGTGATGGGAGCTGAAGGAGCCGTCGACGTCCTCTTCAAGAACGCCGGTGACGAACGCGAGCAGAAGATCAACGAATACAACGACCTTTTCTCCAACCCCTACCGCGCTGCAGAGAAAGGCTACATTGAGGATGTGATCGAGCCCCGCAACACCCGTTTCCGCGTAATCAGGGCCCTGGAAACTCTCAAGGGTAAGAAACAGGACATCCCTGCCAAGAAACACGACAATCTGCCATTATGATGAACCTGCTTTTCACTGAGTTACCCGGCGGACATACAATCACGGACAAAGGGGCCGCGTTGTTGCAGACCGACCCTCACGGCACCACCCTTACCCTTATAGCCGTGTCCACCGTATTCCTGGGACTGATCATCCTGTACTGCATATACACGCTGTCAGGAAACATCTTCTCAGGCAAATACAAGAAAGATCCGTCCAAGAAGAAAGCCGCCAAGGCCAAAGCTTCGGCAAAGGCCGGAGAAATGAGTCCCGAGGTGGCCGCAGCCATCGCAATGGCCCTTAACGCAGGCGCAGGCAACGAGGCCGAGATTGCGGCCCTCACCGCCCTCAGCCTGTATCTTGGCACAAGCACCCACGACGCAGAATCCTACGTCCTCACCATCAAGGACGCCGACGTCAACTGGAACAACAAAATGAACTTTAGAAAATTACCACGATAATGAAAGAATATAAATTCAAGATCAATGGCAACGACTACACTGTTGTCATCAATTCCGTAGAAGGCTCCAACGCAGCCGTTACAGTAAACGGAGCTAATTACAATGTTGAAATCGAGAACGCCCCTGCAGCAGTGGCAGCAGCTCCTGCAGCACCGGCCGCCGCACCCGCGGCAGCCGCAGCTCCCGCAGCCGCTCCCAAGGCAGCGGCTCCTGCCGGAGGCAAGACCATAACCTCCCCTCTTCCGGGCGTCATTATCGACGTTAACGTGACAGTAGGTCAAGCCGTCAAGAAAGGCCAGAAGATAGCCGTTCTCGAGGCAATGAAGATGGAGAACGAGATCCTTGCCGAGTTCGACGGCACAGTAACAGAGATTTTCATCAAGAAGGGTGATTCAGTTCTTGAGGGAGCCAACGTTGTAACTCTTGCATAATGGAGAATATAGTTGAAAGTCTAAGACAATTCTGGCTGTTCACGGGATTCGCCAACGCGACAGGGCCGCACCTGATAATGATACTTATCGGTATCATCTTCATCACCCTGGGAATAGTCAAGCACTGGGAGCCGCTTCTGCTGGTACCTATCGGCTTCGGAATGATAGTGGGAAACATCCCTCTGTTCCCCGGCCTGCAGGTAAGTATATACGAGCAGAACTCGGTTCTTAACATCCTGTACCAGGGAGTGCGTATGGGCTGGTACCCGCCGCTCATCTTCCTTGGTATCGGAGCAATGACGGACTTCTCCGCCCTCATATCGCAGCCGCGCCTCATCCTCATCGGAGCTGCGGCGCAGTGCGGTATCTTTGGTGCCTACCTGCTTGCTCTCGCAATGGGATTCACCCCCAGCGAAGCCGGAGCAATCGGCATCATCGGCGGCGCCGACGGTCCTACCGCAATCTTCCTCAGCGGAAGGCTTGCGCCGGACCTTATGGGAGCTATCGCAGTGTCAGCTTACTCTTACATGGCTCTCGTGCCTGTAATCCAGAAGCCTATCATGCTGCTTCTCACAACCAAGAAAGAGAGGCTCATCCGTATGCCCAGGCCCCGCAGCGTAAGCCAGAAAGAGAAGATCATCTTCCCTGTCATCGGTTTCATCTGCACCGCTTTCATAGTTCCTTCGGGACTTCCTCTGCTGGGTATGCTCTTCTTCGGAAACCTGCTTAAGGAATCCGGAGTTACAAGGCGTCTTGCAGAGACAGCCCGCGGACCGCTCATCGACGTGGTAACCACCCTCATCGGTCTTACCGTAGGTGCTTCCACCCAGGCAAACGTGTTCCTTACCGGCAACTCCCTGAAGATCTTCGGCCTCGGCCTCCTTTCATTCGTGATTGCAACCACCTGCGGCGTCCTCTTCGTCAAGTTCATGAACTTGTTCCTTAAGGAGGGTCACAAGATCAACCCGCTCATCGGCAACGCCGGAGTATCCGCCGTGCCTGACAGCGCGCGCGTATCTGAGACCGTAGGTCTGGAATGCGACCCGGGCAACCACCTGCTTATGCACGCAATGGCTCCTAACGTAGCCGGAGTTATCGGCTCTGCCGTTGCAGCAGGTATCCTCCTGGGATTCCTCGGATAATGTTTTATAAAATATAAACCTTAAATAATTATTAACATGCAGAACAAATTACAAGAATTGACTGACCGCCTGTACCAGGAAGGATTGTCAAAAGGTAAAGAAGAAGGAGCCAGACTTGTAGAAACTGCACAGTCAGAAGCCCAGGCCATCATAGAGAAAGCAAATGCCCAGGCAGCTGAAATAGTTGAACATGCTAAGACCGAAGCCGCCGATTACAAGACCAAGGTCGAGGGAGACCTCAAGATGGCTGCCGGACAGAGCCTCCAGTTCACTAAGAAGGAAATCGAGAACCTCGTGGTATCCAAGATTTCCGACGAGCAGGTGTCAAAAGCTTTGTCTTCTGCTGATTTCTTGAAGGAAATCATCAAGACCGTCGCTGAGAAATTCAGCACCCAGGAGTCTGCAGACCTTCAAATGGTTCTTCCGGCATCGCTCCAGGACCAGGTGGAGCCGTTCATCAAGAACGAGCTTGCCAAGGCAGTCAAAGGTAACATCAAGGCCGACTTCTCAAAGAAGATCGCCGGAGGTTTTACCATCGGGCCCAAGGACGGAGGCTATTTCATCAGTCTGACTGACGATTCATTCAAAGAACTTATCGGAGAGTATCTCAGACCTGTTACGAAGAAACTCCTGTTCGGGGAATAAAGCCGCAACTACAAACAGATATATATGAATAATTATATATATATAATCAGTAGTCTGCCGGCCCTGTCCCAGGACTGGAAAGGATCCGATGGCTTCAGCGCCCAGGAAATCATAGCGGAAATCAAAGAGCGTCTGTCCGCCAAGGACAACGAGAAGATAGATTTCTTCCTTAAGGGATTCGAAGACGATTCCCTCAACAAGGAATACTATGAGAAGGCCGCTCAGGACAAAAGCCAGTTCGTGAAGGACTATTACAAGTTCGACATGAACGTGCGCAACGTCAAAGCCCGGTTCCTCAATGCCGCCTTCGACCGTCCGGCAGACCAGGACGTGATTGTCCTGGAAGGTCAGGACCCCTCTTTCGAGGAGGAAGACAAGGTAAAGGCAGTCCTGCAGAACAAGGACATCCTGGCTCGTGAAAAGGGCCTGGACGACATTATGTGGAACAAGATCTACGAACTTACCCTGTTCCACTACTTGGATATGGATGTAATCTACTCTTTCCTTGCAAAGCTGCACATCATAGACAGGTGGCTCAAGCTTGACGAGCAGACAGGACGAGAGATGTTCCGCAAGCTCGTGGGAGAGGTCAGAGGCACATTCAAAGGCGTAGAATACTCTGAATAATACAAAAAACTACAATATGAAAAGTACAGGAAAGGTTATCGGCATCGTTTCCAACCTTGTAACGGTACAGACTAACGGCCCGGTTGCGGAGAACGAACTCTGCTACATCAACCTGGGCGGCACAAAACTCCTGGCCGAGGTCATCAAAGTCAACGGCGACAGGGCGTCTGTGCAGGTGTTCGAGAGCACCCGCGGTCTAAAGAACGGGGACGAAGTCGAATTCGAAGGCAAAATGCTGGAGGTAACTCTGGGCCCGGGCCTTCTGTCCAGCATCTATGACGGTCTGCAGAACAACCTCGCTACAATGGAAGACGTCTTCCTGAAGAGAGGTGAGTACACAGAGCCTCTGGACCGGGAGAAACTCTGGAAGTTCACCCCCATCGCCAAACCGGGAGACAAGGTTGTCGCAGCCGACTGGCTTGGCGGAGTGGAGGAAGGATGGCTTCCTCACAAGATCATGGTTCCTTTCTCTTTCAAGGGCAACTACACAGTCAAGTCCATAAAGGAAGAGGGAGAATACAACGTTGACACCGTAATCGCAGTCCTCACCAACGAGGAGGGCGAGGACGTCAACGTCACAATGACCCAGAAATGGCCTGTAAAGGTGGCCATCAAGGGATACAAGGAAAAACCGCGTCCGCAGAAGATAATGGAGACTGGTCTGCGTACCATCGATACGTTCAACCCTCTTGCCGAGGGAGGAACCGGATTCATCCCGGGACCTTTCGGATGCGGCAAGACCGTGCTCCAGCACGCAATCGCCCGTCAGGGAGAAGCCGACATCATCGTGATGGCAGCCTGCGGCGAGCGTGCAAACGAGGTTGTGGAAATCTTCACCGAGTTCCCTGAGCTCATCGACCGTCACACAGGACGCTACCTTATGGAGCGTACCACCATCATCTGCAACACTTCCAACATGCCTGTTGCAGCG
>JAFRXC010000071.1 GCA_017437825.1 Bacteroidales bacterium
CTACAACCTGTACACCCTGGCCGGACCGGAGATTGCCGTCGCCACAACCAAGGCCTACAGCGCCCAGCTGATAGCCAGCTACGCAATAGCCGTTCAGTTCGCCCGCGTCCGCGGCCTTCTGGACGATGACAAATATGCATATTACATAAAAGAGCTCCTCTCCATCCCCGCCAAGGCCGAGAGCCTGCTGGAAGACAAGGAGCGCATACAGTGGTTCGCCGCCAAGTACGCCAACGCCCACGACGCGTTCTTCATAGGGCGCGGAATAGACTATTCCATAGCCCTGGAAGGCAGCCTCAAGATGAAGGAAGTCTCCTACATCCACTCCGAGGCCTACGCAGCTGGAGAGCTCAAGCACGGAACCATCAGCCTTATTGAGAACAAGACCCTCCTGGTGGGTATCCTGACCCAAAACAGGCTGTTTGAGAAAACCGTGTCCAATATGGTGGAATGCAAGTCGCGTGGCGCATACCTTATGGCCGTGGCAACCGCAGGCCATTACGAGATTGAGGACACCGCCGACTTTACGGTATACATCCCGCGCGTGGACGAGCACTTCGCCGGAATCCTGGCAATCATTCCTCTCCAGCTGTTCGGATATTACACTTCGGTGGCCAAGGGCCTCGACGTAGACAAACCCAGAAACCTAGCAAAAAGCGTTACAGTAGAATAAATTATGAAAGCAGTAGTCAAGACAGACTTCAGTCTCCCTCAGATAAAGGGAAAGTACACCGGCAAGGTACGCGACGTTTACGACCTTGGCGAATACCTGATGATGGTAGTTACCGACAGAGTGTCGGCATTCGACGTGGTCCTGCCCGCGGGAATTCCCTATAAAGGACAGATCCTCAACCAGATAGCATCCAAGTTCCTGGACGCCACCGCAGACATCCTCCCCAACTGGAAGATAGCTGTACCGGACCCTATGGTAATGATCGGCCACCGCTGCGACCCGTTCAAGGTTGAGATGGTGATCCGCGGCTACCTCACAGGCCACGCCTGGAGAGAGTACCGCGACGGCAAGCGCAGCCTCTGCGGAGTTCCCCTGCCGGACGGGATGGTTGAGAACCAGAAGTTCCCCGAACCCATCATCACCCCTACTACCAAGGCCAGCGAAGGCCACGACGAGGACATCTCCAAAGAGGAAATCATAGCCTCCGGTCTGGTAGGCCGCGATGACTACGAAAAGCTTGAGGAATACACCCGCGCACTTTTCCAGCGCGGTACCGAGATAGCCGCAAAGCAGGGCCTTATCCTGGTTGACACCAAATACGAATTTGGAAAGAAGGACGGCGTCATCTACCTGATGGACGAAATCCACACTCCAGATTCATCCAGATACTTCTACCTTGAAGGTTACGAGGAGAGGCAGGCCAAGGGAGAAAGGCAGAAGCAACTCTCCAAGGAGTTCGTGCGCGAATGGCTTATGGCCGGCGGATTCCAAGGCAAGGAAGGCCAGAAAGTGCCTGAAATGACCCCCGAAATCGTGAACGGAATCACTGACCGGTACATTGAGCTGTACGAGCACATAACGGGCGAAAAATTCGAGAAAAAGGCCTATTCCGCCGAAACTATAGAAAAACACGTTAACGAATTTATAAAATAAAAGAATGATAGAAAGGTATTCCCGCCCCGTAATGAGGGCAGTCTGGACAGAAGAAAACAAGTTCGCCGCCTACCTTGAGGTGGAAACCCTCTCCTGCGAGGCCTGGTCTGAGCTGGGAGTCATCCCCAGGGAAGACGTAGAGAAAATCAGGAAGAACGCATCTTTCAGCGTCCCCCGCATAAAGGAAATCGAGGAGCAGACCCGCCACGATGTAGTAGCCTTCACCCGTGCCGTCAGCGAGACCCTCGGCGAAGAGCGCAAGTGGGTTCACTACGGCCTCACCTCCACCGACGTGGTTGACACGGCCAACGGCTACCTGCTGAAGCAAGCTGACGCCATCCTCCTGAAAGACCTGGAGGCCTTCCTGGAGGTACTCAGGCACAGGGCGCTGGAATTCAAGGATACCCCCTGCATAGGGCGCACGCACGGCATCCACGCCGACATCACCAGCTTCGGCCTCAAATGGGCCCTGTGGTACGAAGAGATGAAGCGCAACATAGAGCGCTTCAAATACGCGGCCGCGGGCGTGGAGGCCGGCAAGATGAGCGGCGCGGTGGGCAACTTCGCCAACATCCCGCCTTTCATCCAGGACTATGTCTGCGGCAAGCTCGGAATCGCCTCTGCCAACATATCCACGCAGGTTCTCCAGAGAGACAGGCACGCGTACTACCTGGCAACCCTCAGCGTGATAGCATCCACGCTGGAGCAGATGGCCTTCGAGGTGCGCAACCTGCAGCGCACGGAGGTGCGCGAGGTTGAGGAAGCCTTCGGCAAGGGCCAAAAGGGCTCCAGCGCAATGCCTCACAAGCGCAACCCCATCAGTTCAGAAAACATATGCGGATGCGCACGCGTAATGCGCGGGTATATGCTCACCGCATCGGAGAACGTGGCTCTGTGGCACGAGAGGGATATCTCCCACTCGTCCACCGAGCGTATAGTCCTCCCCGACGCGACTGAACTGCTGGACTATATGCTCAACCGCTTCATGGGCATCCTTGACAGGCTGGTGGTTTTCCCTGAGACAATGCTTGCAAACATTTACCGCACTCACGGAGTGATCTTCGCCCAGAGGGTTATGAACGCGCTCATAGGCAAGGGGCTCAGCCGCGAGGAAGCATACGACACCGTGCAGCCCATAGCAATGAAAGCCTGGAGCGAGGGCCTGGACTACTCCACCCTTCTGCAGGAAAGCGCCAAGGTAATGGGACTGTTGTCAAAAGAGGAATTGGACTCCTGCTTCACTCTGGACTACTACTTCAAGAACGTAGACTATATTTTTGACCGGGTCGGAATAAAATAGTTTAAAAAATATTTGCATTATTATTTTTGTTTCCTATATTTGCTAACAGATATGAGAACAAACGGTGCATACTTCTGGTGGTGGCGACTGACTGATTAAAATCGGACAGCAACCCATCGTATGTGTACATCAGTGAAAAGAATATTATAATTATTAACATAGAGGCTGTCCGACAAAGACAGCCTTTTTTTGTATTACCTTTTAAATATTAAGTAAAATGAAACAGAAGAAATTCATTCTCCCGGAGAGCGAGATTCCTACAGCATGGTTCAACATCCAGGCGATCATGCCCAACAAGCCTCTCCCCATCCTGAATCCCGCTACCAGGGAAGCCCTC
>JAFRXC010000072.1 GCA_017437825.1 Bacteroidales bacterium
AACTTCCAGGTGCCTACTGAGTTGAGACCGGAGAGGAAAGTTTCACTTTCTATGAAGAACATGATACAGTTCGCCCGTAAGCGTTCCGGCCACTCAATGGCAGAAAAACTCTGCGCTGAGATAGTTGCAGCCTATAACAACGAAGGTGGTGCATTCAAGAGAAAAGAGGATATGCACAGAATGGCAGAGGCCAACAAGGCATTTGCCCACTTCCGTTTCTAGTATCTCCGGTTAGTTAGATGGCAAGGGATCTCAAGTACACAAGGAACATCGGCATCATGGCCCACATAGATGCCGGCAAGACCACAACCTCCGAGCGTATCCTTTATTATACGGGCAAGACCCATAAGATAGGAGAAGTTCACGAGGGAGCGGCCACCATGGACTGGATGGCTCAGGAGCAGGAGAGAGGTATAACCATCACCTCCGCTGCAACCACAGCCTTCTGGCACTACGGCGGAGACGTCTATCAGATAAACCTGATCGACACTCCGGGTCACGTAGACTTTACCGTGGAGGTGGAGCGCTCGCTGAGGGTTCTTGACGGTACGGTGGCTACGTTCTGCGCAGTTGGACGCGTACAGCCTCAGAGCGAGACCGTATGGCGCCAGGCAGACAAGTACAATGTTCCTAAGATTGCGTACATAAATAAGATGGACAGGGTGGGAGCTGACTTCCTGGCTTGCGTGGAGGACATCCACACAAAGTTGGGAGCTACTGCGGTTCCTGTATGCCTGCCTATCGGATCGGAGGACACGTTCGAAGGAATCGTGGACCTCATTTCCCGCAAGGCCATCTACTACAATTCTTCCGAAGAACTTGTAAACTTCAAGTACGGTCCCGTTCCTGAGGATATGCTCGGAGACGTAGCCGTATGGCGCGACAAATTGGTGGACGCCGCAGCAGAGTGCGATGACGACCTTATGGAGAAGTACTTCGAGAATCCGGAGTCTCTTACCGAAGAGGAGATCATCGCCGCCCTGCGCAAGGGTACCATCAGCATGAAGATAGTTCCGGCCTGCTGTGGATCTTCTTTCAAGAACAAAGGAGTACAGTTCCTTCTGGACTGCGTGATGAGATATCTCCCTTCTCCTCTGGACAAGGGCGCGGTAAAGGGAATCAACCCTAAGAACGGTCAGGAAGTGGAGCGTGAGCCAAGAGCTGACGAACCCTTCTGCGGCCTGGTGTTCAAGATTGCGACAGATCCTTATGTAGGACGTCTGGCATTCATGAGAGCCTATTCCGGTCACCTTGATTCCGGTTCGTATGTTTTCAACGTGCGTTCCGGACGCAAGGAAAGGGTGGCAAGGCTGTATCAGATGCACTCCAACCATCAGAACCCCATCGAGTTCGTGGAGGCTGGCGACATCTGCGCAGCCGTGGGCTTCAAGGATTTGCGCACAGGCGATACAGTTTGTTCAGAAAGTCACCAGATTACCCTGGAGTCAATGGAATTCCCCGATCCGGTTATCGGAATCGCAGTGGAGCCCAAGACCCAGCAAGATCTGGACAAACTCTCAATCGCCCTGAGCAAACTTTCCGAAGAAGACCCCACCTTTACCGTGAAGGCCGACCAGGAAACAGGCCAGACCATCATCAGCGGAATGGGAGAGCTTCACCTTGACATCATCATAGACCGCCTGCGTCGCGAGTTCGACGTAGAGATAAACCAGGGCGCTCCTCACGTAAACTACAAGGAGGCCATTACCGGTACTTACCAGCACCGCGAGGTGTTCCGCAAGCAGACGGGCGGCCACGGCAAGTTTGCCGACATTATTGTAGAAATCGGCCCTGCCGACGAAGGAGTCAGCGGTTTGCAGTTCGAAAATGAAGTTAAAGGTGGGAATATTCCTAAAGAATTCATACCTTGCGTGCAGAAAGGATTCGAGATGGCAATGGCCAACGGAGTGCTGGCCGGCTATGAGATGCAGTCAATGAAAGTAAGGCTCCTGGACGGTTCCTTCCATCCGGTAGATTCAGACGCCCTTTCATTCGAACTCGCAGCCCGCATGGCATTCCGCAATGCCTGCCCAAAGGCAAAGCCGGTTCTCCTGGAGCCCATAATGGACCTTGAGGTTGTTACACCTGAAGAGTATATGGGCGACATAGTAGGAGACCTCAACCGCCGCAGGGGACAGATAGCCAATATGGATTCAACCTCCACCGGAGCCAGGATCATAAAGGCGTTCGTTCCGCTCGCAGAGCAGTTCGGATACGTTACAGTCCTCAGGACCCTGTCTTCAGGCCGCGCAACAAGTACGATGTCCTTCGACCACTATGCAGAAGTTCCGCCTACTCTGGCAAAGAGCATAGTAGAGAGGAGTGGTTACAGGTACATCGGGAACAATGAAGAAGATTAAAAAGTAAAAAATAAAAGAATGAGCCAAAAGATCAGAATTAAACTCAAATCATTCGATCATATGCTGGTTGACAAGTCAGCTGCTAAGATCGTTGAGACAGTGAAAGCTACCAATGCAAAGGTCAACGGACCTATTCCGCTGCCCACAAACAAGAAGATCTTCACTGTAAACCGCTCCACCTTCGTAAACAAGAAGGCTCGCGAGCAGTTCGAACTTGATTCTTACCGCAGGCTTCTCGACATTGAAGAGTCCAACGCAAAGACCGTTGACGCTCTTATGAAGCTCGAGCTGCCTTCAGGTGTTGAAGTAGAGATCAAAGTCTGATATCAGCCTTTGATATAAATCTCGGGTCCCATAGCTCAGTTGGTTAGAGCATCTGACTCATAATCAGGGGGTCGCAGGATCATGCCCTGCTGGGACCACAAAAAGGCCAACCGCAGACGCGGCTGGCCTTTTTGCGGTCCCATTCCGCGCAGCGATTGCTGCGCTTCATTTCATCCCCCTGCACCCCCGAGGGGACGGGGGAAAGGATTCCCCCACACGGCTTCGCCGTCCCCTTTCGGTCGGCCTTCGGCCTCCGAATACCGTTTGGTTCAGAAATAGGCCCTCTGGTGAACAAAACAGGTTCTGAGTCCAATTTGGTTCACGAAACGGCTCTTTTCTGAACCAAATTGTATTAGAGATGTCATCGCTGTCTGGCTAGCAAACTATTGGCCCAGTCCTGCGTAGCTAAAGTACTTTGACTTTCAGTTTGGCATAGGCGCGCTCGACTTTGGCGAGGGCTTTCTCGACGGTTTCGTCGCGGGCCAGGAGGACGCCCATTCGGCGGTGGCCCTTGATAAAGGGCTTGCCGAAGAGGCGGATCTGGACATCGGGCTCGGAGAGCACTTCGTCCAGGTTCTCGAACTCTACCATCGTGGTGTCACCCTCGACAACGATGGCCTTTGAGGCGCTGGGGCCGTAGAAGGTCACCTTGGGGATAGGGAGACCCAGCACGGCGCGTGCGTGCAGGGCAAATTCCGAGAGATCCTGCGATATCATCGTAACCATACCGGTATCGTGAGGACGTGGGGAGACCTCGCTGAAAAGCACCTTATCTCCGCATACGAACATTTCCACACCGAATATGCCGTAGCCACCCAGGGCGTCGGTGATCTTCTTGGCGATGTCCTGCGCCTGCTTCAGGGCGCTCTCGCTCATAGGCTGCGCCTGCCAGGACTCGCGGTAATCTCCGTCCACCTGATGGTGGCCGACCGGGTTCAGGAACGTGGTGCCGCCGGCGTGGCGCACGGTCAGCAGCGTAATCTCATAATCGAATTTGACGAAGCCCTCGACTATTACCTCGCCGCCGCCGGCGCGGCCGCCCTCCTGGGAGATCCTCCAGGAATTGTCGGCGTCGGCCGGAGTCTTGCAGACGCTCTGCCCGTGGCCGGACGAGCTCATTATCGGCTTCACCACGCAGGGAGTTCCTACCGCGGCGATGGCCGCGTCAAACTCCGCGCGCGTGGCTGCAAAACGGTAGTTGGAGGTTGGAAGGCCCAGGGTCTCGTGCGCCAGCTGCCGTATGCCCTTGCGGTTCATCGTGAGGAATGTGGCGTTGGCCGTGGGAATCACGTTGAAGCCCTCCTTTTCCAGCTCCACCAGCGTCGGGGTAGCTATGGCTTCCACCTCCGGGATGATGAGGTCGGGCTTTTCCTGCTCGATTATCTCACGCAGACGAGCTCCGTCCAACATTGACAGCACATAGCTGCGGTGAGCCACCTGCATTGCAGGCGCGTTTTCATAGCGGTCAAGAGCAATCACCTCGACTCCATAACGTTGCAACTCAATTGCAACCTCTTTTCCCAATTCTCCGGAGCCGCACAGCAGCGCCTTCTTTGCCACCTTCGTGAGGGGCGTACCGATTTTTACCATAGCTTGATTAGATTGATAAAGTAAAGATACGAAAAAATACCATATTGGATTAGAGATTGTTTAATGTGGATTTATGATTATATTTAAGCCTGAATAAACATTTCTATATGAAGTATTTCAGGTATTTCTTATTGCTGCTGGCCTTAACGGGGGTTATGCAGTCTTGTGTAGACAGGGATTATGATATGGATAATCTCCAGGATGAGAGCCTGACGGTTCTCAAGGGATTGGAGATTCCGATAGGCGACTTTGAGGAAATAACCCTGAAGGATTTGCAGCTCTCTGACGAGTTCTCTTTGATTCCTCTTTCAGACCTTTCCTTCAGGCTGCATTCCACAGTGACTTTAGAAGATATGAACGAACTCTTCACGGGTTTCTTCAATATGTCCGAGGCTGAGATACATATGGTGGTGCGCAACACTCTTCCTTTCGATTTCAACATCACCGCAATTCCAATGTATGACCGTGAATATCCCGTAGAAGGTGCTGAGATTGAGATAATTTCTAACGGAAAACCTCACGTCCCGGCCGGGACTCTTACAAAACCATCGTCCAGTGAACTGACTTTCAAACTGGATTTCAAAGAATTCGGAGAGTTGAACTTCGATGTCCTGCGCCTTGTGATTGACGGACAGACCGGAAAGAACATCGACAGTCCTGTTTTGAATGACAGACAGGGATTCAAGTTGGAAGATGTCTATATCAAATGCCCGAAAGGGGTCAAGATTTAAGGAGGGGAGGAAAAGTGATGAGAAAGTTATCTGCAATAATAATCTGCCTTGCCCTTGCAGCAGCAGGCGCTCAGGCTCAGAATACATTCCAGGGTGGTTATTTTATGGACGGATACCTTTATGCCCATAAGATGAATCCCGCCCTTACGGCCGACAGAGGTTATCTGGGTATTGGAATAGGTCGTTTTGGCGTCCAGACAATGTCCAACGTGGGTTACAGCACTCTGTACTATCCTGCCGGAAACGGAAAGGTTGAGTCTTTTCTAAGTGACAATGTCTCTTCCCAGGATTTCCTGAGGAAACTCAACAAGAACAACGTAGCTGTCGCCGATCTCCAGATGGATGTCTTCAATCTTGGATTCTGGACAAAGAACGACAGGTTCCACACGGTCAGCATATCGGCGCATATTAACGACGGCATAGCGGCGCCGAAGGAGCTTTTCCGCTTCCTGAAAGACGGGGCAGCAGACGGATCCGACTTCAATTTCTCCTCCCTGGGTTCCAAGACAAGAGCTTATGCGGAGGCGGCATATGGAGTCTCTGTCCCGCTGACGGAGAGCATGAGGGTGGGAGCCAAGTTCAAGGCACTTGTCGGATTTACCTATGCGAGAACCAACTTCAACCGGTTCGACGTCTCTCTCAGGGGGGACCGGTGGCAGATTTCAACTGACGGAACTCTTGCCCAGTGCAATTTCCCCCAGGAGCAGTCAGGCCAGGATATAGGGATCAGCGATGCTGTCATCATTAATCCGGATAATGTTACTTCAGATAATCTCAAGCCCTGCGGATTCGGTGCCGCCATAGACCTTGGAGCGACCTGGGATATACTGCCCTGGCTGCAATTGTCCGCATCCGTGACGGATCTTGGCTTCATCAGATGGGGAAAGGGCCAGAACATGGCCGCACGCGGCAACTGGACTTATGAAGGATTCGACAACATATCCATGAGCGGGGATGACGACCTTGGCAACAAATTGGAGCAGAAGATCTCGGAACTCGACAATCTTCTGAAATTCAACAAGACTGGAGACAGTGCCCTGAACGATATCCTGCCGGCTACATTCTATGCAGGTGCCAAGTTCAGCCCTCTATGGTGGCTCTCAGCCGGAGTGCTGGGAACCGTCCGCACAGACGGGCCTTATTCCTGGGGTGAACTCAGGGGAGCAGTCAACCTGGAGCCTGCCTCCTGGGTTGGACTTTCCGCCAGCGCCGCGACAGGCACGTTAGGCCCCAAATACAGTGCGATGCTGAACCTTCGTCTGCTGGTGCTCTCCTTGTTCGTGGGAGCCGAGATGTCCTCACTGTATCTGGTAAGTGAAGAGCCAGGTCAGAGAATATCCTTCAAGGATTTGGATAACTTCCCTGTGATGTTCCCGCGCGACAATTTGAACGTGGACCTCACTTTCGGAGTCAACATTGTATTCGGCTATACCCGAGCCCAGCGTAAGGCTATGAAAGCCACCTTATATGATTACGAGTAGTTATTCTTAGTATAACCTAACCACAATAATTAAAGAGATGAAAAGATTTTTGCTTTTTGTTTTGATGTTTGCAGGCATCACTGCCGCAGCTCAGCAAAGAAACAACGTAGTGCCTTCCTATAAAGGCGCCGTTGAAGATTTCAAGCCCAGCATCGTGAACCAGAGGGGACATCAGTATCCTATGGTTAACTCCCAGGGAGCATTGCGCTGCCAACTCCGTGCACCTCAGGCAAGTTCCGTTCAGATTGACATCGGCGGAAGAAGGTACGAGATGACAAAGGACGCAGACGGTGTTTGGACCGGTACCACCGAGCCTCAGGACGTCGGCTTCCACTACTATCAGCTGAATGTTGACGGAGCATCCGTTCCGGATCCGGGAACCGTTTATTTCTTCGGCGCAGGCCGTTGGGGAAGCGGTATAGAGATCCCTTCAGCAGATATGGATTTCTGGCAGGTAAAGAACGTGCCTCAGGGTGTACTCGAGGAGAGATACTACTGGGCATCTACCACAGAGACAATGCGTCACTGCTTCGTATATCTGCCTGCAGAATACCAGAAGAACCCTACAAAGAAGTATCCTGTCCTCTATCTCCAGCACGGAAATGCAGAGGATGAGAACGGATGGGGCACACAGGGCCACACCGCCCAGATCCTGGACAACCTTATCGCCGAGGGCAAAGCCGTTCCGTTCATCGTTGTCATCGATTACGGCCAGGGACAGAACATCCCTCTGATCCCTCAGTATGCTGCAAAACTTCCTGCCGGACAGAATGGAGCACCTAACGTAGGTGACGCATTTGCAATGGTCCTCATCAATGACATCATCCCTATGATTGAGAAAGAGTACCGCGTAATTCCCGACGCACAG
>JAFRXC010000073.1 GCA_017437825.1 Bacteroidales bacterium
ACGGGCAGATAGTTGTGGAATCCTCCTTCGAGAAGGCCTTTAAGGCCGCCCAAGCCATTGATCCTGCCATCAAGCCGGAAGACCTGCGTCAGGACGAGGACGTTCTGGACACCTGGTTCTCCAGCTGGCTGTGGCCTATCTCCGTAGTCGATCCGGATATGCCCGGCGACCCTGAGCACAAGCCCAACGCAGACCTCTCATACTACTATCCTACCAGCGACCTGGTAACCGGCCCGGACATCATCTTCTTCTGGGTGGCCAGGATGATAATGGCAGGAAACGAGTTTATGAACGACATTCCTTTCCGCAACGTATACTTCACCGGAATCGTACGCGACAAGATTGGCCGCAAGATGAGCAAGACCCTGGGCAACAGCCCGGATCCTCTTGAGCTCATAGCCAAGTACGGCGCCGACGCCGTCCGCCTCGGAATGCTGCTCTGCTCTTCGGCAGGAAACGACATCCTCTATGACGAGAGCATGATAGAGCAGGGACGCAACTTCTGCGGAAAGATCTGGAACAGCTTCCGCCTCATCAAGGGCTGGAACGTGGATGCCGCCGCTCCTCAGCCGGAGCACAGCGCCGTGGCCGTCAAGTGGTTCGGCCAGAAACTCAGCCAGACCATCTGCGCCGTCGAGGACCATTACGCCAAGTTCAGGATCTCCGACGCGCTGATGACCACCTACAAACTGTTCTGGGACGACTTCTGCAGCTGGTATCTGGAGATTGTCAAGCCCGCCTTCGGCGCCGCTATGGACAAGGCCACCTACGATGCTACGCTGGGCTTCTTCGAGGCCCTCATCAAGATGGTTCACCCCATAATGCCGTTCATCACGGAGGAACTCTGGCAGAACATGGAGCCTCGCAAGGACGGCGATACCATAATGTTCGCACCTACGCCCAAGGCCGGCGCGTTCGACGAGAAGTTCCTGGCGGACTTCGACGTCGCCCGCGAGGCCGTGGCCTCGGTCCGCGCCATCCGCAAACAGAAGAACATCCCTATGAAGAACGCCCTGGAACTCAAGCTCAAGGGTGACTTCCCGATGGAGACAGCCCCCGTAGTTAAGAAACTCGCAGCCGTTTCCAGCGTGGACAAGGTTCAGGACGCGGACGCGCAGGGCGTTCCGTTCATCATCGGCACCATCGAGTTCTTCGTGCCGCTGTCGGGACTTGTCAATGTAGACGAGGAACTCTCCAAACTTGAGGCAGACCTCGAATACCAGAAGAAGTTCCTCGAGGGGGTAAGGCGCAAGCTCTCCAACGAGTCGTTCGTAGCTCACGCACCTGAGAAGGTGGTGGCCGTCGAGCGCAAGAAAGAAGCCGACGCACTGTCCAGGATAGAGAGCCTTACTTCGCAAATCAACTCTTTGAAAAATAATTAATTAACTCTAATAACTAAAAGTAATACCGTAATGATTGCCGTTTATCCGCTGCTTTTTGGAAGCCTTGGATTTTGGGAGATACTTCTCATAGTCCTCGTCATTGTTCTCCTCTTTGGAGGAAAGAAGATTCCCGAGCTCATGCAGGGCCTTGGCAAGGGAGTGAAGAGTTTCAAGAAGGGAATGCAGGAAGTGGAGGACAACATCAAGGACGTAGCCAAGGAGCTGGAGTCCGATGCCTCCGACAAAGAGAATGAGCCAAAGCAACAGTAAGGAAATGTCCTTCTGGGACCATCTTGAAGAACTGAGAGGAACCCTGTTCCGCTCGGTTCTCATCATTATGGTCTTTTTTGTAGGCGGCTTCTTCCTGAAAGAGACCCTTTTCGACGGGGTGATCCTCAGGCCTGCCCGTCCGGATTTCTGGCTCTACCGCCTCCTGGGCGTAGACCTGGACCTGGATTTGATAAACATAGACATAGCCGCCCAGTTCTTCACCCACATCAAAGTCACCTTCATATGTGCAGTTGTGGTGAGTTTTCCGCTGCTGTGCTATGAGATATGGAAGTTCGTGGCCCCCGGCCTGTACGAGAACGAGCAGAAAACCGTCAAAAAGGCCTTCGGGATGGGAGCCATCCTCTTTTACCTGGGCATTGCGGTAGGTTATTTCATAGTGATGCCCGTGCTGCTTTACTTTTTCAATGGATACCAGGTGAGCGGCAGCGTGGAGAACACTTTCGCCCTGACTTCATACATATCCATATTCACCTCGATGGTATTCCTGATGGGCATTCTTTTCGAGTTCCCGTCTGTGCTGGCCGTGCTGTCGCACTTCGGCCTCGTTACGCGCGAGCATATGCGGAAGTTCCGCCGCCACGCCGTCGTGGTCATACTGATACTTGCGGCTATCCTTACGCCCACCGGAGATCCTTTCACGATGCTGGTGGTGGCCCTGCCTCTGTATCTGCTCTACGAATTCAGCATTATGATATGCAAGCCCGCAGCGGCTCAGGAGGACAAGGAAGATGCTGTCGCTGAATGACGTAACGGTGTCCTTCGGCAACTGGACGCTGCTGGATTCCATAAGTTTCAACATAAGCGAGACTGACAAGATAGGCCTCACCGGCAAGAACGGGGCGGGGAAGACCACCATAATGAAGCTCATCTGCGGGCTTCAGCACCCCACCTCCGGCCGCATCGACCTTCCCGCTCACTACAAAGTGGGATACCTTCCCCAGATAATGGAGCACCACCGCGGACGCACCGTGCTGGATGAGACGATGACCGCCTTCGACGCCCTTCTGGACGCCAGACGCGAGCAGGATTCCATCTCCCGCGAACTGGAGACCCGCACCGATTACGAATCCGACGCCTACAGCGCCCTCATAACCCGCTTCAACGAGCTGGACGATTATCTTCGCCTGAGTCAGAGCGAACCGGCCGAGGCGCAGGCCCGGCGTACGCTCAAGGGCCTGGGCTTCAAGGACGACGAGCTGGGGCGTCTTACAGACACTTTCTCCCAGGGATGGAACATGCGCATAGAACTGGCCAAGATCCTGCTCAGAAAGCCCGATATCCTGCTTTTGGACGAGCCTACCAACCATTTGGACATAGAGTCCATTGAATGGCTGGAAGACTACTTAAAAGGCCTGAAAGGCGGCCTTATGCTGGTTTCGCACGACCGTAAATTCCTGGATAACGTCACCAACCGCACCGTCGAGGTGATGCTGGGTCACGTCTACGATTACAAGGTTCCTTACAGCAAGTACGTGGAGCTGCGCGCCGAAAGGCTGGCGCAGCAGACTGCCGCCTACCAGAACCAGCAGAAGATGATAGAGAAGACGGAAGACTTCATAAACCGCTTCCGTTACAAGCCCACCAAGTCCAACCAGGTCCAGTCCCGTATAAAGGCTTTGGAGAAACTGGAAAGGCTGGAGATAGACGAGACCGACAACGCCACCCTCAAAGTCAAGTTCCCGCCCGCCCCGCGCAGCGGAGACGTGGCCTTCAAGGCAGTCAACCTGACTGCTGGCTATCCTCAGAAAGTAGTGTTCCGCGGTGCGGACATAGAGATAAAGAGAGGGGAGAAGGTGGCCCTCATCGGCCGCAACGGCGAGGGCAAGACCACCTTTATGAGAATCCTTACCGGAGAGCTGGATCCCATAGACGGAGAAGCTAAAGTAGGACATAATGTAGCCATAGGTTACTATGCTCAGAATCAAGAAGATGTGCTAGACAAAAACGAGACCGTGTTCAGCACTTTGGACAGGGTGGCGACGGGCGATATCCGCAGCCGCCTTCGCGACCTGCTGGCGCAGTTCCTCTTTCGCGGCGAGGACATCGACAAGCGCGTGAACGTCCTCAGCGGAGGGGAGAGAGCCCGTCTTGCAATGGCCACCCTGATGCTCAAGAGCTACAACCTGCTGGCGCTTGACGAGCCCACCAACCATATGGACATAAAGTCCAAGGACATACTCAAGCAGGCGCTCAAGGCCTACGACGGAACCCTGATCGTGGTGTCCCACGACCGCGACTTCCTGGACGGCCTTGTGGACAAATTCTACGAGTTCGAGGACGGCAGGGTCAAGGAACACCTGGAGACCATCGCCCAGTTCCTTCAGAAGCGCAAGTTAGAGTCAATCTCGGAGATTGACAGATTCCCGGTCAAGCCGGGGATGACGGCTCAGGCCGTCGCATCCGGCACCAAGGGCAGTGCACCCAGCACCAAGGGCAGTGCACCCAGCACCAAGGGCAGTGCACCCAGCACCAAAGGCGTCATGCCCGACCAGATCGGGCATCCATCCAGGATGTCCTACGAGGAGATGCGCCAGAAGAGCAAGGAAGAGAAACGAGTCAAGAACAGGATAGCGGCGCTGGAAAAGGACATAGAGGCTCTCGAAGCTCAGATGAAAGACCTGGAGCACAAGATGACTCTCACAACGGAAAAAGATGAAATACTGGAACTTACACGCTCTTACCTCGAGTGCAAGAGAGAGTTGGACTTCAAGGAGGCGGAGTGGGGTGAGCTCATAGACTGATACCTATTATGATAGTACTGGATTCCCATTGCGACTCTCCGTCGCAGATGCACAGGCTGCGCAACTTCGGCATAGACAACGCCCGCGCGCAAGTGGACTTTCCCAAGATGAAAGCCGGGGGAGTGGATGCTTCGTTCTTCGCCCTCTTCACTCCAAATACCCTGACCAACGAGCAGGCCGCCGAACTTGCGGACAAGATGATGGCGGTTATGCGCAGGCAGGTGGGGGAGAATGCAGACAAAGTGGCCTTCGCCTATTCTGCAGAAGATGTTTATAAGAATAAGGATAAAGGATTGATATCCATATTGATAGGTATGGAAAACGGCTCGCCTATCTGTGGCTCTTTAGACAAACTGAGGGATTATTACAACCAGGGAGTCCGCTATATGACGCTCACTCATAACGGAGACAACGACATCTGTGATTCCTGTGCCGGAAACCACCGCTGGGGAGGCCTCAGTCCTTTTGGAAAGGAGGTTGTGGCCGAGATGAACCGCCTCGGGATGATCATAGACATAGCACATTGTTCTGACGACACGGTGCGCGACTGCCTCAAATATTCCAAGAAACCCATTGTTACGACTCATTCCTGCTGCAAGGCTTTGGCAAGTCATCGCCGCAATCTCAGCGACGAGCTTATAAAGGCAATCGCAGAGAAAGGGGGAGTGATACAAATCAATTTCTACCCCGTGTTCCTGTCAGACGAATTCGCCAACGATCCGGTCTTCCAGGAGGTGGACGACAGGTGCGATGCCATAGAGAAAAAGTTCCGCGCCTGCCCCTCAAATCCGGAGTACTTTGCCGGGTGGCAGAAGGGGCTTGCCGAACTGGAATCCCTGGACCGTCCGTCATATAAAGTAGTGGTCGATCACATCGATCATGCAGTGCAGGTTGCCGGGGTTGACCACGTCGGTCTGGGGTCCGATTTCGACGGCATAGACGTCACCCCAAAAGGCCTTGAAGACATCTCGAAATTCCAGCTCGTGATAGAGGAACTTCGCCTCAGGGGATACTCTGAAGAAGAGGTGGAAAAAATAGCCGGAGGGAACTTCCTAAGAGTGCTAAAAGAGGTCGAAAAAGGGGTATAACAAAAATGTTAACACTTGGAACTGTTTTGTTATACTAATTCTTTTATAGCGTTTTATCTTCAAGGATATATTTTCTCAGCTCATTGAGGGCAGAAGCCGCAAATCTCTCTATGTTCCGCTTGCGATCGTTGCGGAAATTGTACTTTTTGGTGCAGGTTCCGTGGGGTCCGTCCACTCCGATCCACACAGTTCCGGCAGGTTCGTTCTCATCTCCGTAAGCGTCCGCCCAACCGGTGGTGGAGACTGAGTATGTACTGCCAGTCAGGGCCCTGGATCCGCGCGCCATTTCGGCTGCGACCGCCGAACTGACTATGCCGTTTTTCCCTATTGTTACGGGGTCGACTCCCAGCACCTTGGTCTTGACTGAAGGGTCGTATGAAACCACGCTTCCCAGGAAATATTCGGACGATCCGCTGACTGTCGTAAGCAGGTGTGAGACCATTCCTCCGGTGCAGGATTCCGCGCAGCTGAGAGTCTTGCCGCTTCCGCGCAGCAGGGCGCCTATGACGGCCTCGAGGCTGGTGTCCTCCGTCGCATAGATATAATCCCCTAAAATGGGCCTTAAAAGGCCGAATTGGGCCATTATCCGCTTTGGCGCGGAGTCGTCAGCGTCATATACGGAAAGACGCAGCTTAACGCCGGTTACCGGATTGGGCAGGTAGGCCAGGTGCATATCGGCCGGAAGGGAGGTCTCCCAAGGCTCTATGAGCTTGGCGAGGGACGATTCGGCTATGCCGTATGTCATCATAGTGCGGTGTACTATCGCCCCCAGGCCGAAGCTGGTCCTGATGTCTTCAAGCACGTCCGGAAGGGCTCCCAGGGCCTCGAACGGGACTCCCGGCAGGGAATAGAGCACGGCGGGATGGCCGAAGCGCTCCGCAGGGAAGCGGAAGACCATCACGGGAGCCGTTCCCAACTTGTTGGGAATGACGTCGCTGGAGTCCGGGACGAGGGCCTGCCTGAGGTTGATGTCCAGTATGTCTATGCCCCTTGAGGAAAGTAGGTTCTTTATGATTTCTTTCTGGGTCCGGTTCTCAACCCATCCCTTTGCTCCGGACAATCTGGCCAGGGTCTCTTTTGTGATGTCGTCTTTAGTGGGGCCAAGGCCTCCGGTGCAGATTACTATTTCGTTCTCTCCCAGTTCGGCTTCAAGGCAGTCGTTTATCTGGGTTGCGTCGTCCGCAATGGAAACCATCTTGCCTACGCGTATGCCCAGGGAATTGAGGGCGCGGGATATGTGTGAGGAGTTTGTATCAACTATCTGGCCTATGAGAATCTCATCGCCGATAGTGCAAACCGAAGCTTTTGCCATATTTTATTTAGATTTCTTTAAATATTTGATTATCCGCCTTGTAGAGGCAGGACCCCTGTGGAAGAAACTGGTGCCTCCGGCTATCAGGTCGGCGCCGGCGTTCTTCATTGCCCTGCATTCTTCTTTCTTGAGGACGGGGACACATCCGATGATGGGGAGGCGGCCCTGGGTCTTGACGAATATGGACTTTACTGTGGCTATGCTGTTTTCACCTTCGCCCACGCATATTGCGTCTATTCCGGACATCCTCATATAGTCCAGGAGCACGTCAAGTATGTTTTCCGGAATCTGGGGGCGGACCTTGACTATGATTGGCTTGTAGTCTTCGTAGCAGAGCCTGAGCTGGAGCATGTCGTTGAGCACTTCCTGCAGCAGAGTCATATCCTGCAAGGGCTTGGAAGAGTCTGCATATGTGGCCGTGGTATCGACCGTGAACATATCGGCAAAGTCGTAGAGCATCGACAGGCCGAAGTTGTAGTCTTCTGTTATGGAATCTTCACCGCGGCTTGCAGTGCCGTGTGACAGGATGACGTTTATTGCAGCGTCGTTCTTGTGGGTGGAGAGGTTCTCTATGAGAATCTTCAGGTCGCCCACAGTAGGGAGCACTGGGCCCACGCTCAGGAAACCGTACATACAGTTCTTGAACTTGTGGAACTGGTAGCCATACGGATCGCCGCCGTATTTAAGCCCTATGCGGTTAGGAATGGTGACGCCGGAAAGCTCGTAGGACGGTCCGGGAATCTCTCTTTTGTAAAACAGTCTGCGAAGGCCCATAACTAGAAACTTTGACAGACAAATTTAAGAAAAACTGAAGGACTAAACCAACTCCTGATAGGTATTGTCATCAAATAGAATTATCATTTTTGATATATTCCTTTGACCTACTGATACTTTAGTAGTTGTATTTGAAGTGTTACTTTGCGTAACGGGCGTTTCCTGCGGGGGAGCGGCGGTGACAGAAGGAGCCGGTTCTACTACAGGCGCCGGAGCCTGAATTTGTGGCTCCTGGGGCGCTGTAGGGGCGATTTGGGCCGGTTGTGGGGCCTCCAGGGATTCGACAGGGAAGAGATCAGTCTGTGTTTTGTACATTTTACCGCGTCCTGTGACAAGCCATTCGACGTTCAGATTGGGGAAATTGGCCGTCATCGAGTATATGAAATCGAAGCCCGGCTTGTTGCGTCCGGCAATGATATGGGAAACGCTGGCGCGGGCTACGCCTATGATGTCTGCGAACTGGGCCTGACTTAGATTTTCGGCCGAAAGGAATTGCTGTAATCGGTAGTTCATAATGGCAACGGTTGGTTTACAAATGTAAGAGTAATATTTTGTAATTCAAAGAATATTTGTGAATTTACAAAAATCAACAGGATGAAAACAGGGGAGAAATTATATTAATATATACTTTATGAAATATTGTTTAAATAATTGGTTTTCATTAATATAATCTATATAAATCTTTGTGTTTATACGTCTAGGGGCCAAATATGGCCTACAGTTGCTTTCAAATCTTTTATAGTTACACGAAATAAATTTATATAATATGCTGAATATAAACATATTAACTATAATTGAAACTCACTATAAATTTTACTTATTTAACATTTGCA
>JAFRXC010000074.1 GCA_017437825.1 Bacteroidales bacterium
CGCAAGAGATGATCCTGAATACCGGTGGACGGACGGATACCGTCCAGTACTACAGCGAGTGGCTGCTTAACCGCTTTCGGGAGGGATATGTCCTGTCCCGGAATCCGCTGTTCCCGGACATTGTGAACCGGATTGAACTGAATCCAGAAACCATTGATGTAGTGGTGTTCTGCTCCAAGGACTATAGCCCCATCTTGGAGCGTCTTTATGAGATTGCCGACAGGTTCAACTGCTACTATCATTATACCATCACAGCCTATGGCAAAGACATTGAGCCGAGGGTGCCTTCCATCGAAAAAAGCATCGATACGCTCAAACGCCTGGCCGATCAGGTGGGGCCGGAGAAGATAGGATGGCGTTATGATCCCGTGCTCCTGACGGACAAATACACCATTGAGCGGCACCTTGACACCTTCGGCTACATGGCGGGTGAGCTCACTCCCTATGTTGACCGCTGCATATTCTCCTTCGTGGAGATGTACAAGAAACTGGAGGTGAACATGCCGGAACTAAAACCGGTATCAGAGGCCGATAAACGCACACTGGCTGATGGCCTGGGTAGGATTGCCAAGGAAAATGGCCTCTGGCTGCAAACTTGCGCCACCAAGGAGAATTACGAGCAGTTTGGTATCCATTCCAGTGGCTGTATGACAACGGAAATCTTTAGCAAGTCACTCGGCCTGGACTTCAAGAAAACGCCTCACAAGGGCAATCGCGCAGGATGCCTCTGTATGGAAAGCAGGGGCCTTGGCGACTACAATTCCTGTCCCAACGGCTGCCGATACTGCTACGCCAACAAAGACCACAACAAGGCCCTGCAGAACTATCTTACGCACGACCCGAATTCTCCATTGCTTCTGGGACATCTTCGACCGACTGACAAAATACAACCCTCCCGGCAAGTGAGTATGCTCAACTTGGAACCGTCGTTGTTTTAGTACGAGCGCTTATATGTCAGATCGTCCGCGCCAGTCCTTGTGACTGAAACCTGAACCAGTTAGCCTCGTTGGAACCCCTCCAGCGGGGCTTTCTTATGGTTATGTCGCGGAAAGTGACTATCTTTGCGCTACAGTTCAACTGTGAGCAAAATGATAACGGATACATTGAAAGCCATTCTTGTTGTAGGCTCCGGGAGTTTTCTCGGCGGAGCCGCAAGATACCTCATATCGCTGGCTATGAAGAATGTCAGCAAGGGATTCCCGTGGGCAACGCTGCTGGTCAATGTGGCCGGATGCCTTCTTATCGGTCTTCTCTGGGGCTGGCTTAGCCGGACATCCCAGATGGAGGGCAACCTGTCCCTATTCCTGACAGTAGGTCTCTGCGGAGGCTTTACGACCTTTTCCACCTTCTCCAAAGAAGCACTGATGCTGCTTCACAGCGGCAATGTCTGGGGATTTGCGGGATATGTAGCCGCAAGTGTCATTATTGGAATTGCATTCGTTGCAGCAGGATACTTCCTGACGAAATAAACATCTGCTATAGAAGAACCGGCCCAGGAAGTCCAGAAGGATTACCTGGGCTATTTGATATGGGGATGTCGTAGAAAATGCGTAACTTGCATTCGCTAAATCGTGATTTAGCATTATGGTTTCTGACGTTTGTACTCTCCCGGTGTGAGACCCGTATGGCGCTTGAAAAAGCGGTTGAAGTACGGAAGGTTCGGGAAATCCAGGTCGTCGGCCGCCTGCGTTGCGGTGAATCCCTGCCTGAGGAGGATCTTTGCCCGCTGTATGACCGCCTGACGGTTGTAGTCCATGACGCTTTTGCCGCTGACGTTTTTGACGAGGGAAGAAAGATAGTGCGGAGTAATGTTCAAGGCATCGGCATACAACGGGATGCGCATGCTTCCTGAAGCCTTTTCATTGACAAGGGCGAGGAAGCGGTGGAAGATGTCCCCGCTTCTGTCTGAAGGTGAAAGCGTCTCCTGCCGGGAAGACAGGTACTTTATCCTTGCTAG
>JAFRXC010000075.1 GCA_017437825.1 Bacteroidales bacterium
CAACTTCTGGGAAATGGGTGACACCGGCCCCTGCGGCCCTTGCTCCGAGATCCACATAGACATCCGCACCCCTGAAGAGGCTGCGGGTGTACCCGGAAGGGACCTTGTAAACAAGTCCGACCCCCACGTGATAGAGATCTGGAACCTGGTGTTCATGCAGTTCGAGCGCAAGGCCGACGGACACCTTGAGAGCCTTCCCGCAAAGAATATAGACACCGGTATGGGATTCGAGAGGCTGTGCGCCGTGCTCCAAGGCAAGAATTCCAACTATGATTCCGACGTCTTCACCGGAATGATATCCAAGATAGAGGAACTTTCCGGACACCCTTACCACCAGAGCAAGGAGACGGAAGTGGCAATGCGCGTCATTGCAGACCACATCCGCGCAATAAGCTTCTCCATTGCAGACGGGCAGCTCCCCAGCAACGTAAAAGCCGGCTACGTGATCCGCAGGATCCTGCGCCGCGCCGTGCGCTACGGCTACACTTTCCTGGGATTCTCAGAGCCTTTCCTCTGCCGCCTGGTTCCCCAGCTCATCAGCGACATGGGCGAGGCCTATCCAGAGATCAAGGCTCAGCAGAAGCTCATCGAATCCGTCATCCGCGAGGAGGAAATGGCCTTCCTGCGCACGCTGGACAGGGGCATCAAGCTGATGGACGAGTATATGGCCAAGTCCGCCGCCACCAAGATCATCCCCGGCGTGGACGCTTTCGTGCTTTATGACACTTACGGATTCCCCATAGACCTTACTGAACTCATCGCCACGGAGAACGGTTACAAGGTGGACCTGGAAGGCTTCCAGGTGGAGTTGGGCAAGCAGAAAGAGCGCGCCCGCAACGCCACCGCCAACGAATTCGGAGACTGGATCCAGTACGCCGAGGGCGAAGAGGTGGTATTCGAAGGCTATGACACCACCACCGTTACCGGAGCCCGCCTCCTGAAGAGCCGCAAGGTGAAGCAGAAGAACAAGGAGATGCTCCAGCTGGTATTCGACCGCACTCCGTTCTACGGAGAGATGGGAGGAGAGGTAGGTGACACCGGCGTGGCAATTGCCGCCGACGGCCAGCAGATCTCCATCATCAACACCATAAAGGAGAACAACCTCACCGTTCACATCGCAGACAAGATTCCTGACGACTGCCAGGGAGAGTTCACTCTGGTAGTGGATGCCGCCCGCAGGCAGGCCATCGCCAACAACCACACCTGCACCCATATCCTGGACCAGGCCCTCAGGGAAATCCTGGGGACCCACATCGAGCAGAAGGGCTCGTTCGTATGCGACAAGTACTTCCGCTTCGACTTCTCCCACTTCGAGAAACTCTCAGACGAGCAGATAGCCAAGGTGGAGGCCCGCGTTAACGAACTCATCCGCCAGAACAACCCCCGCGAGGAAAAGCGCGACGCCACTATGGAAGAGGCCCGCGAGATGGGCGCCATCGCCCTCTTCGGCGAGAAGTACGGCGACGTTGTCCGCGTGGTCAAGTTCGGTGACAGCGTAGAGCTCTGCGGAGGATGCCACACCAGCGCCTCCGGCAACATAGGACTCTTCAAGATTTTGTCCGAGAGCGCGATAGCCGCAGGCGTACGCCGTATCGAGGCCGTCAGCGGAGCAGCCGCAGAAGAGTACGTGCGCAAGGAGGAAGAACTTATCAAGGAGGCCAGGTCCCTCTTCAACAACGTGCCCGACCTCAAGGGCGCAATCCAGAGAATGATCTCTGAGAACGCCAGCTACAAGAAGCAGGCAGAGGAATTCGCCGCCGCAAAGGCAGCCGAACTGAGCAACATCCTCGAGAAACTCGCCGCTCCCGAAGGCGGAATCAACATAGTTCGCTGGACAAAGGCTGAGACTGAGCCTCAACTGCTTCGCGACGCCCTGCTTGCCCTTCAGAAGAGGGTTACCAACACCGCCGCGGTGGCAGCCTTCGAGTACTCAGGCAAGCCCCAGCTGGTGCTTATGTACACCCCTGACCTGGTTAAGGCCGGACGCAACGCTGGTGCTGACATCCGCGAAGGCGCCAAGTTCATCCAGGGCGGTGGCGGCGGCCAGCCGGGAATAGCATCTGCCGGAGGCAAGAATATTGCAGGCCTGGGAGAGGCTCTCGACGCAATAGTAAAGCATATCACCAAGTAAAGTGAAGAAACTGGACCGCCTCATACTCAAGTCGTTCATAGGACCGTTCGTAGCGATCCTGTTCGTGGTCCTGTTCGTGCTCGTGATGCAGTTCCTGTGGGTATACATAGACGAACTGGTGGGCAAGGGACTGAGTATGAAGGTGATCGGAGAGTTCCTGCTGTGGGGAAGCTGCACCATCCTGCCGCTGGCCCTGCCTCTCGCAACCCTGCTGGCTGCAATGATGACAATGGGCCAGATGGCGGAGAACAGCGAGCTGATAGCCGCCAAGGCGGCCGGCATCTCCATAACCAGGATAATGACTCCTCTTATCATAGCGTCCGCCATTATAAGCATCGGAGCCTTTTTCGCGTCAAACAACCTGGTGCCCTATTCCTATAACAGGATATACACTCTTAGGGATGACATCGGGCGCACCAAGGAAGAGATAAAGATTCCCGCGGGAACCTTTTATGACGGAATAGACAACTATGTGCTCCGTGTGGACAGCAACGACGACAACGGAATGATGCACGGAGTGATTGTCTACGACCATTCCGCAAACAGAGGCAACGTCTCCGTCACCCTGGCAGATTCCGCCGTCCTCAGGATGAGCAAGTCAAAGGACTACCTCACCTTCATAATGTACAACGGAGTCAACTACGTAGAGGATAACAAAGTCGGCTACAGGGACACCACCAGGGCCCTGGAAAAGATAACCTTCGACAGGCAGGAACTGGTGATTCCCCTCACCAACTACGCTTTCGAAAGATCCGAGGAGAACCGGTACGGAGACCAGGTGATGTCAATGGACCTGGTGCAGCTCAGGGCTGACAGAGACACGATGCAGGCCAAGTTCGACTCCCTCCACGTAAGGCAGGTGAGGGCGATGATGAACGCCAGCTACCTTTCGAAGAGAGAACAGCTGGACACCGCTTTCTACGGACAGGGTCTCCAGATGTTCGATTATGAGAATATGTTACAGTGGGAAAGCCCAGTGCAGAAGGCCCAAGCCCTGGAGCACGCTGCCGTGGTTGCTTACGAGATGTCATCAGACCTCACCAACAGCCATCGCGACCTGTACGAGTTCACCTTCGAACTGCGCAGGGCAGGCCTGGAGATTCTCCGCAAATATTCAAAGGCCATCGCCTGCCTGCTGCTGTTCTTCATAGGAGCGCCGCTGGGAGCCCTTATCCGCAAGGGAGGCCTCGGAACGCCTGCAATCATATCGGCTCTGTTCTTCGTGTTGTACTACATCGTGGACCTGATCGGGGCCAAGATGGCCAAGAACGGCGTGCTCGATTCAGTAAACGGAGCCTTCCTTCCGGCGTACGTCCTGATTCCGCTGGGCGTGCTGCTGACCAGCAAGGCAGTGCACGACTCTTCCTTCCTGAATATGGACTCCATTAAGACCCGCTGGAATACCATAAAGGGATTCATAGGTGGACTGTTCCATAAGACCAGGATAGTATTTATGGGAACTCCCGAGTTCGCGGTTGCTTCTCTGGATGCATTGGTGAAGAATGGCAAGGCGCAGCACTATAAGGTTGTTGGAGTTGTAACAGTAGCTGACAAGCAGTCCGGCCGCGGCCTCCAGGTCAACCAGAGCGCAGTCAAGAAATATGCAGTGGAGAACGGCATCCCAGTACTGCAGCCCGAAAAGTTAAAGGATCCCGAGTTCCTGAAGCAGTTGGCCGCCCTCAAGGGAGACCTGTTTGTGGTAGTTGCCTTCAGGATGCTTCCTGAAGAAGTTTGGTCTATGCCTAAGCTGGGTACGTTCAACCTGCACGCCGCCCTGCTGCCTCAGTATCGCGGCGCAGCCCCTATCAACTGGGCCGTCATCAACGGAGAGAAACTCACCGGCGTGACCACGTTCATGCTGGACAAGAACATTGACACGGGCAAGATCATATTCCGCGAGGAACACAAGATAGGCCCTGCGGACACCGCCGGAGACGTCCACGACGCCCTTATGGAAAAAGGTGCGAACCTGGTGCTCCAGACTGTCCGGACTCTTATCGACCACAATGCAGAGCTTCGCGTCCAGAAGAGCTTCATCCAGGGCTCGGAGGAACTCAAGCCTGCTCCCAAGATACACCGCGAGACCTGCCTCATAGACTGGAACCGCAGCACCGAGAGCGTCTACAACCTCATTCGCGGCCTGAGCCCCTACCCCGCCGCCTTCACCTACATCAAGCGCCCCGACGAGGAAAAAGCCTTGCAGCTCAAGATATTCTTCGGGGAGAAGATGTCTTCAGCCACCCTGGCTCCGGGCCAGATAGAGAGTGACGGAAAGACATACCTGGCAATAGGCACGGCCGACGGAGCGCTCTCCGTCACCGACCTTCAGATTGCCGGGAAGAAACGTATGGGCGTTCAGGATTTCCTGCTTGGATACAGGGATATAGAAAAGGCGGAGATTACTGCTGAGAACCCCCAATAAGATCCAGGATTTCGTTTGTGATCTTCTGCTGACGGCCCTTGTTGTATTCCAGGGTCAGTTCTGCAAGAAGGTCTTCGGCATTGTCGCTGGCCGTCTGCATTGCAATTGTGCGGGCGGCATTTTCTGCAGCGGATGAATCCAGCAGTGTGGTGTATATCTTTAGCCTGAGCAGCTGCGGGAGCAGACGGTCTACGATATCTTCGTTATCCGGTTCCAGGATGAACTCATCCTGGGTCTCGTCGGCGTCGTGAGCCAGGATTTCAAATGGAAGGAAGTTCTCTATCTTCACCTGCTGGGATACGAGGCTAAGGAAGTGGTTGTAGACCAGGACCACCTTGCTGTACTCCCCTGCCTGGAACTTGGAGACCAGCTTGTCCGCAAGGGCGGCGGCATCGTCATATTCGGGCTTGGAGACGAACTTGGTGAAGTCGTCCACTGAAGGATGCCCCGCCTTGGCCAGGGGCTCGGCCATCTTGCGCCCCATTGCATAGATGTCGGCCTTGGGGTACTTCCCTATCTGGGAGAAGGCCGCGCGCAGGGCGTTGGCGTTGAATGTTCCGCACAGGGAGGTGTTGGAGGCTATCGCCACAATGGCCACCTTGGCTTCAGGGTTGACAGGGGCGTCCATCTTTCCTTTCTTGACGGACTTTATGATCTGGGAGAGCGCCTGGTTGTAGGGAATCATCGACTCTATGGCATTCTGCGCCTTGCGGAGCTTCGAAGACGCGACGAACTTCATCGCCGTCGTAATCTTCAAAGTCCCCTTGACCGAATTGATCCTGTCTTTTGTCTCCCTTAGCGATCCCATTTACTGCAGATTCTGGCAAACGGCGGCGGCAACCTCCTCAATTTCCTTCCCGTCTTCGTCTGACAGGACTCCATTGGCCAGGTTCGCCAGAACCTTGCCGTGTGAAGCCCTCATAATGTCCAGGAAGTCTGTTTCGAAATCCTTAACCTTGCCTATGGCAATTCCGGAAAGCAGTCCGCGCGTTCCGCAATACAGGACTGCCACCTGCTCGCCCACGGGCATAGGTGAATACTGGGGCTGTATGAGCAGCTGGTTATTCTTGCGTCCTTTGTCCAAGGCCTGGGCGGTGATCTTGTCTATGTCAGAAGAGAACTTGGAAAAGGCTTCCAGCTCGTTGTACTGGGCCTGGTCTATCTTCAGGGTTCCGGCGACTTTCTTCATGCTCTTCACCTGGGCGGAGCCTCCGACTCGGGAAACGGAGATTCCCACGTTGATGGCAGGACGCACTCCGGCGTTGAACAGTCCGGACTCAAGGTATATCTGGCCGTCCGTGATGGAGATTACGTTGGTAGGAATGTATGCCGAAACGTCTCCGGCCTGAGTCTCGATGATAGGCAGGGCGGTAAGTGAGCCTCCGGCCTTCACCTTGCCCTTGAGGGATTCGGGAAGGTCGTTCATATGCTCGGCCACGTCCTGCTGGTTGATTATCTTGGCGGCGCGCTCCAACAGCCTGGAGTGGAGGTAGAATACGTCACCAGGATATGCCTCGCGGCCGGAAGGGCGGCGAAGGATAAGGGAAACCTCGCGGTAAGCCACGGCCTGCTTGGAAAGGTCGTCATAGACCACCAGAGCGGGGCGGCCAGTGTCGCGGAAGTACTCGCCGATGGCAGCGCCCGCGAAGGGGGCGTAGTACTGCAGCGCAGCCGGGTCGGCCGCGGAAGCGGTGACCACTATGGTGTAGTCCATCGCTCCCTTGGAGCGAAGGGTTTGCACTATGCTGGCCACGGTGGAGCCCTTCTGGCCCACTGCCACGTAGATGCAGTAAACCGGCTTGCCCTTGAGGTACTCGCTCCTCTGGTTTATTATTGTGTCTATGGCTATGGCTGTCTTTCCTGTCTGGCGGTCTCCGATTATGAGCTCGCGCTGTCCGCGGCCGATAGGGATCATTGCGTCGATGGACTTGATTCCCGTCTGGAGAGGCTCGTTTACGGGCTGGCGGAAGATTACGCCGGGAGCCTTGCGCTCCAAAGGCATGTCCACCAGTTCGCCGCCAATCTCTCCAAGGCCGTCAAGCGGATTTCCCAGGGGGTCCACTACGCGGCCCACCATGGATTCGCCTACGCGAACGGAGGCGATTCGGCCGGTGCGGCGCACCGACATTCCCTCACGGACAAGGTCCGTAGGACCCAGGAGCACCGCTCCCACGTTGTCTTCCTCCAGGTTCATTGCCACGGCCATAACGCCGTTTTCGAATTCCAGCAGTTCTCCCGCCTCGCAGTTGGCAAGGCCGCGCAGGTGCACTACTCCGTCGCTTACCTGCAGCACGCTGCCAATCTCCTCCCATTGCAATGAGTTGTCTATGCCTTTGAGCCGGGCAAGGAGTACCTCGCTTATCTCGCTTGGTTTCAATGTTTGCGTCATACTATTCTGCTTGTATTGTCTATGAACTGCTTGCGCAGGCTGTCCAGCTGGGCGGACACGCTTGCGTCAAGCAGCAGGTCGTCTACCACAAGTTTGAACCCTCCTATCAGGGACGGGTCCGTCTTTACGGTAAGGTCCAGGCCGCAGCCTGTCTTCTCTTTTACCAGGTCGCGGACTTTCTTTTCCAGCCCGGGATTGGGCACGACGGTTGTGAGCGTGGCCATCTTCATATTGTTCTGCTTCAGGTACAGGCCCACATAGCTGTTGAAGATGAATTTCAGATACTGATCCCGGCGGTTCTCCACCAGCAGGTTCACGAACTTCTGCAGGTCCGGATTCAGACGGGAGGGGACGGAATCGGGGTTTGCCAGCATAGCGCGGATCTGGGAATACACCTCGGCCGCACTGCCGTTCTCAGTAGTGAGCTGCAGCAGCGCCCTTGCGTATCTGATGGATATTACCCCTGTATTCATCCGTGTTTCAGCTGTTCAACCTTGTCCTGGTAACCTCGTCTACGAGCCGGTCTACGAGCTCTGCCTGCTCGCTTCCTCCTTCGAGAGTCTTTCTGATTACTTTCTCGGCCACGTCCAGGGATATCTCCGCAACCTGGCGGCGGACATCCTTGAGAGCGTCTTCCCTTTCGGCCGCGATTTCCAGCTTGGCGTTCTGGATAATCTTGTCGGCCTCTTCCCGAGCCTGCTCCTTAGCCTGGGCTATGAGATTGTCTCGCGCGGCGGCGGCTTCTTTCAGAAGGGCCGCCTGCTCCACGCGGGCTTTCTCCAACAGCTCCTGCTGTTCCAGGGCCAGGGAGGCAAGTTTCTCCTCGGCAAGGCGCGCCGCGGCAAGACTGTCGTTGATCTTGTCGTTGCGCTTCTTTACCATAGAGGTGATGACCGGGAAACCGAACTTTGCCAGTATGAAGAATACTATGGCAAAGATGATGGTCATCCATACCACCAGGCCGCTGTCAGGCGTAATCAGGTTCATCTGTACTCTCTGTTAATACAGTGAAAGCAGGCAGACGATAACCGCAAACAGGCAGACACCCTCGATAAGGGCGCCCACGATGATGGCAGTGGTCCTGAGGCCGCCAGCGATTTCAGGCTGGCGTGCGGAAGCCTCCATCACGTACTTAGCAAGTCTGGAGATACCAAACGAGGCCGCAAAAGCGACGATTGCTGCGCACAGGGCCGCTCCGACCTTGGACAATGAAGCTGTTGCCGCAGCTTGAAGTAAAATGGTAGAAATCATAATTATTAGTATTTAAGTTGTATTAATCTTCTTCTACAGGTTCTTTGTGGGCCATTCCAATGAACAGCGCCGAGAGCATCGTAAACACATATGCCTGGATGAAGGCCACCAGCAACTCCAGGCAGTTCAGGAAAATACCGAACAGCACTGCGACTATGCTCAGCGAGCCGTTTATCACAGGTCCCATCTTTGCCGTCAGGAAAATCACTCCCACGGCGCAGAGTATCATTATATGGCCGGCCAGCATATTGGCAAAAAGCCTGACCATCAGGGAGAAAGGCTTTGTCAATGTGCCCACTACCTCTATCGTAGGCATAATAGGTATGGCTTTTAGGAACAGCGGGACGTCCGGCCAGAATATGTCTTTGTAGTAATGCTTGTTTCCGAACAGGTTCACCATCAGGAACGTGAACATTGCAAGTACCATCGTGACTGCTATGTTGCCCGTTATGTTGGCTCCTCCCGGGAAGAAAGGAACTATTCCCATCAGGTTGTTTATGAGGATGAAGAAGAACACCGTGAGCAGGTACGGGGCGAACTTCTCGTGCTTGGGACCCACAGCGTCCTTGATCACATCGTCGTTGATCATCATTATCACCGGTTCAAGCAGCGCGGCAATTCCCGTGGGCGTCTCCTTGAGCACGTCGTGCTTGCGGTACCAGCGCGCGCACAGCAGTATCAGCACCACCAGTATCAGGCTGTCTATCATCAGCCCCAGCACGTTCTTGGTTATGGACATGTCAAACGGACGCTTCCCCGTGACCTTGTTCACCATCTTTCCGTTCTCGTTAAGGGTGTAGCCGTGCTCCTCCATCTTGTTTGACATGAACACGTGCACGCCGTCGTCGAAGACTATGCACGGCAGCGGGATACTTATCTCCTTGCCGTTGATCTCGGTGATGTGCCACTCGTGACTGTCGGCTATGTGTCCGAAGATGAACTCCTTCATATTTAGTTCTTCCCCTTCCTGCGCCGTTGCGCCAAGCGGCAGCGCAAGAATGAAAAGCAGTATGTACAGAAGTCTTTTCATATCAGTCTATACAAACCTTGATGACGTTGTCCTTTACCATCACCACGCCTCCTTTCACCTCCAGCGAATCTTCCTGGCCGCCGACGCGCCAATGTATCTTCCCCTCCTCCAGGAGGGAGATTATGGGCGCGTGGTTGCGCAGCACCTCGAACTCGCCCAGCACACCCGGAAAGAAGATGCAGTCCACGTCCAGATGCCTCGAAACCCTGGGAGAAAGAATGTCTACGGAAATCATCGTCAAGCGTTCTTAAGTATCGCCTCGCCTTTGGCGATGGCGTCATCTATCGTTCCCACGTTCATGAAGGCCTGCTCCGGCAGGTAGTCCACCTCGCCGTCGAGGATCTTCTTGAAGCCTTTGACAGTATCTTCGATGTCCACCATCACGCCGGGAAGACCTGTGAACTGTTCGGCCACCGAGAACGGCTGCGACAGGAAGCGCTGCACCCTGCGGGCGCGGTTCACAGTGACGCGGTCTTCCTCGGAAAGTTCGTCCATTCCCAGGATGGCGATGATATCCTGCAATTCCTTGTTACGCTGGAGAATCTGCTTTACTCTCTGCGCTGTGTCGTAGTGCTCCTGGCCCACGATGTTGGGGTCCAGTATCCTGGATGTGGATTCCAGAGGATCCACGGCGGGATAGATTCCCAGCTCCGTAATCTTACGGCTGAGCACCGTGGTGGCGTCCAGGTGGGAGAAAGTGGTAGCCGGGGCCGGGTCGGTAAGGTCGTCCGCAGGGACGTACACGGCCTGGACCGATGTGATGGATCCGTTCTTGGTGGAAGTGATGCGCTCCTGCATCGCTCCCATCTCGGAGGCCAGCGTAGGCTGGTAGCCCACGGCGGAAGGCATCCTTCCCAGCAGGGCGGACACCTCCGAACCTGCCTGGGTGAAACGGAATATGTTGTCTATGAAGAACAGGATGTCCTTGGGGTCGTCGTACGATGTGGAATCACGGAAGGACTCCGCGAGGGTCAGGCCCGAAAGGGCCACGGAACTTCTGGCTCCCGGAGGTTCGTTCATCTGTCCGAAAACCATTGCAACCTGGGATTTCTTGACCTCTTCCATATCTACCTTGGAGAGGTCCCACTTGCCTTCTTCCATCTCTTTCTTGAACTCGGCGCCGTACCTGATTACATCCGATTCTATCATCTCCCTGAGGAGGTCGTTTCCCTCCCTGGTACGCTCGCCCACGCCGGCGAATACGGAGAAACCGTTATGCCGCTTGGCGATGTTGTTTATGAGTTCCTTGATGAGCACGGTCTTTCCAACTCCCGCACCTCCGAAAAGGCCGATCTTTCCACCCTTGAGGTAAGGTTCCAGCAAGTCTATCACCTTGATTCCGGTGAAGAGAACTTCCTGGGACGTGGTCAGGTTCTCGAACTTGGGCGGTTCCCTGTGTATCGGTAGAGTGTGGTCTGCAACCAGCTTGGGCAGGCCGTCGATGGTGTTGCCGATAACGTTCATCACGCGGCCGCGGATCTGATGGCCGGCAGGCATCGAAATTGGCGTGCCGGTGGCGGTGACCTCCATTCCGCGGCGAAGGCCGTCGGTGGAGTCCATGGCAACGCAGCGCACCGTGTCCTCTCCAATGTGCTGGTGAACTTCTACTACCAGAGTCCCCCCGTTGGGGCGTTTGATGGACAGGGCTTCGTGAATGCCCGGCAGGCTCTCGTCTGAGACATTCTTGAAATGGACGTCCACCACAGGGCCGATTATCTGGGAAATGTGCCCGATTGCAAGTTCCATAATTTAAATCCCTTTATATTAGGGTAAAGATAAGCATTTATTTTCAATTAGCGGATGCACGTTCTCGCTCGCGAAGCCACTTCAGGAATACCAGGTGTCCGGGAGCGACCATATCCCCGTGTTCGAAGCCATCCAGTTCGTAGAAGGTTATGTCCTTGTGTCCGTGGAGCTTCATCATCCGTACGAAGTAGGCAGTTTCTTCATACCTTCCGTAGAGTTCCATCTCCCGGTCGCCTGAGATGACCAGCATCGGGGGACAGTCCGGCCTCATATGGTACAGCGGGGCGAGATTGTCTATGATGGGGATGAGCGGAGAGATTCCGTGGTCCCCCCTCTCGGTGTAGTGGGTGACCACCTGGCCGCTGTAGGGGACCAGGGCGGCAATCCTGTCGGCATCTATTCCGTATTCTGCCAGATATGACTTGTCCAGGCCAACCAGGTCCACCAGGGTTCCTCCTGCGGAATGGCCGGCCAGGTATATCTTGGAGGCGCTGCCCCCATACTGCTCTATGTTGTTGAATACCCAGGCTACCGCGGCTGCCGCGTCCTTGACTATCTCGCCGACTGAAACCTTGGGATGGAGCCGATATCCAACGCCCACGACTATGTAGCCGCGGGTCATCAGGGCCTGTGGAAGCTCCTTGCTGCCGCTTTTCATTGCTCCGCCGTGGAACCAGACTATTACGGGACGGTCTGTAAGCCCCGGGACGTAAGCCACGTCCACTTTGCACATTTCCTTTACGTAATCGTCCCCGGACGTCCTGTACGGGATGTCCTTGGCTACGGAATACTGATACTGCTGGGGCTGGCGCTGGGCATATGCGCACACGGCCAGAAGCAGGGTGACTGAGATCAACAGGATTCGTTTCATATGATATAGAGAGTAGTTTATACAAATATAAAAAAAAAGACGCTGGCCAGACAATCTGGTCAGCGTCTCGAAGAACGGCAGCTACCTACTCTCCCACCTGGTGGGGCAGTACCATCGGCGTTGGCAAGTTTAACTTCTCTGTTCGGAATGGGAAGAGGTGGGTCCTCACCG
>JAFRXC010000076.1 GCA_017437825.1 Bacteroidales bacterium
ACGTTTACAACCTGGGCGATGTTGGCCATCTTGAGGCGCCTCGTATACTTGTGGAAGATGTTGAAATTGAGCGCAGCTACGATGGCGTCCCTGAGGGTGTTCTGCTGATAGAGGTGGCCGCGTACGGTGCCGGGCTCCTCGTCAAACCAGGTTCCCCACTCGTCAAGGAGGAGACCTATGCGGTTGTCGGGATCGTAAGAATCCATAATGGCGATGTGCCTCTTGAGAACGGGCTCTACCTCCAGGGTCTTGGAGAGAACGTCATAGTAGAGGTCGTCGCTGAAAATGGTGGCTGCTCCCTTGGATCCGGTCCAGGACATGCAGGTGTAGTAGTGAAGGGATACTCCACTCATCTGGTTGCCAATGGCCTTCATCAGTACTTCTGTCCAGTCGTAATCGTAGTCGGAAGCTCCTGAAGCGATCTTATAGAGGCGGTTTCCGCTGTAGTTGCGGAGATATGTGGCATACCTGCGGTATGTGTCGGAATAGTACTGCGGAGTCATATTTCCGCCGCATCCCCAAGCCTCGTTTCCGATTCCGAAATACTTAACCTTCCAGGGCTCTTCGCGGCCGTTGGCGCGACGCTGGTTGGCTATGGTGCTCTGGCTGTCGGAAGTCATATACTCTACCCATTCAGCCATCTCTTCTACTGAGCCGCTTCCTACGTTACCGGAGATATATGGCTCTATATTAAGCATTTCGCAGAGATTGAGGAACTCGTGGGTTCCAAAGGAATTGTCTTCCATGGTTCCACCCCAGTTGTTGTTGCTGATCTTGGCACGAGTTTCCAGAGGACCGATTCCGTCCCTCCAGTGATAATCGTCGGCAAAGCATCCGCCCGGCCAGCGCATTACAGGAACCTTAAGCTCCTTGAGGGCTTCGAAGACATCCTTGCGGTAGCCGTCGATGTTGGGGACCTTGGAGTCTTTTCCGACCCAGAGGCCTCCATAGATACAACGTCCCAGATGCTCTGAGAACTGTCCGTAGATCTCCTTGGGGATCTGCACGCCAGTACCTCCGTCGTGGATGAGGACGGTGGCATCCTGGGCATAGGCGCTTATGCCAAGCATAGCGGCCGTAAGGAATAAAAATACTTTCTTCATATATCAGTTTTAGTGTTATTTGCTCTCCTGAGGCTTCTTCACTTCCTGGGGCTTACGCACGTCCTTGGATTCGAACATCGCCTTGTAGTCGTCTTCGGACACGCGCTTGCACATTCCTTCGAAAGAAGCGCCTATCTCCAGCTGGATGCGGGTATAATAGATATTGCCTTCTACCAGTGCGGGAGCCTTGAGGGACAGGGTGTCCTTTACATAGACGTCACCCTTGATCCTGCCCCATACGTCAAGGCTGGAGCAGATTATGTTTCCTATCACCCTGGCCTTCTCGCCTACCACGGCCTTGCCTTTGGTGAGGATGTCACCCTCGAACGTTCCGTCTACGCGGATGTCGTTGTCTGAATAGAAACTGCCTTTGTAATAAGAGTGGGCCGATACGCGGCTTACCTCATTCACATTCTGGTTATCTGATGCCATAGCTTTTATTGGTTTCATGTTTATACTAATCCTTTTCCGTGACAATTCTTGTACTTGAGACCGCTTCCGCAAGGGCAGGGGTCGTTCCTGCCGACTTTCTTGTCCACCTTGACAGGAGTGTTGGAGCGCTGGTCACCGTTGGTAACCAGGTCTGTGCGGCGGGTCTGCAGGTTGCTCATGTCGGTCTTGCGAGGCTGGGCGGCGCGGGCGGGAGCCGGCGTAGACGCGTTCTCCCGCAGAGGCACGAAGCTCCTGAGCAGGAAGCTGAGCACATCCTTGTACAGGTTCTCGAGCATCTCCGCGAACAGGTTGTAGCTCTCTATCTTGTAGATGACGATAGGATCCTTCTGCTCGTAGGTGGCGTTCTGGACGCTCTGCTTGAGGTCGTCCATCTCGCGCAGGTGCTCCTTCCAGTGCTCGTCGATATAATAGAGCGTGATCACCTTGCTGACTGTCTTGGCAATTTCCTTGCCCTCTGTCTCGTATGCTTTCTTGAGGTTGACTGAAAGGGTGAGGTTCTTGCGGCCGTCAGAAACGGGGATGGCTATGTTCTGGTACATAGAGCCCTGTTTCTCGTATATCTCCTTGATGAAGGGATAGAGCTTGGTAGACAGGTTTTCCATCCTGCGGTCATACACCTCGTGCATATGGGCGCAGAGCCTGTCAGCTATCTCCTCTTCCTTTGCCTTGTTGAAGAATTCCTCGTCAAATCCGGTGTCTATGGACAGCTGGGCCATCACGTACTCCTCGAAGTCCTTGAATGGATACTTGCCCGCCTTGTCCAATATGAGGCTGGCGGTGTCCAGCATCATATTCATAATGTCCACCTCTATCTTGTCTCCGGAGATGGCGTCACGCCTGAGGGCATATACGGAAGTACGCTGGTCGTTCATCACGTCATCGTACTCCAGCAGCCTCTTACGGATTCCGAAGTTGTTCTCCTCAACCTTCTTCTGGGCTTTCTCAATTGCGCTGGAAAGCATCGAGCCTTCGAGGGCCTCGTTGTCTGCCATTCCCAGCTTGTCCACCATAGCGGCAATCCTCTCGGAGCCGAACAGGCGCATCAGCTTATCCTCAAGGGACACGTAGAAAGTAGAAGAACCCGGGTCTCCCTGACGGCCGGAACGGCCTCGCAGCTGACGGTCCACACGGCGTGAGTCGTGACGTTCTGTACCGATGATGGCAAGACCTCCCGCGGCCTTTACCTCAGGTGAGAGCTTGATATCGGTACCACGTCCCGCCATATTGGTGGCGATGGTGACGGTAGAGCGCTGGCCGGCCTGGGCTACGATCTCAGCCTCGCGGGCGTGCTCCTTGGCATTGAGCACGTTGTGCTTGATGCCTCGGCGCGTAAGCAGGCGGCTGAGCAGTTCGGAGGTCTCCACGTCGGTGG
>JAFRXC010000077.1 GCA_017437825.1 Bacteroidales bacterium
CCTGGGTGAAACCTCTCACGCGGGTGAGGCCGTGGAGCTCTCCGCTCTGCTCGTAGCGGTAGACGGTACCGAACTCTGCGAAGCGCAGAGGGAGGTCGCGGTACGAGCGCGGTGAACTGCGGAAGATCTCGCAGTGGTGAGGGCAGTTCATAGGCTTGAGCATGTACTCCTCCCCTTCCTGAGGGGTGCGTATGGGCTGGAACGAATCCTTTCCGTATTTGGCATAATGCCCTGACGTTATGTAGAGTTCCTTGCTGCCGATATGGGGTGTTACGACGGGAAGATATCCAAGTTCTGTCTGCTTCTTGCGAAGGAAACCTTCCAGGATGTTGCGCATGACGGCGCCGCGGGGAAGCCACAGCGGAAGGCCGAGGCCAACCCTCTGGGAGAAGGTGAACAGTTCCATCTCCTTGCCCAGCTTGCGGTGATCCCTCTTCTTTGCCTCTTCCATCATCACCAGGTACTCCTCAAGCATGGATTTCTTGGGGAAGGTGATGCCGTAGATACGGGTGAGCTGCTGACGCTTCTCGTCTCCGCGCCAGTATGCTCCGGCTATAGCAGTGAGCTTCACGGCCTTGATTGCCTCGGTGTTGCGAAGATGAGGGCCGCGGCAAAGGTCGGTGAAGTCGCCGTTCTCGTAATATGTGATGGTGCCGTCCTGAAGCTCGTTTATGAGTTCCACCTTGTACTGGTCGCCTTTTGCGGCGAAGTACTTCAGGGCGTCAGCCTTGCTTACGTCAATTCTCTTGTACTCTTCCTTGCGGGCTGCGAGTTCCAGCATCTTCTTCTCGATCTTGGGAAGGTCGGCATCTGTGATCTGCTGGCCGCAGAGGTCCACGTCGTAATAAAATCCGTTCTCGACGGCAGGGCCGATACCAAACTTGACTCCAGGGTACAAGGCCTCCAGAGCCTCTGCCATAAGATGGGACGAGGAGTGCCAGAAAACCCTCTTGGCGTCGTCGCTGTCCCACTTGAGCAGAGATATCGAAGCGTCCTGGTCGATAGGGCGGTTCAAATCGTACACAACCCCGTTCACCTGGGCGGCCAGAACTTCGGCTGCAAGGCGGGGGCTGATGCTCTCAGCAATTTCGTAAGCGGTTATTCCTTCTACAAATGGCTTTACCGCTCCGTCTGGAAATGTTATGTTAATCATATCGTTAAATATAAGGAATGCAAATATACGGTTTTTTCTTTATCTTTGTATTTACAAACACATTGAATATGACTGGAGAAATATCTGGAAAGACCATTTGGGACAGCGCCGGCAAAGGCGGACTCATCCTTGGAGGTGTAACAATCGGCTTCATGGCCCTGAGCCTTCTTCTCGAGCTTCTTCCCGACAATTCCGTTGGAACATTCCTCACCACAATACTGAATTTCCTCATCTGGGCGGCCAAACTGTTCTGCTGCGTATACGTGCTGTACGCCCTTATGCGCAAGTTCACCCTGGACTTCCCGGGTGCGGACAGGGCAACGGTACGCAAATTCGGCGTGGCAACAGGATTCATGTCAGCCCTGATATATTCGGCATTCACGCTCATCTATTTCCTTTACATCAACCCTGACGCGCTTTCAGAGAGCTTCGCCGCCGCAACTGACGCATACTCTTCAATGCTGGATTCCAACTCCATGGAGGCCATAGAGCAGATGCAGGGAAAGATGCCTGCCGTAATGTTCTTCGCAAACCTCGTGTACTGCACCCTGTTCGGCTGGGCCGCATCGGCCATCATAGCCTCCAGGCTGGTTAAAGACGATCCTTTCAAGCAATAATATGGACTATCCCGTAGACCTGAGCATCCTCATCCCTTCATACAACGAGAAAGAATCCCTTCCCGAACTTCTTTCCTGGATTCACCGTGCGCTGGACCCGGAGAAGTTTTCCTTGGAGATAATCATAATAGATGACGGCAGCGACGACGGCACCTGGGACACTGTCAGGCAGCTTGCAGCCGCCGACAGCGCTGTCCACGCCATCCAGTTCCGGCGCAACTACGGCAAGTCCGCCGCACTTTTCTGCGGTTTCAAGGAAGCCCGCGGACGCGTTGTGGTAACGATGGACGCAGACCTCCAGGATTCTCCGGAGGAAGTCCCAGAGATGTACCGTATGATAGTAGAAGACGGCTGGGACGTGGTGTCAGGCTGGAAGCAGCACCGCCAGGACAACAAACTCACCAAGAATCTGCCCTCAAAACTGTACAACGCCACCGCCCGCCGCATCACGGGAATCAAGCTTCACGATATGAACTGCGGCCTCAAGGCCTACAGGAACGAGGTTGTCAAGAACATAGAGGTATACGGCGAGATGCACCGCTACATACCGTACCTTGCCAAGAACGCCGGCTTCACCCGCATAACGGAGAAGCCCGTACATCACCAGAAGCGCAAATACGGCAAGAGCAAATTCGGTATGGACCGCTTCATAAACGGATTCCTGGATCTGCTGTCACTGTGGTTCCTTTCCACTTTCGGACGCAAGCCGATGCATTTCTTCGGCTACACCGGCATTTTCATGTTCGTGGTGGGATTCATAATGACGGCCTGGATAATAATAGCAAAACTGGTCCATCAGACACGCGGACAATATTTCCGCGCCGTGACAGACCAGCCTTTGTTCTATCTTGCCTTGCTGGCGGTTATCCTGGGTGTGATGCTGTTCCTTGCAGGTTTCATCTGCGAGATGATCTCCCGCACCGCATCTGACAGGAACTCCTACAACATCAAGGAAACTATCTGATTTACTTTACCGGGATACTTATCTGGGTAATCGAATGGGCCGGGAAACTGTATGTCAGTTTTCCGTCCTTTACGTTTACAGTAGTCTGTTTGGGAACATAGGTGCTCTCCTTGGCCTTTGTAATCTCCTCGTCCAGTTCGCAACAGATTGTGCTTACGGTAGCCTTGTTGGAGAAAGAACCGGTAAGAGCGGAGATGTCAGTCTTGATAGCCTGGTCCTTGTTCACGTTTACCACGTTTATCACAACCCTTCCTTCATCTTCGGAATATACGCAAGTTACATCCAGGTACGGGACATTCTTGTAAACCTGGCCGTCATAGGTGCCGCAGGTAACGTATGAATCTATAGTTGAGCCGTAGCAGTTGTTGGAGAACAGCTTGTACGCCTGGAACAGCGGCCCCCTGTAGAAGTTTCCGGTAGCCGGATCGGTCTGGAGAAGGCTTGTCATCAATGCGAAGTTAGCCATCTTCACTATGTCTGAGTGACGGATGAATGAGTTAAGGTACATTGCGTTTGCAAGGACCTGGGTGTAGCCGGAGATGTTGTTGGCGTTCCACTCGTCCATCGATATGTACATACGCCTCTTCTGGGGATAATTGGTGCGCTCTACGTCAATGAGGTGCTGGGTGGTGACTATCTTGTCCTCAACGTCCTGGCTGTTGTCTGCCATAAGCTCATAGTAGTCGTCACGGCTGTACTCCCAGTAACGGTGAACTGACAGGTAGTCTGCCATTCCGTAGAGTTCCTGGATTACGGTCCTGTTCCAGTCAATCCAATGTCCGTGAGGAGGAGTTCCTATGGGGCAGTTGTCGTACCAGGAGGCTCCGCAGGCTACCAGTTTCACGTTCCTGTCCACCGACCTGACTATCTTGGCTACCAGGTATGCCATGGTGACATACTCGTCAACCTCTTTGTAGCCGTGTATCCAGGGCTTTCCGTCCACCTCGTTTCCGAGACACCAGTACTGGATGTTGAACGGTTCCGGATGTCCGTTTGCAGCGCGAAGGTCGGAATAATAGGTTCCTACAGGACGGTTGCAGTACTCGACCCAGTATTTAGCCTCGTCTATTGTGCCGAAGCCGAAATTGAAGCAAGCCACGTTGGCGGAGCCTATGGCCTCGTTCAGGGCCACCCACTCGTGTGTGCCTACGTGGTTGGAGTCAATGCCTCCCCAAGCCGGGTCTATCCTGACAGGACGCTGCTCCTTGGGGCCGATTCCGTCAGTCCAGTGGTAGTTGGAGGTGTAGTTTCCTCCCGGCCAGCGCATATTGGCAGCCTTGAGTTCGCGGAACATGTCGATGACGTCGGTCTTGAAGCCGTCGGCATTGGCAAGAGGTGACGAAGGGTCATATACCGGCCCGTAAAGGGAGTTACTGCGGGCCCTGGCTATGGGCTCCATGAACATGCCATAGATATTCTTGTCGATATCTCCCACTTTACGGTTGATATCGAAGCAGATACTGGCATTCTGCGCGCTGCCTGCCAAACAGAGCAAGAGCGCGGTCAGCGTGAAAAGCTTTTTCATTTTTAACTGTTAATATTTATTGAGAGGATAGAGTTTTGTCATGTTATGCACCTTGCGGCGGATGGCATCTATCACCGCGATGTGCTCCGGGCTCTCCAGGTCAGTTGCGTGGGCGGATACCGACGCGAGAACCTCGTCGATCATTGAGACTATCTCTTCCATATCCCTCTCTACCATTCCGCGGGAAGTTACGGCGGGAGTTCCGATACGGAATCCGGAAGTCTGGAAAGCGGAACGGGAATCGAAAGGAACCATATTCTTGTTGAGAGTGATGTCTGCCTTAACCAGCTGCTGCTCGGCCATCCTTCCGGTAACCTCAGGGAACTTGGAGCGGAGGTCAATGAGCATCAGGTGGTTGTCAGTTCCTCCAGATACCACGTTGTATCCCCTCTTAAGGAAGGCATTGCACATTGCCTGGGCGTTGGCGATCACCTGTTTCTGGTAGTCTATGAACTCCGGCTGCATAGCCTCGTAGAAAGCTACGGCCTTGGCAGCGATCACGTGCTCCAGAGGTCCTCCCTGGATGCCAGGGAATACGGATGAATTGAGGATCTGGCTCATCTTCTTGACTTCTCCCTTGGGAGTTGTCAGACCCCAGGGATTGTCGAAATCCTTGCCCATAAGGATGACGCCTCCGCGAGGGCCGCGCAGGGTCTTGTGGGTGGTGGAGGTTACTATATGGGCATATTTTACAGGATTCTTCAGAAGGCCAGCGGCGATGAGGCCGGCGGTATGCGCCATATCTATCCAGAGAAGGGCTCCTACCTTGTCAGCAAGGGCGCGCATACGCTCATAGTCCCACTCGCGGGAGTAGGCGGATGCACCGCCGATGATGAGCTTCGGCTTGCACTTGAGGGCAGTCTGCTCCATCTTGTCATAGTCGATGCAGCCTGTTTCAGGATTGAGACCGTACGCAACTGCGTTGTACAGGATACCGGAAGCGTTTACCGGAGAGCCGTGGGTCAGGTGTCCGCCCTGGGAAAGGTCCAGTCCCATAAAAGTATCGCCCGGCTTGAGCACTGCCATTATAACGGCCATGTTGGCCTGTGCGCCCGAGTGAGGCTGGACGTTGGCGTACTCTGCATCGTAAATCTTCTTGAGGCGGTCTATTGCCAGCTGCTCTATCTGGTCTACCACTTCGCAGCCTCCATAATAGCGCTTCCCAGGATAGCCTTCTGCGTATTTGTTGGTGCAGACGCTGCCCATAGCGTCCATAACGCCCTGGCTTACATAGTTTTCTGATGCAATTAACTCAAGGCCTGAAGCCTGCCTGTCCCTCTCTTTCTTGATAAGGTCGAAGATCTGGATATCCTGTTTCATTTCCGTATTGTAATTTCAAACAAACAAATATAGCAAAATAATGTTACTTTTGCACCCATAATGTCACACCGAAAATTACTTAACAGCGAACTGGGTAGGGTTAGCCCGGCCGAGTACCGTCAGAGGCAGCCCGGCGGCGTAGTGGTGGTGCTGGACAACATTCGCAGCGCCCACAACGTGGGCAGCGCCTTCCGCACCGCGGACGCCTTCGGGGTGGACCGGATATACCTCTGCGGCATTTGCGCGTGCCCCCCTTCTGCGGAGATCCACAAATCTGCGCTGGGAGCCGAGCAGAGCGTTGCCTGGGAGCATTGCGACGACACCCTTGCGGCCGTAGAAAGCCTCCGCGCGCAGGGCTACGTCATCGTCTGCGTGGAGCAGACGGAAGGCGCCGTCAGTCTGGAAGACTTTGTCAGGGAAGACGGACGCAGGTATGCGGTGGTCTTCGGTAACGAAGTCGACGGGGTACAGCAGAGCGTCGCTGACGCGGCGGACATCGTCCTGGAAATACCCCAGTGGGGCACCAAGCACTCCCTCAACGTGTCGGTTGCCGTGGGTGTCATCCTGTGGCACTTCCGCCCGTGACAAATTGGCAGTCTTCCGGCATTCGGCACAGACCTTGCGCTTATTCTTCCGGCCCCTCGGGGACCGGTTTTTTTGTAGGAAACAATAATTAAATCTATAAGTATGATAAGACCATTGGCAGACAGAGTGCTTATCGAGCCTCAGGAGGCTCAGGCACAGACAGCTTCCGGACTTTACATTCCGGACACGGCAAAGGAGAAACCCCAGCAGGGCACAGTCCTGGCTGCAGGACCGGGCAAGAAGGACGAACCTATGGAAGTCAAGGTAGGTGACGTAGTCCTTTACGGCAAATACTCCGGCACAGAGGTAACCGTGGATGACAAGAAATACCTCATCGTAAAACAATCCGACATTTTAGCTATCCTGTAAATTATGGCAAAAGAGATAAAATTCAACGTGGATGTCCGCTCAAAGATGAAAGACGGAGCAGACGCCCTTGCAAACGCAGTTAAGGTTACGCTCGGTCCTAAAGGACGCAACGTAGTGCTGGACAAGAAATTCGGAGCTCCGCAGGTTACCAAGGACGGAGTCACCGTCGCAAAGGAAGTGGAACTGGAAGACAGGTTCGAGAATATGGGAGCCCAGATGGTGAAGGAAGTGGCTTCCAAGACCAACGAGCAGGCTGGTGACGGTACCACCACCGCTACCGTTCTTGCACAGGCAATTATAAATGTAGGTATAAAGAACGTTACTGCTGGCGCCAACCCGATGGACCTGAAGAAGGGCATTGACAAGGCTGTCGACTGCATCGTTTCCGAACTCAAGAAGCAGAGCCAGGAAGTGGGCGAGGATTATTCCAAGATCGAGCAGGTTGGAACCGTATCCGCCAACAATGACAACTACATCGGAAAGCTCATCGCTGACGCAATGTCAAAAGTAAAGAAAGACGGCGTCATCACAGTTGAAGAGGCCAAGGGCACCGAGACCGAAGTCAAGGTGGTTGAGGGAATGCAGTTCGACCGCGGATACATTTCTCCTTACTTCATGACCAACGGAGACAAGATGGAGGCCGTCCTGGACAATCCTTACGTCCTGATTACTGACAAGAAGATCTCCACGATGAAGGACCTTCTGCCTATCCTCGAGCCCATCGCCCGTGAAGGCAAAGAACTGCTCATAATTGCAGAAGACGTTGACGGAGAGGCTCTTACCACCCTGGTAGTGAACAAACTCCGCGGAACTCTCAAGATTGCCGCAGTAAAGGCTCCGGGATTCGGCGACCGCCGCAAGGAGATGCTTCAGGACATCGCAGTGCTCACAGGCGCAAGCGTTGTTTCAGAGGAAAGAGGCTACACCCTGGAGAACGTAACTCCTGACATGCTCGGCAAGGCCGAGAAGATCACCATCACCAAGGAGAACACCACTATCGTAGGCGGCGCTGGCGCTAAGGACGAAATCACCGCAAGGGCTGAGCTCATCCGCAAGCAGATTTCCACCACCACTTCCGACTATGACAGGGAGAAGCTCAAGGAGAGGCTCGGAAAACTCGCCGGAGGCGTGGCCGTACTCTATGTTGGAGCTACCACCGAGGTGGAGATGAAGGAGAAGAAGGACCGCGTGGAGGACGCTCTCAACGCTACCCGCGCAGCCGTGGAGGAAGGTTACCTTCCTGGAGGCGGAGTTGCATATATCCGCGCCGCTGAGTGTCTGAAAGGCCTCAAGGGCGACAATGACGACCAGACAACCGGTATCCACATCGTGGCAAAGGCCATCGAAGAGCCTCTGAGGATGATCGCTGAGAATGCCGGTGTCGACGGAAGTGTCATCATCCAGAAGATCAAGGAGGGCAAGGGTGACTTTGGTTACAACGCCCGCACTGACGAGTTCGTCAATATGTACGAGGCAGGCGTGATCGATCCTACTAAGGTAGCCCGCGTAGCTCTTGAGAACGCGGCATCCGTTGCCGGAATGTTCCTCACCACCGAGTGCGGTATCGTTGACATCCCCGAGAAGGAGCCCGCTGTTCCCGCAATGCCCGCCGGCGGAATGATGTAATTCTGAAGCGTCTCAGTCAGAGGCACCAACATAAAAAAAGACACGGATGTTTGTCCGTGTCTTTTTGGTGGGAGATGAGGGAGTCGAACCCCCGACCCTCTGCTTGTAAGGCAGACGCTCTAAACCAACTGAGCTAATCTCCCGTGGGGATTGCAAAGGTAAGGAAAAAATCAGGAGTTGCAAATTTTTTTAATCATTTTTTGAAGATTGCAGGAACTTGAGGCAATCTGCAACCACAAAAGCGCTTCCTCCTACATATATTAAAGACTTGGGCGTGGCAGCTGCGCGTGCTTTCAACAGGGCATCAGAAACGCTTTCGCAGGCCTGCGCGGAAGGAAGTAAAGCCTTCGCTTCGCTCAGGATGACAGCGGCCGGGAGGGCGCGGGGCGTATCTGGCGCCGCGAAGAAATACTCGGCATCCAGCGGCATCAGGGGAAGGATTCCCTGCAGATCCTTATCGGCCATTATGCCGTAGACTATCAGCAACTTGTCGTATTCGCCGCCGTCCATCTCAGCACGCAGACGGGCGAAGTTTTCTTTTAGCGCGGCAGGGTTGTGGCCTATGTCCGCAATCGTCATCGGGCTGACGCCCACTGTCTCCCAGCGACCGTGAAGGCCGGTGATGTCTGCGGCGTGGGTAATAGCCTCTACATCAGGCTCTTCGCCCAGCAAATCCAGGGCGCAGAGAACAGTGCGCAGATTCTTGCTCTGCCACTCCCCTTTCAAGTCCATTCGCGCCGCGATATCGTCCAGGGATAGATCCCCGATCGAGTCGGGGATGACGGAAGATGCGTCAGGCCTGTTGTCATCTCGATTTTCAGCCAGATACTCCTGCAGACAATTTTCAAAGTCAAAATCATCCGCGAAGAAGAGAGGGCAGTGCACGGCGGCGGCAGCGGCCTCGAAGACAGGCGCGGTCTCGTCGTCGCGCTCCCCCACTACCGCGGGAACGCCGCTCTTGAAGATTCCGGCCTTCTGGCCGGCTATCAGAGCGCGAGTATCGCCCAGCAGGGCGCAGTGATCCAGCCCGATGGACGTCACTATAGAAACCTCCGGCACCACTATGTTGGTGGAGTCCAGCAGGCCTCCCAGGCCCACTTCCAGGACGGCGATGTCCACCTGGCAGCGGTCGAAATACCAGAGAGCCAAGCCTGTGGTAATTTCGAAGAAGGACAGCTCCGGAGAGTCATACTTCTGAAGGAACTCCAGCACGCTATCGCGCGGAATCATTCTGCAGCCCCCGTCTTCCACTATCTTTATCCTTTCCCGGAAATCCAGCAGATGAGGCGAGGTGAACAGCCCAACTCGGCAACCGTTACCTGAGAGTGACGCCGCCAACATCGAGCATACAGATCCCTTGCCGTTTGTCCCGGCCACGTGTACGAAACGCAGTCTCTCTGAAGGGCTCCCCATCTTCCGGTCCAGTTCCCTTATCCTGTCCAGCCCCGGCTTGTAGGAATCAGGGTTGAAACCGGCATTCTGCACGGACTGGTGGCGTGCAAACAAGTTTTTTATGATTTCGTCGTAGTCTTGCATATTTGAACTGATTTCAAAATTAACTATTTTTGAAGTCTGAATGACTGCTATATGAAAAATTTCTCATCAGCACTCCTTTCAAATTACATCATTGACGGTGTTCCCCAGGCCTTGTCCCCTCTGGAAATGCTTAACGACATTGCCATAGAGAAACTGCGGGTGAAAGGCGAGCCCGATATGATTGCAGATGAGAATCCGGATCCGGAGCTGAAGTCCTGCAGCACGGACGCAGAGCAGATGCATTACTACCTCAACAAGGTTCTGGCTACTTCCCGCGCAGCTTTCCCTTCAGCATTCTCCGCCACATATACCAAGAACCTGATCGCCTGGGAACTGATAGACACCCTTTGGAAGAAAGGCAACTTCCATCTGCCAGACCTGGCCCTCACTGCCCAATGGGAGTGGGACACCTCCAAGTTGGGCAGCAACGCCGCCTTCTACGCGTCCTGCGCAGCCGCAGCCGAATACATAGACGCCCTCGGCATACGCCTCCAGCGTTACAGCGTAACCCAGGCCGACGCCTGCGCGCTGACTTTCAAGGCCTGCATCGCCCGCTGTCCGGACAAGAACTACGACGAGCTTGACGACGATACCCTTTCAGACTCTGAACCCAGGATGGGGCGCGGCCTCACCACTTCTGACCAGATAATTCCAGAGGCCGACAGCTGGATCATATTCATCCCCTTCGACACCTGCGACTTCCGCCTTGGAGGATCGCTGTTTTCGGAGGTCATCAAAGGCACGCCAGACACCGCCCCCGAAACAGGCGACGCAGACTACTTCATGGACTGCTACGAACTGGTACGGGAGCTCTCCGAAGACGGCATCCTGCTCAGCGCCGGCACCGTGGGCGAAGGAGGCCTCCTGGCCGCACTCAGGCGGATGAGCGGCACCTGCGGAGCCGGCATAAACCTGGCGGACATCAAAAAGACCACCAACGAGAGCGACTCCATCAGAATACTGTTCTCCGAGGTCCCCGGAGCCGTGATACAGATACGCGACATAGACTTCGATTACATAGACGCCGAGATGCTACTGCAAGACATAGTATACTTCCCTCTGGGGCACCCCGACGTGGGCAGCAGGGACATAACGGTGACTGAAACAGGGAAATCTTCGATAGAATCCATTCTCGACTCGCTTATCCGAAGCCAAAGTGCAGAAGGTGAGGACTAAAGCGATGATTTATAGAATATTTTTACTATCTTCGCGCACGAAATTTTGAAGGATAAAATAATATGTTTGAAAGAAAGAAAAGAGTTTACCGTTTTGGCGGAAAGACCGCTGAGGGTGACGGTAAGATGAGAGAGCTCCTTGGTGGAAAGGGAGCCAACCTGGCAGAAATGAGCAAACTCGGTTTGCCTGTACCTGCAGGATTCACAATCACAACCGAATGCTGCGCAGAGTATTACGCTCTTGGCGGCTCTTACACTGAAGAACTTAAAGGCGAGGTTGCAGCCGCGCTGGAAGCCACTGAAGCCCTGATGGGAAAGAAGTTCGGCGACAAGAAGAACCCTCTTCTGGTCAGCTGCCGTTCCGGTGCCCGCAGCTCCATGCCTGGTATGATGGACACCATCCTCAACATCGGACTCTGCTCCGACACCATCCCGGGAATGATAGAGAAGACCGGCAACCCGCGTTTCGTATATGACGCATACAGGCGCCTTATCATGATGTACTCCGACGTCGTTATGGAGAAGGCCGAAGGCATCGAGCCTGAGGACGGAAAAGGCATCCGCCAGCAGCTTGACAAGATGATGGCAGACCTCAAAGAATCCAAGGGATACAAGAACGACACCGAGATCACCGCAGACGAACTCAAGGAACTCTGCGAAGTATTCAAGAAGAAAGTAAAGGAAG
>JAFRXC010000078.1 GCA_017437825.1 Bacteroidales bacterium
AACACCTTCCCCCGTCCCCCCCCGGGGGTGAAGGGGATAAAAGTGAAGCGACGGCGGCATCAGCCGCCGTGCCGGTAGGTAGGAGCGATGCGACGACCGGGAGGCACCCGGGTTCTGCAAGAGAAGCGCAGCAGGTTCCGGCGTTCCCCCTGAAAGGGGGATGTCGCATAGCGACAGGGGGTTGGATGGGGGGCTTGCCCCACTCCCGCACGCTGAGAAAAAGGATGAAAAAAGGGTTCGGAGACGCGGAGCGCCGACTGAGGGGGTCTGGGGGAAACTTCCCACAGTAAGTCGAAGACTATAAAGCTGCAAAAAGGAGAGAACGTTGTCGTTCTCTCCTTTTTGTAGCGGGAGTGGGGCATGATCCCACGACCTCCGGATTATGAATCCGACGCTCTAGCCAGCTGAGCTACCCCGCCATCATTTTGGGACTGCAAATATAGACAAAAAATCGTAAAAAAAAGAGGTGGCTGCACCAAAATGGCCGGCAGTCCATCAATTCCCTGAAAATTAACCATTAATAGGGATTGCAGAAATAGAAATAAGACGTCATCTTTGTACGATTAATCTCAATTAAACTATGACAGTTTCCGAATTAAGGAAAGGACTTTGGGGAAAAGTCACCGAAGTCGGAGGCGAAGGATCGCTGCGCAGGCATCTGCTGGATATGGGAATCATCCCGGGAGCAGAGGTCAAGATGATTGGCGCCGCTCCGCTGGGAGACCCCCTGGAAATAATAGTCAATGGATACACACTGACACTGCGCATCGCCGAGGCGGCGCAGATTAAGATAGAGCCTTTGAAAGAGGCTCCCCAAGCTGCAACGCTGGTAGACGACGAGTCGTACAGCAGTTCCCTCCACGACCACTATTCCCATCCGGGAATCGGAGAGGAGGGAATCTTCCACGACAAGACTGACGAGAATCCCCTGCCCCAGGGGACGACGCTGTCCTTCGCCCTGGCGGGCCAACAGAACAGCGGCAAGACCACCCTGTTCAATGTCCTGACAGGTTCCAACCAGCACGTGGGCAATTTCCCGGGCGTCACGGTGGACAGGAAGGACGGTGTCATCAAAGGACATCCGGACACTTCCATCACTGACCTGCCAGGCATCTACTCCCTATCTCCCTACACGGCCGAAGAAATTGTTTCCCGCCAGTTCATCCTGAACGGGAATACCAAAGGAATAATAAACATTGCCGACGCCACCAACATAGAGCGAAACCTGTACCTTACACTTCAGCTGATGGAGCTGAACATCCCTATTGTACTGGCGCTCAATATGATGGACGAACTCCGCGGCAACGGAGGAAGCATCCGCATAAACGATATGGAAAGGATGCTGGGAATCCCCGTGGTACCCATCTCAGCTGCCAGGAACGAGGGTATCGACGAACTGGTGGAGCACGCGCTCCACGTCGCCCGATACCAGGAGACACCCGCGCGCCAGGACTTCTGCGACAAGGAGGACAACGGCGGCGCGGTGCACAGATGCCTGCACGGCGTGATGCACCTGATCGAAGATCACGCTGCAGCCGCCGGCATCCCGCTCCGCTTCGCCGCCTGCAAGCTGGTAGAAGGCGACAACCTGGTGGAGGAGGCCTTGAAGCTGGACCAGAACGAGAAGGATGCCATCGAGCATATAGTCTGCGAGATGGAAGCCGAGCGCGGTCTGGACCGCGCTGCCGCCATCGCAGACATGCGCTACGCGTTTATCAAGAAGGTCTGCTCCAAGACCGTCGTCAAGCCGCAGGAAAGCAAGGAATACCTCCGCAGCCGCAAAATCGACCGCGTCCTCACCGGAAAGTGGACGGCGCTGCCAATCTTCCTGGTCATTATGGCGCTGGTTATCTGGTTGACGATAGACGTCCTGGGGGCTCCGCTTCAGGACTGGCTGGACAGGGGTATCAGCGCGCTGGCCGACAGCGTGAACACCGCCATGGCCAGATGGGATGTCAGCGAAGGCGTACGCTCGCTGGTGGTAGACGGAATATTCGGAGGAGTGGGCTCCGTGCTGAGCTTCCTCCCCATCATCGTCATACTGTTCTTCTTCCTGTCGATGCTGGAAGACAGCGGCTATATGGCCAGGGTGGCCTTCGTGACGGACAAGCTGCTGCGAAAGATAGGCCTCTCCGGCCGAAGCATCGTCCCGCTCCTGATCGGACTGGGATGCTCCGTTCCGGGAATAATGGCCAGCAGGACGCTGCCGTCTGCGCGTGACCGTAAGATGACCATCCTCCTTACCCCGTTTATGAGCTGCAGCGCCAAGCTGCCAATCTACGCATTCCTGGCCGCAGCGTTCTTCCCCGGGCACGGAGGCCTGGTGCTGATATGCCTCTACGCGCTGGGCATCCTCACCGGAATCACGGTGGCGGTAATCAGCAAGAAGATAGGTTATTCCTCAGAGGCGGCTCCGTTCGTGATGGAACTTCCGAACTACCGCCTGCCCAAGGCACGCAACGTGCTGCATCTTCTTTGGGATAAATGCAAGGACTTCCTGCAAAGGGCGTTCACCATAATATTCGTAGCCAGCATAGTGATCTGGTTCCTGCAGTCGTTCGACTTCCGCTTCAATATGGTGGAGAACGGCGAAGGCAGCATCCTGGCGTGGATAGCCGGAATAATTTCGCCGGTATTCAGGCCGATGGGACTGGGAGACTGGAGGATAGTAACCGCCCTGGTGACCGGATTCCTGGCCAAGGAGAGCGTCGTGTCCACTATGGAGGTGCTGGGCGTTACGGCCAGCCTGACGGTGGCCACCGCCGTGCCTCTCCTGGTATTCTGCCTGCTGTACACCCCTTGCGTGGCGGCCATCGCCTCCGTCAAGAGGGAGCTGGGCGGCAAGTGGGCCTGGTTCGTGGTTCTGTTCCAGTGCGCTGTAGCCTGGGTGGTAGCCCTGCTGTCATATTGGATAACAATGTTGATAATATGAATACCTCTACGCTGATAGTTATGTTGATTTTAGCACTGGCCGTCCTGGCTGCGCTGATATTCGGCACCAGGCGCAAGAAGAAAGGCTGCGGGTGCGGCTGCGAAGGCTGCGCCTACAAGGACGATTGCAGCAAATAGCTATTTTTATTAATTTTGCGATACTATGCAAGCAGCGTTTAACCCTAAGATGAAGATGGCTGCTTTGATAGAATCTGACTGCCACCTTCTTCCAATTCTTTCAAGGCTGGGAATGACTTCCAGCTTCGGAGAGCAGACCATAGAGCAGACCTGCGACCACTACGGGATAGACGCCGCCACCTTCTGCCTCATCTGCAACGTGTATTCTTCTTCGGGATTCAAACCGTCCGCCTGGGAGATAGCGCTTGCCAAACCGGATGACGTAGTATTTTACCTTCACGCATCCCATAACTACTACCTGGATTCTGCCCTGACCGTTCTGGAGCCAAAGCTGGAAGAACTGCTGAAGGCCTGCACTGCAAAGCAGTCCGAAGCCGTGCGCAAGTTCTTCTCCGAGTACGAGACCGAGTTGCGCTCGCACTTCAGTTTCGAGGAGGAGAAGGTGTTCCCATATATCAAAAAACTGATTGGAGGCGGATCCTCGTCGGACTTCAACATAGATATGTTCAAGGACAACCACAGCAACGTGGACGAAAAGCTGGGAGACCTCAAGAGCATCATAATGAAGTCCCTCCCGGACAGTTGCGACGGCAACCTGCGCCTGGAGATCCTGGACCTGATCTGCCATCTCCAGAGGGACCTGGCCCGTCACACCTGCGTGGAGGAAGACGTCCTGATTCCGTTGGTGCGCCGAATGGAGAACCCCGGCCTGTTCCGCAAAACCCTCGCATTGGAGAAAGAAAAAGAGGCGGACGAAAGGGAGGAACTCTCCGACAGGGAGAAGGAAATCCTGGTCTGCGTGGCACGCGGAATGCTGAACAAGGAGATTGCCGACCAGAACAACATCTCCATCCACACCGTGATTTCCCACAGGAAGAACATCACCCGCAAGATAGGTATCAAGACCGTGGCCGGTCTTACGGTATACGCCATCCTCAACGGACTCATCGACGTAAACACCATAGAATAATGATTCCCGATGTAAAACTGGAGGCTCCGCTCGGGGTGCGGCAGGTGCTGCTGCATACCTGCTGCGCACCTTGCAGCTCCGCTATCGTGGAATGTCTGGTGCGCAACGGCATCACCCCCGTCATCTTCTATTCCAACGACAACATCTACCCGAAGGAGGAGTTTGACAAGCGGCAGGGCGAGTGCCTGCGATACGCGCGCTCACTGGGACTGGACGTGGTGGAGGATGCCTACGACCACGCGCGGTGGCTGCCGCTGACAGAAGGGCTGGAGGACGCCCCGGAACGGGGCGCGCGCTGCCTGGAGTGCTTCCGCTACAGGCTGCTGCGCGCCGCCCGCTACGCCGCGGCCAACGGCTTCGAGGTGCTAACCACCACCCTGGCATCGTCCCGATGGAAGGACCTGGAGCAGGTGAACGAAGCCGGCCGCTGGGCCTGCGCGCAGGTAGATGGCGTCACCTGGTGGGACCGCAACTGGCGCAAGGAAGGCCTTCAGGAAAGGCGCGGCGAGATTATCCATGAAATGAACTTCTACAACCAGACCTGGTGCGGCTGCGAGTTCTCTTTACGGAATACCCGGAAATAGGTTTATTTATCCCCGAGGAAACTCTTTACGGTCTCTTCAATTTCCGGCCCCCTGAGGTCGGTTGCCAGGATCTTTCCTTCAGGACTTATCAGAATAATATAAGGTATTGACGTCAGGCCGTAGGCGTTGATGGCGCTCTTGTCAACTTCGTTGAAGACCGTATAGTTTATCTTGAGGTCATTCACGGCTTCTGCCGTAGCCAGTGGAACGTCAGAAACAGCGACTCCCACTACTTCCAGACCTTTATTCTTGTACGTATTGTAGGTGCGGATGATATTGGGAATCTCTTCCCGGCAGGGTCCGCACCAGGAAGCCCAGAAATCCACCAGGACATATTTCCCCTTTCCCACGAAATTGGACAGTTTGTAGTCCTTCCCGTTCCAAGTGCCTTTGAAGTCGGCATATGCAGAACCTTCCTCGACGGTCACAGGGGTTTCTGCCCTGCTGCTGATTGAAAATGCGGCCAAAGCCAGTACAATTACGGCCGCCCTGACCGCTATTCTTGATATCATCCTGTTATTCATACCGTAAATATAACATTTTTATAGGATTCCCTTGAGTGCGTCGAAAGAGTCCACTATATAATCCGGATTCTGGGAACGAAGCTGCTCTGCTGAGTGATTGCCAAAGGTGACGCCGCAGATATGGCACCCGGCGTTGCGTCCCATCTGCAGGTCATAGATGGTGTCACCCACCACCAGGGCTTCGTCCCCCCTGATGCCGAACATATCCAGGAGCATCAGCGCCAGGTCCGGCGCCGGCTTGTGGTTGGGCGTGCTCTCCACGCTGGTCATATGAGTGAAATACTGCGCGATTTCCATCTTCCTGAGGAGATACTCCAGCGTGCGGCGGCTGCGCGAAGTGGCGATTCCCAGCATATATCCTTTGTCGTACAGGTACTGGAGAGTGTCCTTCACCCCGGGGAAAGCCACGATGTAGTCGAAGGCGATTTCGTCGAAGAGGCGACGGTAGGTTGCCACCGCCTCGTCCAGGCGCTCCTCCTCTATCAGGCAGCCTACGTGCAGGGAGTCGCGCAGCGCCAGGCCTATGCCCTGGCGCATCTGCGCTTCGCCCCCCTGCGGCTTCGGCAGCCCCATCTCCCGGAGCATCGCCTCCTCCGTCCGCAGGATGCCTTCCGCCGTATCAGCCAGCGTCCCGTCAAAGTCGAATATCACGCACTTTATCATATCTCCCCAAAAGCATTGTCAACTAAAGATGATTTCGATCTGTGCGGTCTCGCCAGCCTTGAACGTGTACTGGACGTGGTCACCGTCCTTGCGCAGTACCTTGCCATTCACACGGATGCGGCAGCCTTCCCGGCGGTTGCGAAGCGTCAGGGTCTGGTCCTGATTGGAGGTGATGGAGGCGTGGATGCCCTTCTCGTCCCATTCCATATGATTAAGTTTGGCGAAGGTATACAGCCAGACGCCGTCAATGGAGCCGTTCATCAAGTAGTCGGGCATCACCGGAAGGAATTCCACAGTGCCGGGCTCGCTGAAGACGCACATCTCCACCAGGAATGCCGGCATAGCGCCCGTCAGGTCAGGGAACACGCCCCTGTAGGGGAAGTGGCTGGTCTGCAGCGTGCGGCGGACGAAGCCGTGGTTGAGCAGCTGGCTCAGGTTCTGCATGGCTTCTTCCTTATCCTTCAGGCGGATGGCCGT
>JAFRXC010000079.1 GCA_017437825.1 Bacteroidales bacterium
AGTGCGTCAGCAGTACGCCGCTTACAGGTGCACCCCTCTCGTAAGGGCTTACGACCTTGAGGAAGCACTCGGCACTCCTGCACACATCTACTTCAAGAACGAGAGCGTGTCCCCCGCCGGTTCGCACAAGCTGAATTCGGCCCTCGCCCAAGCTTACTATGCAAAGAAACAAGGTATAACCAATATTACAACCGAGACCGGAGCCGGCCAGTGGGGCGGCGCCCTTTCCTATGCCGCAAAGAAGTTCGGCATCGACTGCGCCGTCTATATGGTAAAGGCCAGCTACAATCAGAAACCTTACAGGCGCTCTATCATGCAGTGCTTTGACGCAGCCATCACCCCGTCCCCTTCAATGTCAACCCGCGCCGGAAAGGACATCCTTACAATCAACCCCAACGACCAGGGTTCACTTGGAACAGCCATCTCCGAGGCCATCGAACTTGCAGTTTCAACACCTAACTGCAAATACACCCTCGGTTCAGTGCTTAACCACGTTTGCCTGCACCAGACAGTAATCGGCCTTGAGGCAGAAAAGCAGATGGAACTTGCAGGAGAGTATCCCGATATCGTAATCGCCTGCTTCGGAGGCGGATCCAACTTCAGCGGAATCGCATATCCGTTTATGAGGCACAACATCCAGGACGGCAAGAAGACCCGCTTCATCGCTGCCGAGCCTTCATCCTGCCCTAAACTGACCCGCGGCAAGTTCGAGTATGACTTCGGTGACGAGGCCGGACTCACCCCCCTCCTCCCTATGTACACAATCGGACATACCTTCAAGCCGGCTACCATTCACGCTGGAGGACTCCGTTACCACGGCGCAGGCGTGATTATGTCACAGCTTATGAAGGACGGATTCATGGAAGCTCAGGACTATGACCAGACCGAGACCTTCAAGGCCGGCGTCCTGTTCGCCCGCACAGAGGGTATAATCCCTGCTCCGGAGTCCTGCCACGCTATCGCAGCCACCATCAAGGAGGCTCTCAAGTGCAAGGAGACAGGTGAGAAGAAGACCATCCTCTTCAACCTCTCAGGACACGGTTTCGTGGATATGGCCGCATACGACTCCTATTTCTCAGGAGAAATGACCAACTACGTACTTACTGACGAGGAACTCGCCAAGTACCAGGCCAGCGCTGACGCACTGAACAAGTAAGCTATTTACTTGACTATCTTATAGACCTCTTCCGGATCATCGGTCAGGAAGAGGTTTATCTGTTTATACTTGCCCCTCTCGCAAAGGTCTTTCATAAACGGATAGACCGGGATGTCCTCAGTGTAGAACTTGGTGTCCAGGAATATCATCGGTCCCACTATTCCGTCCTGGTCATAATGCAGCTTGGCTGCGTTCTGGAATACTTCCTGCAGGGTTCCGGCAGATCCAGGGGCGATTATCAGACCTCCCTGGGAGATGCTCAGGATCATATCTTCCCTGACGCTGTTGGTGAAGAACTTGGCTATATGGGTGGCGAACGGCGTGGAAGGCTCGTGTCCGTAGAACCAGGTGGGGATGGAGAGACTCTTGTACTTGTCCTGTGGGTACTTGTTTATTACGCGGAAGGCACTCTGCACCCAAAGGTAGGTTTCATCTTCGCCATAATCCTTGAGGATGGAGAGAGCGTCATCCAATTCCTCGGCGCTCCTTCCTGCCATCCAGGCTCCCAGGTGGGTGGCTTCCATCGCGCCGGGGCCGCCACCGGAAATCATCAGCTTGCCTTTCTCGGTAAGTGTCTTGCTTATGCGGGCAATCTTGCGATAACCTTCGTCGGCGCGGCACATTCCGTGGCCGCCCATTATTCCAATGACGTTCTGAGGGTCGTAGCTGTGGAGGAAATTCATCAGCTCATCATAGATGGAATGGTCGTGGAGGGTGCGCGCCAGCATTATACGGATGTCGTCACACATCTCCCCCTGGGCGCGGTACTCCTTGTAAACGCGGTGGTCGAAGCAGCCCTTGAAGCTGATTGGGTTCTCCACGTCGAAACCTTCGTACAGGGTAGAAGCATTGTACAGATTGGGGACGAAAGCGTGGTACGGCTGCCCCATCCTGGGCAGCACCAGGCAGTCCCGCAGAAGCCTGTGCTGCTGTGGCAGCAGTTCGCAGCCAAAGAAGCAGCAGTCCACGAAGGTGTTGTTAAGGGCGTACTGCTGAGCTTTTGGTTCCGTGAAGTCTATGTACTGGAAAGCGTAATGGCCCACCAGACCGGTATTCTCCTCAGGCTCCGGCAACGCCTCTATGCTGTTTATCTGAACGTAGGGGTAAGATTTCATTTCAGCGTCACGTGTGGTTATCTCTCGTAAAGATACAAAGTTTTTACGTCATCCCCGCCCCTCTCCGTCATTCCCGGCTATCTCCGTCTTTCCCGACCTTCTCCGTCATCCCCGGCTTTCTCCGTCATTCCCGACCTTCTCCGTCATCCCCGGCCCCGACCGGGGATCTCCTTTCCCCTACGTTCAGAAACAGACCCTTATTTGAACCAAACACTTTTTTAGACCAATTCCGTTCAAAAACAGACCCTTTTCTGAACCAAACACCCTTTTAGGCCTATTTCGTTCAGAAACAGACCCTTTTCTGAACCATATTCCACCCACCGCCACCCCAGGGCCGGGGCGGAGCGAATAGGCGGTGAATGATGGAGCAAGTCTCTCCAGGGAGCGTGCGTTGCTTTGCACGACGGCGTGTGTTTGACGAGTGTTAGATGGGGTTGGGGCCCCGGCTAAAAGGGAGGAGTTAGCCGTCGAGCACGCGACTGTCGGACTTGCCATTCGCCGCCGTCAGCGAAGTCCCGGCCCTGGGGCGGCGTTGGGTGGAAAAAGGGAGGAAAGGTAAAGTGCGCCCCTCGTCCCTAGAAATGGGACGTCGGGCGCGTTTTACCCCCTTCTTCGCTCCCCTCGTCCCCATTATTGGGACGACAGGCTCGCTTCGGCTTCACACGCTCCCCCCACTCCATAGTTTGGCGCACCAGGCGCGTTTTGGCCCTTTTTTGCTCCTCCCGCTCCAGTTGATGGAGCACCGGGCGCACCTCCGCTCTGTAAAAGGCATAAGCGCTGAGGGAATGGAGAGCGGTCTTAGAGGAGCGAATGAAATTAGCGGAAAATTTAACTAAAATAGTTGCGTAGCTAATAATTTTAGTTATATTTGTGACAAAGAGGTATTGCTATGAAAAGATTGACCAAGAAAGAAGAAGTTATTATGGAGCACTTCTGGGCAAACGGGCCGCTGTTTATCAGGGAGTTACGTGAATTGTATCCGGAGCCGAAGCCACATTTCAGCACCCTGTCCACCCAGGTGCGGACCCTGCAGGAAGAAGGCTTCATAGGCCACAAGGCCTATGGACCGACTTACCAGTATTTCGCAAAAATATCCAGAGAAGAGTACAAGCAACGCTCGTTGATAGGACTCATTGACAAGTACTTTGACAACTCCTACATCAACGCTGTATCTGCACTAGTCAAGGAAGAAAAGATTACGATCGACCAACTTAAAGAGTTGATAGACCTGGTAGAGAATAGCAAGTAGCAATGATGCAGTTCCTCACATATGAAGTCAAGGTAGCCGCAATATCGCTGGTTTTCTATCTGTTCTACCGCTTCCTTCTGAAGAAAGAGACTTTCCATCGCCTCAACAGAGCAGTGCTGTTAGGAACGGCCGTCCTGTCTTTCTTACTTCCCTTCTGCATAATCACTATCCATAAGACCGTGGATGTGGATGCCTCGCCTATGATCATAGAGACTGGTGAAGTCACAGCCTCCACTGCAATCGAGGCATCGTCCAATCCCTGGTGGCAGACGGCCTTGTTCGTACTGTTCTGGGCTGGAGTCGCTTTCGTGTTCATCCGCGTTGCAATCTCAATCCTTTCAATACGGCGCATCATCATGCAAGGACGGCAGGTGAAAGAAGAAGACGGATGCAGGATTATCGTAACCGACAAGGCGATAGCCCCTTTCAGCTGGATGCGGTTCATAGTCTTGTCTCAGGAAGATTATAAGGACAATCCCTATACTGTTATTGCCCACGAAAAAGCACATATCAGGTACAGACACTCTCTTGACGTGCTTCTGGTGGACATAATTGCCGCGTTCCAGTGGTTCAACCCGGCAATATGGATGCTCCGCTCAGACCTGAAGGAAATCCACGAATATGAGGCGGACGACGCCGTACTCCGCGGCGGTGCAGACCTGAAAGATTATCAGTATCTATTAATAAGAAAAGCTGTCGGCAAGAGCGGCTACTCAGTTGCCAACAGCTTTAATCACAGTATCCTTAAAAATCGTATTACTATGATGTCAAAAGAAAGATCCCCTCTTTCAAGAGGGTTGCGAGCTCTGTATGTGCTCCCGCTTGTATGTCTTGGCCTTTTGCTTCAGGCACAGACTGTTATCGTTCCAAAGGAACCAGACAAAGATACAAATAATCCAAAAATAAGTGTACGCACTATTGACGGTACGACTCCCCTCTACATTGTATTGGAATCGGGACAGGAGAGAGAGGTCTCCTCAGAGGAATTCTCCCAGATTGAACCTGGCAGAATCAAGAGCATGGAAATTCTTAAAGATCAACAAGCCATAGATAAATATGGTCCCAAGGCCGTAAATGGCGTGGTCAAGGTCACTATGAAACTGCCGGATGAAATGGACGAAGAGGTAGTAATTGTGCGCAAGGAAATGGCACCTATGACAGGCCGGTTTGACGCTGTCGCGAGTAAGCCTTTGCTCTTGATGAAGCAAATTTCCGGGAATGAAATAGTTCTTTCCGATGAAGATTATGATAAGATAGACCAGAGCCGTATAAAAAGCGTCGAAGTCCTTGGAGACCAGGTCTCAATCAAGAAGTACACTGAGTTATACGGTGAGAAGGCACAGGGAGGTGTTGTCCTTATCACTATGAAAAGGCCCCAGGAACTGGATGAAATTGTGGTTGTGCACTACAAGGAGCAAAGCGATGATCTTGACAAGTTCTACCTTGTCAGTCCCGAAACGATGCCAAGATTCCAGGGGGGCGATATGAATAATTTCTCTCAATGGCTCTCTCGGAAGATTATCGCCCCCTGCAATCATTCAGGCACGGTAATGGTGGGCTTCGAGGTTGGCAGTGACGGTTCCATTTCGGACGTGAAGATTATGGAGAGCGTTTGCGAGGAAATTGACGCTGCTGTCCTTTCTGCAGTCTCCCAATCTCCAAAGTGGGAGCCAGCAACAGATGGCGGACGCCCGGTAGCTCAATACCTCACCATCCCCATCGTTTTCCGCATCCGCGAAGACACCAAATCCAAATAGTTCTGTTGGGATTCGCTATTCCTCAACAGCCTCAAGATAGAAGCTGAAGGGGCGGAAGCCGTCGTTGCAGCTGATCATGGCACTAAGGGGGTTCTTCATCCACCCGTCGTAGAAGTTGCCCTCGCCCTTGGAGAGGGATTCTACGAACTCCCGCATAGAGCCCCAGGCGGACTGGCACATGCCATCCGGGCATTCGCCATTCTCAGAGATCCACTGCTGACCTTCCTTTATTTCGCAGGCGTGTTCAATTGGGTTTTCGTACTTGGCAATCAAGTCTGGGTAAACCGTCCGTCGTACCGCCGTAATCCGCACTTTCATGACATCGACGTTTAGTTGTCAATTCAGGTCAGGGCCGAAGGAAATGGATTTTCCGGCGGCAAGGGTGAAGTCTTTGGTCTGGCCTGCGTAGCGTACAGTGAAGGGGTGTCCGAGAAGGGACTTGATGGTGCAGGAAGTCATCTTCCCGTCTTTCCAGTCTATACTTACCTCATAACCTCCCCTTGCCTTGAGACCGCTGACGGAGCCGTCTTTCCACGTTGTCATCAGGGCGGGCAGGATGTTGATTTCGCCGTCGTGGCTCTGCAGAAGGCTCTCGGCCATTGCGGCGGTGAGGCCGAAATTGATGTCAGACTGGTTGGAACCGGAGAAGTGAAGGTTGTTGCCGAAACCGCCGCGGCGGCCTGCGGGAGTCATAAATATCTTCCTCAGAATCTCATCTGTCTTCTCGCCGTTCTCAAGCCTTGCCCATTGGCAGATATCTATGGCACTATTCCAGAAAACTGTCACAGGACGCGGTTCCAGCCAGGTTTCAACGG
>JAFRXC010000080.1 GCA_017437825.1 Bacteroidales bacterium
AATAGCCATTATACGAACCCCGCGGTTCTTTGTGGGCAAGGATGGATTCGAACCACCGAAGGCATCGCCAGCAGATTTACAGTCTGCCCCATTTGGCCACTCTGGTACTTGCCCATTAATAAATAATCGTCTTTTCAAACGAGCCGATGGAGGGATTCGGACCCCCGACCCCGAGATTACAAATCACGTGCTCTGGCCAACTGAGCTACATCGGCAAGTATTTCAAAGAATACCTTCGCTAAAAAGGGAGTGCAAAGATAGATATTATTTATGATAATCCAAAAATTTTTATATCTTTTTTGACATTATCCTGCAGGCCGAAACAATACCCTCGACGGACAGGCCGCAATCGTTTCTCTGTTGAGACTGAGTGGCTTGTGCAATGAACCTGTCAGGGATGCCTATGCCCTGCACCACTGTTCCCAGCCCCCTCTGCGCAACCCACTCTGAAACGGCCCCGAAAAGGCCTCCCTTGAGGGAGCCGTCCTCTACGGTCACGATGCCGCGGCAGCCGGCGCAGGCCTCTTCCAGGATTTCCTCGTCCAGCGGTTTGAGGTAGCGCATATTGTAGACTGAACAGGCTTTGCCATCCTCCTTCAGGATCTTGGCGGCGGCTTCCTGCGCCATATAGGCCATAGGGCCGATGGCCAGGATTGCTATGCCGGAGCCCTCTGCAAGGCGCTGGCCTTTGCCTACGGGGAGGATGTCCGGCTGGGCCGTCTTCCACTCCACGCCCTGTCCCATCCCGCGCGGGTAGCGTATAATGAAAGGTCCGCTGTCCTGCTGCCATCCGGTGTACATTGCGCGGCGGAGTTCCAGTTCGTCGGCGGGGACGGCTATGACGGTGTCAGGGATGCTGCGGTAAGCGCTCATGTCGAAGGCGCCCTGGTGGGTGGCTCCGTCCTCGCCCACAAGCCCGGCCCTGTCGAAGCAGAGCACCACAGGCAGGTGCTGGAGGGCCACGTCGTGGATTATCTGGTCGTACGCCCTCTGGGAGAAGGCGGAGTATATGTTGCAGAACGGCTTCATCCCGCCGGCGGCCAGGCCTGCGCTGAAAGTAACCGCGTGCTCTTCTTCTATTCCCACGTCAAAGAACCTCTCAGGCATCTCCTTGGCCAGGATGCACATTCCGCATCCTTTGGCCATTGCGGGGGTTATTCCAACCACGCGGCTGTCTTTGCGGGCCAGCTCCAGGAGGGTCTGTCCGAATACGTCCTGGTAACGGTCGGCGGGGTGGGAGTTGTGGATCCTCTCCCCGGTTTCGGGGTCGAAGCGGCCCGGCGCGTGCCAGGTGGCAGGGTCCTGCTCGGCGGGGGCGTAGCCCTTGCCCTTGACGGTTAAGCAGTGCAGCACGCGCGGGCCGTCCAGGGCCTTGAGGCGCCTGAGGGCGTCTACCATCTGCACTACGTCATTGCCGTCCACGGGGCCGAAATAGCGGAATCCAAGGGCCTCGAAGAGGTCTCCTCCGCTGCGCTTCACGGCCAGTGACTTGGCCGACACCACGAACCTCTGCAGGCGTTTTCGCGCCTTGCCTTCGCCCATCGAGTCCCATACCTGTTTCTTGAGTCTGTTGTAAGCGGCACTGGTGGTGAGGCTCAGAAGATAGTCGTGAACGGCACCTTTGTTCTGGTCTATGGACTGGTTGTTGTCGTTCAGAAGGACAAGCAGGTCCGCTTTGGAGGCTCCGGCGTTGTTTATGCCCTCCAGGGCAAGTCCGCCCGTGAGCGCGCCGTCGCCTATCATCGCTATGACCTTGTGGTTCTGGCCCTGCATCTTGGCTGCTTCGGCCAGGCCCAGGGCCGCGGAAATCGAGGTGGACGAGTGCCCCGTTCCGAATACGTCATACGGGCTCTCGTCCCGGTTGGGGAAGCCGCTTATGCCGTCTTTGGTGCGGTTGTGCTCGAAAGCCTCGCGCCTGCCGGTGACAATCTTGTGCGCATAGGCCTGGTGGCCCACGTCGAACACCAGCTTGTCCTCGGGAGTGTCGAATACGTAGTGGGTTGCCACTATCATCTCCACCGTGCCCAGGCTGGATGCCAGGTGCCCCGGATTGCGCGAGCAGCAGTCCACCATATACTTCCTTATTTCCGAGCACAGCTTGGGAAGTTCTTCGATGCTCAGTTTACGTATGTCCGCAGGGGAATCTATCTTGTCCAGAAGTTGATACATCAGCTATTTCTTTTTGCTTGGATCGTCCAGGCCCAGTTCCGGATTCCTGGCCGAAGACCGCCTGAAAAGGGCGGCCACAACTATTGCTGCAATTCCCAGGCCTATGAAAATATATTCTGCGTGAACCGCGGCCTCAACCCCTTCGCGGGCCTTGAAGATGCGTCCCACGAACACAGGTACCAGCAGCATTCCCATATTCTGGAACCAGTATATGAGGGAATATGCCGTGCCCAGGTTCCTGTCGGGAACAATCTTGGGTACGCTGGGCCACATTGCCGATGGAACCAGCGAATATCCCACGCCCAGCACCGCTATGGCAAAGTATCCCCAGAAGGGTACTCCCTGAGGGGCCAGGCAGAGCAGCAGGTGCGCGATGAGCACCAGGGCAGAACCTATTATCATCCACAGAGTGCCCTTTCCGGCCTTGTCCACCAGCGCTCCGAAAAGCGGGGTGAAGATGACCGTGAAGAACGGAATCATCGTTATCACCCACTTGGCGTTGTCTATGTCCATCCCGAAGCGCGGAATCACTATGGAAGTTCCGAATTTCTTGAACGAGATGATGCAGCAGTAGAAGAACACGCACAGCAGGGATATCATTATGAAGCGCGGGTTGGTGAACAGCTTGCCCAGGTCGGACCACTTGAACTTGTTCTCGTCACGCACTTCCCCGCGTTCGCTCACGGTACCAGCCTCCTTGTCGAAGCGGGCGTCCATAGCCACGAATATGCCCCAGAGGATGACTCCCAGCATTATCAGGCCCAGGCCTACGAGCGCAGGGCGCGAGGTGTCCGCCAGGGACAGCCGCCCGCCGCTTTTTACCAGCATCGGGCTGAGGATGAAGGCGGTGGCGGTTCCCAGCCTGGCGAACGCCACCTGGGCGCCCATCGCAAAGGCTACGTTGCGCCCCTTGAACCACTTGGCTATGCTGCGGGTCACCGCCACGCCGGCAATCTCGCTTCCCAAGCCGAAAAGCATGCATCCTGCGTAGGCTATGGCCAGCGATGCCTTTGGCTGGAGCCCCGAAATCAGCGCTCCGTACACTATGGCGGCTCCCAAGGCCATCAGGCCCACGAACACCGAGCCCACGATCCTGACTCCGAAGATATCAAGCAGGACACCGCATATTATAAGGCCTCCGCACACGCACAGGAAGCTGTAGCCTCCGGCGTAGAAGCCGTAGTCGGCGCTGTCCCAGCCCAGGTCCAGGAGTTCGGGGTGCTGGAAGATCTGCGAGAGGGTGGAGAACATGTCGTCGAAGAAATACGACGCGAACATGGGCACCATCAGGCACACCAGGGCTATCCAGCAGGCGTTGGATGACAGTTTCTTCGCGTTCATAGCTATGCGGCTATGTTAGGCTCTTCCAAGCCGAGGTGCTTCTTCTTGTCCACGACCTTGAGGTATGCTCCGATGAGCATCGAAGCCACGCCGAGGCAGGCGAGCATAACCAGCGCCCAGGTGTAGTTGAGCTGGTCCGGAGGGGTTCCAGGGGCGTTGGTCTTGGTGAGCACGTTGCCAATGAGGATGGGGAAGAGCCACAGGCCTATGTTCTGGATCCAGAAGATAAGCGCGTAGGCCGATCCGATGATCTTCTCGTCTACCAGTTTGGGAACTGACGGCCAGAGTGCCGCGGGAACCAGCGAGAAGCTTGCGCCCAGCACCAGGATGGTGGCATACGCCACGATGGTGCCTCCGACTGCGCTGCCCTTGAATAGTGGCAGGATGAACGCGAAGGTCAGGTGGCAGGCTACCAGCAGGATGGAACCTATGAGCAGCATGGATGCAGCCTTGCCCTTGTGGTCGACATAGTTGCCCAGGATGGGGGTTATGGCCACGGCAAGGAGCGGGAATACGGCGAATATAGTCTCTGCAGTTCCGCGCCTGAATCCCATTACGCAGTAAACTATCAGGGCGATCACGGCAATTGCCATCAATCCGTATTTCAGGTTCTTGTTGTTCTTTATGAAGTTGCTGGAGAATGAGCATACCGCTACTACCAGCATTATGATATACTGGATTATGGTAACGGCCTCACCTGCCCAGAAAGAACCGGCTGCTGGCTCTGAAAGGGTCAGGTTGCACTGCAGCATGTTCACGGCGTATTTCTGGAACGGGAATATCGCAGAATAATACAGTACGCAGAGGAGGGCTACGAGCCAGAAACCTAGGCTTGAAAGAATCTTGCCGATGTCCTTGATCTTGAACGGGTCGTCTTTCTCCTCAGCTTCTCCGGTCTGGCTGTCAAGCTTGCGGTCCATAAAATAATATACGATGAACATGATGAGCGCTATCATCATAAGCACCACGCCGAAAGCTACGGAGCGGCTTACCTCTATGTTGCCGCCCAACTTGGCGAAGTAGGGCGAGAATATCATACAGGTGGCCACGCCCAGACGGGCCAGGGCCATCTCAGATCCCATTGCAAGCGCCGTTTCCCTGCCCTTGAACCACTTCACGATACCGCGGCTGACCGTAATTCCGGCCATTTCGCAACCGCAGCCGAAGATCATGAATCCTATGGCCGCCAGCTTGGCGGAGGCAGGCATTCCCGGATAGAACGGCAGTACGTCATCTATGAATCCGACTCCTGTGTGCCAGTTGAGGTTGTTGGTAAACCAGGTCTCGAGACCGCTGCCGATGAATGATCTGCTGATTGCAAACCATTTTATCGCGGCTCCGGCCAGCATCACGGCACCTGAAAGGATGGCGGTGAAGCGCACGCCCATCTTGTCCAGGATTATTCCCGCGAATATCAGGAAGAAGACGAATACGTTGAGGAATGTCTCAGAGCCTTCCATTGTGCCGAAGGCCTTTGAGTCCCAGCCGCGCGTGGACTCCATCAGGTCCTTGATGGGGGAGAGGATGTCCATGAAGATGTATGCGCAGAACATTGCCAGCGCCAGCAGCAGAAGTGCCGTCCAGCGCATTGCGGCGGAATCCCTGAGGGTTGTTTTGTTAACAGTGTCTGTCATAGTATGTAATTTTAGTTTTTAGAATCCGTTAATAGGGAAGAGTATGGTGGGGAGCAGCAGCAGGAACCCTGCCACTATCAGAACCAGCACGCTCTTCAGTATGAATCTGGCCCAGACGGAATAGTCCACCCGCGCCATTGCAAGGGCGGCTATCAGCACTCCCGAGGTGGGGGTGACCATATTGGTGAAGCCGTCCCCGAACTGGAACGCCAGCACCATTGACTGACGGCTCAGTCCAATCATATCGCACAGCGGAGCCATCACGGGGATGGTTATGGCGGCTTTTGCCGTGGCGCTTGGTATGAGCAGGTTTATCAGGGTCTGCACCGCGTACATCATCGACAGGGAGGCGGCTTTGGAACTGCCTTCAAGGGATGCCTGCATCGAGTGCAGGATGGTGTCCAGCACGTGGCCGTCCTGAAGGACTATTATGATTCCGGAGGCCAGTCCCACCACCATCGCGGCGCCCAGGATGTCCTTTGCCCCTGCCAGGAATTCGGAGGCTATGCGGTTGGCCCTGAAGCCTCCCGCAATGCCGCAGAGTATTCCCATAGCCAGGAAGAGGGCGGAAATCTCGGTTATGTACCAGTGGAAGAATACCACTCCCACTATCAGCGCTATCACGCTGGCCGCGAGTATGCCCAGCACTATCCAGTGCCTGCGGTGGCTGCCTTCATCGGCCTCGCTGGCCGATGCTTCGGCCGCGGCTGGCACCTCTTTCTTGACACGGGAGGCGTAAATCAGGGTGAAGGGTATGAACAGCCCCGTGAGCAGTACCCAGCAGAATATCCTGTATCCCATTCCGGAGAACATCGGCAGCCCGGACATTTCCTGGGCTATCCCCACAGTGAAAGGATTGAGGAAGGCGCTTGAAAAACCTATGTTGGACGCCCCGTAAACCACCAGCAGGCCGACAATGGCGTCATAGCCCATAGATATTGCCATAGGTACCACCAGGCCCACGAAGGGGATGGTCTCCTCGCTCATTCCGAATATTGCGCCTCCTGCAGAGAACAGCAGGGCTATGAGGGCCAGCACGGCCTTGTCATAGCGTCCGGCTTTGCTGATGAAGCGCCTGATGCCGAAATCTGCGGCTCCGGTGGCGTTAAGAATCCAGAACGCCCCTCCTACTATGAGTATGAATACGATTATTCCGGCCTGCTTTACGAAGCCGTTGTACAGCGCGGAGAAAACCTGCCAGGTCTGGGGGGCGGAATCTACCCGGGTGAATACCGCGGAGCCGTCCTCAGCTATGGTATACTGACCTCCCGGCAGCAGCCAGGTGACTGCCGCACACAGCAATATCAACGAAAACAGGATGATATAGGTGTTTGGGAAGGTCCGGGTTTTCATACACGCGCGCCTCTAGCCGCGGACTTCTAGAAGGGGAGGTCGTCCGAGGTGTCAATTCCAAGGTCGATCGGCGCCTGGGGCGCGGCAGCGGGAGCGGCCGGGGCAGCTGCGGGACGCGGCTGCCACCCGCCCTGCGGGTAAGCGCCCTGCGTGGGAGCTCCAGGCTGAGCGGGGGAGGCGTATCCGCCGCCATCTCCCTGCGATGCAGGGTTGTCCCCCTTGCGGCCGAGAAGCTGCAGGTTGTCTACGGTGACTTCTGTACGGGCGTGCTGCACTCCCTGCTGGTCTGTCCAGGTGCGGGTGCGGAGCCTTCCTTCTATATAGAGCTGGGTGCCTTTGCGGATGAACCTCTCAGCTACGTCTGCGGACTGCCTCCAGGCAACTATGCTGTGCCATTCGGTGTTCTCGCGGGTCTCTCCGTTGCGGTCTTTGTATCTTTCTGTGGTTGCCAGGCGGAATGTGGCTACTTTGGTGTTTCCATCGAGGTAACGTACTTCAGGGTCTGTTCCAACGTTACCGATCAGCATTACTTTGTTCAGTGACATATCGTTTCAGTTTTAATAATTTCAAATAGCCGTACAATTTAATGATTTTTCCCGTAAAGACAACAAAAACGGAATCAGGCGTTGCGTTGGCGGACTGCCTCGAAAAGCAGGATGGCGGCTGATACCGACGCGTTAAGGGAGTCCATCTCTCCCAGCATGGGAATGCGGATATGTGCGTCGGCGGCCTTTCTCCAGACCTCGGTCAGGCCGAGGGCTTCCGAGCCAACCACTATGGCGGTGCCCCCGGTCATGGGGGTGTCGTAGTAGAGTTCGGAGTCCTGCAGCTGGGCGGTGAGGATGCGTATGCCGCGGGCCTTCAGCCACGCAGCCGCCTCCTCCGAGCCCGCGCAGGCCACGGGTACGGTGAACACCGCGCCCAGGCTGGAGCGTATGAGGTTGGGATTGAAGATGTCGGTGAGGGGGTCGCAGATTATCACGGCGTCGGCACCTGCGGCATCGGCGCTGCGAAGCACGGCGCCCAGGTTCCCGGGCTTCTCTATGCCTTCCAGCACCATTACAAGGGGATTTTCCCCGAGGTTGAGGTCCTGCAGTGAAGGGGCGCTTCCGCGACATACGGCTATGAGTCCCTCGGTGCCTTCCCTAAGCGCGATGCGGGCGTAAACGGCGGGGGACACCTGTACGGACAGGTCAGCCTCCAGGCCCGAAGGGTCGCCTCCTGCCTCGGGGCAGAAGAACAGCGTACGCGCCTTGAAACCAGCCTGAAGGGCGTGCTCCACCTCGCGCCGTCCCTCTACAATAAAAAGGGATTTCTCCCGCCTGAGGGAAGATTTTTCCCGAAGCGAGAGAAGCTCCTTGATCTTAGGATTCTGGGCCGATGTGACAGTCTCAACCTTCATTTCCGGTGTCTTCCTGGGCGGAGCGGAGGATCTTCTCCGGTTTCATCTGGGGGAAGAACAGTACGTCCTGGATGGCCGTCTGTCCCGTCATGAACATTGTCAGGCGGTCGATTCCCATACCCATTCCGGAGGTGGGAGGCATTCCGTATTCGAGGGCGCGGACGAAGTCAAGGTCTATGTACATTGCCTCGTCGTCTCCCTTGCTATTGAGGGCAGCCTGCTCCTCGAACCTTTCCAGCTGGTCTATGGGGTCATTCAGCTCGGAGTAGGCGTTGGCCAGCTCCTTGCCGCATACGAACAACTCGAAGCGCTCTGTGAGGGTGGGGTCCTTGCGGTGGCGCTTTGTCAGGGGTGACATCTCAACCGGATAGTCTATGATGAAAGTGGGCTGTATGAGGTTCTTCTCGCAATACTCGCCGAAGATTGCGTCTATCAGCTTGCCCTTGCCCATAGAAGGCTCGACCTCTACGTTGAGCTGCTTGCAGGTGGCGCGCAGTTCGTCCTCGCTCATACCCTTCACGTCCACTCCGGCGTATTCCTTTATGGCGTCCAGGATTGGCAGGCGGCGGTAGGTGCCTCCGAAGTCAACCTCATTGCCGGCAATATCCACCTTGGTGGTGCCGTTTACCTTGAGGGCCACCTTGCAAAGCATCTTCTCGACGAAGTCCATCATCCAGAAGTAGTCCTTGTAGGCCACGTAGATTTCCATACAGGTGAACTCGGGGTTGTGGGTCTTGTCCATTCCCTCGTTGCGGAAATCCTTGGCGAACTCATAGACGCCCTGGTATCCGCCCACGATGAGCCTCTTGAGGTACAGCTCGTTGGCTATACGCATATACAGGTCTATGTCAAGTGCGTTGTGGTGGGTTATGAACGGCCTTGCGGTGGCTCCGCCCGGGATGCTCTGGAGAATTGGAGTCTCAACCTCCAGGCAGCCTGCCTCGTTGAAGTACTCGCGCATTGTGGAGATTATCTTTGCCCTCTTGACGAAGGTCTCCTTCACCTGCGGGTTGACGATGAGGTCTACGTACCTCTGCCTGTAGCGGAGTTCAGGGTCGGTGACGGCGTCGTGTACCACTCCGTCGGCTTCCTTCACTATGGGGAGCACCCTGAGGGACTTGCTCAGGACTGTGAGTTCCTTAGCGTGGACAGAGAGCTGTCCTGTCTGGGTGTAGAAGGCGAAGCCCCTGATTCCTATGATGTCACCTATGTCAAGGAGTTTCTTGAACACGGTGTTGTACATTGTCTTGTCCTCGCCGGGGCATATCTCGTCGCGCTTGACGTATATCTGTATGCGGCCGCTGTGGTCCTGCAGCTCTCCAAAGGAGGCGGCGCCCATTATGCGGCGCGACATCAGCCTTCCTGCTATGCATACGTCCTGCAGGTTACCCTTCTCCGGGTCATACTCCTGCGCGATGCTCTGCGCGCTTGCGTTAACCGGGTATAATGCAGCCGGATAGGGCTCTATGCCCAGTTCGCGGAGCTGCTTCAAAGATTCTCTGCGGAGCAATTCCTGCTCGCTATATTCTGTATTGATCATATACGAAACATTTGCACAAAAGTACTATTTTAATTTCTAAAATTGAAATATTAGAGGTATCTTTGTAAACTTAGGAGAAGTGTGAAATGACAAAGGAATGTAAGTGGATACTGAAGGAACCGGCAGACGCTGCAAAGGTGTCCAGGCTCGCCGCAGAGCTTGGTATCGACAGCGTCCTGGCAGACCTTCTGGTAAAGCGCGGAGTGGAGACTTTCGAGCAGGCCCGCTCCTTCTTCCGCCCTTCCCTTGACAACCTTCACGACCCCTTCCTGATGAAGGATATGGACGTTGCCGTTCAGCGCGTCCGCGACGCCATAACCGGCGGCCAGAAGATACTGGTCTACGGAGACTATGACGTGGACGGCACAACCGCTGTGTCCCTCGTATACTCCTTCATCAAGCGCTTCACCCCCGAAGTGGACTTCTACATCCCCGACCGCTATGACGAGGGCTACGGCCTCTCAGCCAAGGGAATCAACTACGCGGCCGAGATGGGCGTCAACCTCATTATCACCCTGGACTGCGGCATCAAGGCCATCGAGAAGGTCAAATACGCCCGCAGCAAGGGTATCGACGTGATAATCTGCGACCACCACCTGCCGGAAGAGGAACTTCCGGACGCGGTGGCAGTCCTGGACCCCAAGCGTGAAGACTGCAACTATCCTTTCGACGACCTCTCCGGCTGCGGCGTAGGTTTCAAGCTGGTGCAGGCGTATTCCATCCGCTACGGCATTCCTTTTGAATCGCTTATACCGTTGCTGGACCTGCTGGTGGTGAGCATCTCGGCCGACCTGGTTTCAATGGTCGGGGAGAACAGGGTGCTTGCGCACTTCGGCCTCAAGCAGCTTAACGAGAATCCCCGAAAGGGCCTTCTGGCAATGATAAAGCTGTCGATGCTGGAGCCCGGCCACCTGACAATCGACGACATCGTCTTCAAGATAGGGCCGCGCATCAACGCCGCGGGAAGGATGGAGACGGGACGCCTGGCAGTGGAACTGCTCACTGCCACCGACACCCAGGAGGCAATGCAGATAGGGGAGAAGATAAACGAGAACAACAACGAGCGCAAGAGCATAGACAGGGAGATAACCCAGGAAGCGCTGGAGATGGTGGAGAAGGGAGAGTGCCTCATAAAGGACAACGCCATAGTGGTATACAACCCCAAGTGGAACAAGGGTGTGGTAGGTATTGTGGCTTCGCGTCTTGTGGAGGCTTTCTACAAGCCCACGGTGGTGCTCACCAAGTCCAACGGTTTCATCACCGGATCGGCCCGCAGCGTTGCGGGGTTCGACCTGTATGAGAGCATAGAGCACTGCGCAGACCTTCTGATAGACTTCGGCGGCCACGTATACGCCGCGGGCCTTACTCTGAAGGAAGAGAACATAAAGGAATTCGCCCAGAGGATAAACACCTTCATTTCCGGAAAGATAACGGAAGAGATGCTTACCCCGGTGGTTACGCTGGACGCAAGGCTCGACTTCGCCCAGATCACGCCCAAGTTCCTCAGGCTGCTCAAACAGTTCCAGCCTTTCGGACCGGGCAACAACAATCCGCTGTTCCTCACAGAGAACGTGTATGACGGGGGGAACGGCCGCAAGGTGGGCGCCGGCGGCGTGCATATGAAACTGGACCTGATCCAGGAGTCCCAGCCCTACCACCAGATTCCCGCCATCGCGTTCAACATGTCGGATTATTACGACTACATAAAGGCCGGCAATCCTTTTGACGCATGCTACTCCATAGTGGAGAACTACTACCGTGGGAACTCCACCATACAGTTGAGGATAAAGGACCTGCACGAGCGTGAAGAAGTCATTTGACAAACGAATAATCAAATTATCCTAGAATATGCTATTTACTTTACTCCAGTCTGAAATCGAGGGCGTAACCGCCCAGGTTATTCCGCAGGAACAGTCTTTCTCCCTCATCAAGATGGCCTCCAAGGGTGGCTGGCTGATGATAGTCCTGGTCCTGCTTTCAATTGCGGCCATCTACATCTTCGGCAAGAAGTGGTGGATGATAAACCGCGCCAACAAGATTGACAAGAACTTCATGAGGGACATCAGGGATTACATCCACGAGGGCAAGATCAAGTCCGCCGCAACCCTGTGCCAGAGGTACGATTCTCCTATCGCCCGCCTCGTAGAGAAGGGAATCGAGCGCATCGGCCGTCCTCTGAGCGATATCCAGACTTCAGTGGAGAACACCGGAAATGTTGAGGTTGCCCGTCTTGAAAGGGGCCTCCCGTTCCTCGCAACCATAGCCGGAGGCGCCCCTATGATCGGATTCCTCGGAACCGTAATAGGTATGGTCCAGGCCTTCTTCGATATGGCCAACGCCGGAAACAACATAGACATCACGCTGCTTTCAAACGGTATCTACACCGCTATGATCACGACAGTCGGCGGTCTTATCGTGGGAATCCTGGCATATTTCGGATACAACTACCTTACATCAAGAATTTCTGACCTGGTCTTCAGGATGGAGAGCGCAACCATAGACTTTATGGATCTCCTTCACGAGCCGGCAGCTGACAAGGAGGAATAGAAATGGCAATCAGAAGAACCACAAAGGTGATTTCGGACATATCGATGTCGTCAATGACAGACATCGTGTTCCTGCTGCTCATCTTCTTCCTGGTTACGTCCACCCTCGTCAATCCCAATGCCCTCAAGCTGTTGCTCCCAAAGAGCACCGGGCAGGTTTCGGCAAAGGCAACCGTGAGCGTCTCCATCAAGGACTGGGGCAACGATACCTATACCTACCACATCAACGGAAGCGAGATTCCGGTGATGGAGTCCCAGGTAGAGGACGAACTGGTGGGACTGCTTCAGATGGAAGAGGACCCTACGTTCTCAATCTATTCTGACGAGAGCGTCCCCATACGCGAGGTGGTGTCAATGATGAACATAGCCAAGCGGAACCATTATAAAGTGATACTGGCAACACAACCTGAATAATGAAAGAGTATCTGAGAGTAAGAGGCAAGGCAGAGAAGACCTCCACCTGGGTGGGTCTGGGCACTGCTGTGCTGGTGCACCTGGCCGCAATACTCTTCTGCAGTTTCACAGGGCTCTCGTACCTGTATCCGCCTCCCGAGGAGAATACCTTCCTGATGGACTTCAGCCAGGTCGAGGAAGAGGATACGCCAATGAGGTACGGTACGCAGCCGCGTGGGGAGAATCCTGACCTGGACCGCCCCATAGAGCTGGTCCAGAGGGCGGAATCCCCGGTGCAGGCTCCTGTTTCGCAGAACCTCTCCCCGGCCTCCAGGCCGGACGATTTCGGCGACGTGGACGTGCCGGCACCCAACAAGGAGCCGGAGCTTGACCAGCGTTCGCTGTTCCCGGGCATGGCCCCTCAGGACACTTCAGTCCAGGCGCCGCATTCGGCCAGGGAAGCTTCAAATACATACAAGGCCGGCCAGCCTGACGGAAATACCAGCAAGGGCAATACGGCCGGAACTCCGAATGTACACCTGAAAGGACGTTCAGTTGTCGGAAACCTTCCCAGGCCGACCTATAACGTCCAGAGAGAAGGAAAGGTAGTTGTGGCAATTACCGTAGACCAATATGGAAAAGTGACCCAGGCGGTGCCTGGAGCCGACGGAACCACAGTCACGGACCAGACTCTGTGGGCCGCGGCCAGAAAGGCGGCGATGGAGTCACATTTCAATCAGACCAATGACCCTGTACCATCACAGGGAACAATAACTTACGAATTTAAATTAAAGTAATGGACACAGAGAAAAAGTATTCTTCCGAAGGAAGAGTGCTGAGGCCCCGCAGGAAGGGACCTTCAGCTCACGGTGCCGGCCGGGACGGCGAGCGTCGTGACAACGAGAACAGAAACTATGGAGAACGTCGCGAAGGCGGATACCGCAACAGCGAAGGTGGTTACCGCCGCAGCGAAGGCGGATATCACAGCAATGAAGGCGGATACCGCAGGGAAGGCGGCCAGCGCAGCGGCGATGGCGGCTACAGAGGCGGATACCGCGGCAGCAACGAAGGCGGTTATCGTCACAAAGAGGGCGGATACCGCAGCAATGAAGGTGGATACCGTAACAACGAAGGCGGATATCGCAGCAATGACGGAAGGCGCCGCGAAGACGGAGGCCGTCCGGGTTACAGGTCATCGTCCCAGAACAACTACCGCCAGCGCCAGGGAGGCCCCCAGAAGGGCCGCGGCAGGCAGCCGTACCGCAAAGGTGAGGTCAAGTTCACCGACAGGGACGAGGAAGGAATCAGCCGTATGATAAGCCGCAAGGCTGCATCCGACGCTCGCGCGATGGAGGGCAGGCAGGTTGTTGACACCTTCCAGGAGGAAGTTCGTCTCAACAAGTTCATAGCCAACTCAGGAGTGTGCTCGCGCCGCGAGGCTGACACATACATCCAGGCCGGCGTAGTCACCGTAAACGGCGAAGTCGTAACCGAGCTCGGAACCAAGGTGAACGTGCTCAAGGACGAAGTCCGCTTCAACGGAGAGCGCCTGAAGGGCGAAGAGAAGGTATATATCGTGATGAACAAGCCCAAGGGCTATGTCACCACAGCCAGCGATCCTCACGCCGACAAGACCGTGATGGACCTGCTGAAGGGCTGCCACTACCGCGTTTTCCCGGTGGGTAGGCTTGACAAGTCCACCACAGGAGTGCTGATGTTCACCAATGACGGCGAGATGGCCGAGAGGCTTACCCATCCTTCATTTGACAAGAAGAAGATTTACCAGGTTATCCTGGACCACGAGCTCAAGCAGGAAGACTATGACGCCATCCTCCAGGGAATTACCCTGAACGACGGCGAAATCAAGGCCGACGAACTTGAGTACATAGACCAGACAGACCGTCGCAAACTGGGAATTGAGATCCATTCCGGAAAGAACCGCATAGTAAGGCGTATTTTCGAGTCCCTCGGATACGAGGTGCGCGCCCTTGACAGGGTTTACTTCGCGGGCCTTACCAAGAAGGGCCTCAAGAAAGGCGAGTGGAGGCTGCTGACCGAGGCTGAAGTCAATATTCTCAGGATGGGAGCGTTTCTGTAATGCATAAATCCGGATTCGTAAATATCATAGGCAATCCCAACGTGGGCAAATCCACCCTTATGAATGCGCTGGTGGGTGAGAAACTGAGCATTGTCACGGCAAAGGCCCAGACCACCAGGCATCGCATAATGGGAATAGTCAACGGAGAAGATTACCAGATAGTCTATTCAGACACTCCGGGCATTCTCAAACCCAACTACAGGCTTCAGCAGAACATGATGGACTTTGTACGCACCGCCATAGGCGACGCGGATATAATCCTGTATGTCACCGACACGGTGGAGAAGCCTGACAAGAACCAGGAATACGTCCAGAAACTGAAGGACCTGCAGTGCCCCGTTATAGTGGTAGTCAACAAGATTGACTTGAGCGACCAGGCAAGCGTGCTGTCCCTGATGGAATACTGGAAGGAGCAGCTGCCGCAGGCGGTGGTGATTCCGGCGTCGGCCGAGCACAAGTTCAATATGGACGCCATCATGGCCGAGATACTGGACAAACTGCCCGCAAGTCCTCCCTGGTACGACAAAGACACTTTTACGGACAGGAATCTGAGGTTCTTCGCGTCCGAGATAATACGCGAGAAGATACTGCTCAATTACGGGCAGGAAATTCCGTACAGCTGCCAGGTTGAGGTAGAAGCCTTCAAGGAAGGCGAGGAGAGGTACGAGATCGCAGCCGTCATCTACGTTATGAGGGATTCCCAGAAGGGTATCCTCATAGGCAAGGGAGGGGCCGCGCTGAAGAAGCTGGGCACCGAGGCCAGGCTGGAGATGGAAGACTTCTTCCAGAAGAAGGTCTTCCTGTCCCTGTTCGTGAAGGTTGACCCTGACTGGCGCGAAAGCCGGAAGGAGCTGCGCCGCTTTGGCTATGAAGAATAATGTGAAAGAGATGGAAGACGAAGATATATTGATCGAAGATAACGTGGAAGAAGTCCCGGAAGGGGAGTCGTCCGGCAAGTTCGCCAAACTGCTGGGCAGCGACAGCCATAAGTTCAAGCTGTCCGGAATGTTCAAGGACTGGTTCCTGGACTATTCCTCGTACGTAATACTGCAGAGGGCGGTGCCGCACATCGTGGACGGACTCAAGCCCGTCCAGCGCCGCGTGCTGCACGCGATGTTCATGATGGACGACGGCTCCTATACCAAGGTGGCCAACATCGTGGGCCAGGCTATGCAGTATCACCCCCACGGCGACCAGTCCATCCTGGGCGCTCTGGTGCAGTTGGGGCAGAAGGGCTTTGCGATAGACTGTCAGGGTAACTGGGGAAACATCCTCACAGGAGACTCCAACGCCGCGCCGCGTTACATCGAGGCTCGCCTCAGCAAGTTCGCCAAGGAGGTCCTCTTCGACAAGAAAATCACCAACTGGATGACGTCGTACGACGGTCGCAACCAGGAGCCTACGGAGCTTCCGGTGCGTTTCCCGCTTCTGCTTGCGCAAGGCACGGAGGGAATTGCCGTGGGTATGGCTTCCAAGATTCTTCCGCACAATTTCAACGAACTGCTGGACGCTTCCATAGCCATCCTTAAAGGGGAGGAGTACGAATTGTATCCTGATTTCCCCACCGGAGGTTCTGCCGACTGTTCAAGGTATATGAAGGGCCGCCGCGGGGGAGTGGTGAAGATCCGCGCCAAGATAGAGAAGGTAGACAAGAACACCATTATAATAACGGAACTGCCCTACACCAGGACGGCTCCAATGCTCATTGATTCCATCCTGAAGGCAAAGGACAAGGGCAAGATAAAGATCAAGAAGATAGAGGATATGACCACCGAGAAGGTGGAGATTGTCATCCACCTTCCCAACGACGTGTCTCCGGACAAGACTATCGACGCCCTCTATGCCTTCACGGACTGTGAGTACAGCATTTCTCCAAACGCCTGCGTCATCAAGGACAACAAGCCACAGTTCATGGACGTGCACCAGATTCTGGAGTACGACACCTTCCATACCCGTGACCTTCTTGGCAGACAGCTTCAGATAAAGCTGGAAGAACTGGAGAACGACTGGCATTACAGTTCCCTTGAGAGGATATTCTTTGAGAACCGGGTGTACAAGATCCTGGAACACGACCAGAAGAGTTGGGAATACCAGCTGCAGGACATCTTCACGCAAATGAAGACGTACCAGGACCTGTTCCGCAGGGAGATTGTGATGGATGACATCCTCAAGCTGGTGGACAAGCCTGTGCGCAGAATATCCAAGTTCGACACCAAGGCCATGGACGAGAAGATCCGCGGTCTGGAAGAGCAGATGAAGGCCGTGCAGGACGACCTGGACCACCTTACCCGCTACACCATCAACTGGTTCAAGTCTCTCAAGAAGAAGTACGGCGCGCAGTTCCCGCGCCAGACGGAGCTGACTGGTTTCGAGACCATCTCTGTCACCAAGGTGGTGAACAACAACGCCAAGCTGTACGTGAACAAGGCGGAGGGCTTCGTGGGCATTGGCCTCAAGAAGGCCGACGGCGTGGAGCTGGTGGGCGAGTGCTCCGACATGTCGGAGGTGGTGGTCATTGCCAAGGACGGCAAGTACCGCATCTCCAAGGTCAGCGACAAGGCTTTCTTCTGGAACGACATCATTTATGTAGGCGTGTTCAACCGCAACGACACGCGTACTATATATAATGTAATATACCGCGAGGGCAAGACCGCGCTGTCATACGCCAAGCGTTTTGCAATCACGTCAGTAACCAGGGACAAGGATTACGACATAACCAACGGGACTCCGGGTTCCACCCTGCTCTGGTTCAGCGCTAACCACAACGGCGAGGCCGAGACCGTGAAGATCTACTACCGCCCCCGCACCAAACTCAAGAAGCTTACCGGAGAGTACGATTTCTCCACCCTTGCCATCAAGGGAAAGACCTCCAGGGGCAACCTGGTGTCAAAGAACCCCATACAGCGCATAATGCTCAAGAGCAAGGGAGTGTCCACAATATCCGGCAAGGATATGTGGTACGACCAGGATATCCAGAAACTTAACGATGAGGGCCGAGGCCTGTACCTGGGACAGTTCGAGACGGATGACAAGGTGCTTGCCATCTTCCGCAACGGAACGTTCTACACCACCTCTTTCGACGTTTCCAACAGGTATCAGGGAGACGTGCTGAGTATTGAGAAATTCGACCCGGACAAGACCTACACCGCCCTGTACTATGACTCGTCGGTGAAGGCCTTCTACGTCAAGCGCTTCTCATTCGTCCTGAGCGACAACACTCCGCTGTCGTTCATCGCGGAGGGAAGGGGTTCCTACCTGGTGGACCTGAGCGAAGACCTCCATCCCCAGTTCCTGGTGACCTTCGGCGGCAAGAACGAGGGCCGCGCGCCAGAGGCCGTGGATGCGGAGGAGTTCATAGCCAAGAAGGGAATCGCCGCAAAGGGCAAGAAGTGCTCCGACCGCTGGGAGGTGAAGAGCGTCGCGTTCATAGAGCCTCTTGTAAAGCCTGAGGACGAGCAGCCTGCACAGGAGGAAGAATTCGTGGAGATAGACATGAACGACATCATAGATATCGAGACGCCGGAGCAGGACCTGGGAGATATCCCCGAGATTGAAGAACTGACTCTGTTTTAACCGATAATTCTTTAACCCATAATAATAACCAGTCTATGAAAAAGAACAATTTTGTAAGAGCACTCAGGACCCTCGCGGTTCTGGTAGTGGCTGGAATCGGCTCATCAGCCGCTTTCGCCCAGCGTTATTGCAATCCGCTCCCTATGGTTATAGGCCCGGGAGGCAATGCTTCTGGTGACGTTTCCGTTCTGGAACACGGCGGAAAGTACTACATGTGCTGCTCCGGCGGCGGAATGTGGATGTCAAACGACCTTCTCAACTGGGAACTTCACGGTGCCGAGAACATTCCCGGCGCTCCTGACATCGCAGAGTACAACGGCAAGTTCTATGTTACTGGTAACAGCGACCATGTTTATGTTGCTGACGACCCTCTCGGACCGTACAAGGATCTTGGACTGTTCAAGAACACCGGCCCCATCGAGAACGGATGGAACGGAGGATTTGACTGCAAGATCTTCGTTGACGACGACAATCAGCCGTACCTCTTCTGGCCTGGCCGCGGAATCAGCGGAATCTACGGAGTGAAGCTCGACAAGAACGACCTTACCAAGTTCGACGGCGTTCCTACACACCTGTTCGGATTCAACCCGATGCACGCGTGGGAGCGT
>JAFRXC010000011.1 GCA_017437825.1 Bacteroidales bacterium
CCTCCCTACGGCACGGCGGCTGATGCCGCCTTCGCTTCGCTCCACCTTCAAAGGGTGGCGTTTTCTGTTTCAGCGTTGAAAGGATTAATACTCTTCCTGGGGTTTCATGCCGCAGCCGCCGTGGAATTCGTCCACAAGGTTGATGGAGTAGGCTTCCTCGCGGGAGACTTCGGTCTTGGTCCAGTCTATTTCGGCCTCGTGGCCGGCGTAGTCGCTGATACGCACTGAGCAGAGGTAGCCGTCCTCATTGCGCTGGTAGGCGCTGCATCCGGACATCGCAATGCGGTTGCGCTCTTCCTGTCCCTGCTTTGAAACTATGTGGCACCACTCTATCACGCAGGTCTTTCCATCGTCGATGATGGTCTCGTAACGCATTCCCACGCAGGCGGGGATGTACTTGGAGAGGCCGTATCCGAAGGTGTGGGCGTTGCGGTTCATCTCCTCCTTTGAAAGCTCAGGCGTGCCCCAAGGGTCATATCCGCCTACTATGCAGTCCTCTGCGAAAGCAGCGTGGATCTTGTCGGGGTTGCAGTACGGAGCGTGGTGTAGAGCCTCGTAATACGCTCTCATCGCACCGGTCAGAAGGCCGGGGTCTCCCATCTCGTAATGCGCAGGCTTGAAAATGGGCTTGCGGTATGGAGTCTGGTCAGGGATGAAGGTGTAGTGCGTGTACATACGGATCTCCTCCAGAAGCTTGGGCGTGCGGAAATCTGCAATCACGAACATCGGGACTTCCTCAACCTCACCGTCAACCACGAATTTGAAGACGCCCTCAAGGGCGGCGCGGCCTCCGGCGATAGTCTGGAAAACAGGGGTGAAAACGACCCTGTCGGCCTTGAACTTGGGGATGAAGCCCTGGGCGAACTCGCGGATGGCGTCCAGGCCTTCGAAGCGGCCGTACGGAGTGTCCACTGCGGGGAGCTCGTCCCAGAATAGTTTCTTCTCACGGAACAGGTCCACAACATTCTGGGCGTTTCCAGAGCACAGAGCCTTGACGAAAAGCATATCCGGACTCTCTTCCTTTATGGGGTCCTTCATATCCATATAAAGCCTTTCCAGGCTGCAGGCTTTCCTTACGGGAAGGTTTGAAATGTCATTGGGGTCTTGTTTTACGGTTGTGCCGCACGCTTGCACAAAAATGACGGCAAGTGCGATGAAAGCAGTTTTAAGATTCATTGTTATTGGAGATGTTAGGTTTTCTTTTCTTCAAATATCCGCTTTTTTTGATATATTTGAAAGACAACCGCGTAATTCTAACCATTTAACCATATCGTCATGAGAAAACTCTTATTACTGATTTCGGCCGTGCTCATTGCGTCGGTCAGCCTTTCCGCACGTGAGTATCACGTGGCCAAGACCGGATCCGACCAGAACGACGGCTCCGCCGAGGCGCCTTTCCTCACCATCAACAAGGCGGCGATGGTCCTCAAGACTGGCGATACCGTCACCGTCCACGCAGGCATCTACCGCGAGTGGGTGCAGCCGCGCAACTCCGGCGCCGACGTATACCACCGCATCACCTACCGCGCTGCAGAGGGTGAAGAGGTTTGGATCAAGGGATCCGAGGAAGTCACAGGCTGGGTGAAGCAGGGAAGGACCGACGTATGGAAGGTCGTCCTTCCTAATTCCTTCTTCGGCGACTTCAATCCTTTTGCCGAGCCCCTCGTAGGAGACTGGCTGAGCCAGACCAACAGCGCATATGTAGTGGGCGATGTTTTCCTCAACAACGTTTCTCTCTTCCAGGCAACCACTATGGAAGGAGTCCAGGAACCCGTCATCCCCAGGAACACCCGCAAGCCCGAAGAGGCAAAACGTACCTGGTATGTGGAGGTTACCGACACCCAGACCACCATCTGGGCCAATTTCGGCCCGGGTGTCAACCCCAACAAGGAACTCGTGGAGGTTACGTCCCGTCCGGCAGTGTTCTTCCCGGCTCTTCCTGGCGTAAACTACATTACAGTCAAAGGTTTCCATCTGTCCCAGGCAGCTCCCAACTGGGCACCGCCAACCGCTTTCCAGATGGGTCTGATAGGCCCTCACTGGAGTAAGGGATGGATAATTGAGGACAACGTCATAAGCAACTCCAAGTGCGTTGGGATCTCCCTAGGAAAAGACCGCGCATCCGGCCAGAACCGCTGGACAATAGAGAGAACCCTTTCCGGATTCAACCGTGAGCTTGAAGTTATCTTCCAGGCCGAGGATATGGGATGGAAGAAAGAGAACATCGGCTCCCACATCATCCGCAACAACGAGATATTCGACTGCGAACAGGCCGGTATAGTAGGCCACCTGGGATGTGTATTCTCACTCATAGAGAACAACTACATCCACGACTGCAACGCCAAGAGGCAGTACTCTGGCGCAGAGGTAGGCTGCATCAAGCTTCATGCTGCAATTGACGTTGTAATCCGCAACAACGTCCTTGAGAACGGCTACAACGGCCTCTGGCTTGACTGGCAGGGCATTGGAACCCGCGTTTCCGGCAACGTGTTCTTCAACAACGACCACACCGACATCTGGACCGAGGTAACCCACGGCCCCTGCCTGGTGGACAACAACATAATGCTCTCTCCCGACGCATTCCTCGAGTGGGGACAGGGTGCTGCCTTCGTTCACAACATCATCTCCGGATACATCACCTTCCACCCTGTTACAGAGCGCTATACGCCGTACCACGCACCTCACTCCACAAAGATCGTGGGCGTGATGAACTTCCCCGGAGGAGACGACCGCTACTTCAACAACATCTTCACCATCGCGCCTGATTCTACCCTTGAGAACAAGGATGCCGGCACCTCCGTATACAACGAAAGGCCTCCATACTACGAGGGAATCTACAACGATATGAACACCCGCAACGTCACCAACCCTCTCCTCCTCAGCTTCAACGAGCAGATGGCTGCCGGAAACAGCCAGCCGGCCCGCTTCCAGCTTGCGATGAGAGTTGCCAACAACGTCTATTATAACGGGGTGAAGAACTATACCTGGGAAACAAATCCGGTAAGCAGCCGCGCAGATGCCAAGGTATCCCTTGAAAAGAGGGAAGACGGAATCTATGTGAAGATCACTGTGGACAATGCCGTCAACCAGGCCCAGACCAGCATAATCACCACCGACAGTCTCGGAAAGACCTATTATTCAAATGGTTACTATGAGAATCCTGACGGTACCAAGCTGGCCATTGACAAGGATTTCTTCGGAACCGTGAGGGCTCCCAAGCCTACTCCCGGACCGTTTGAGAACCTCAGCCAGGGCGAGAACGAGTTCTGCGTCTGGAAGTTCTAGGAATTACAGCGGGTCTACGTCAGCAAAGATGTGCCCGCTGTATTTGTATTCTTTCTCCACTGCGGCTATGCGCCTGGCTATGTCAGCCTTTGCTTCAGCCAGGGAACCGTCCTTGGGAAGGAATAACTGAAGCGAGCCGAACTCCCTGCAAAGCACTGAAGTTAGTTTTGCCCTGCGGGCTTCGTTGGCGTCGTTTACCTTGATTTCCACCAGGCGGGTGAAAGGGGGATAGCCGAAGCGGCGCCTTTCTTCAAGCAGCCGGTCGGCATCCAGGCCTTGGAGCCGCGAAGGCAGGTCTGCCCCCTGAATCACCAGCGGGCAGGTGCATTCGGAGGCTACGGCGCTGAGCGCCTGGAGGGCTTTTTCGTCGGAACGGAAGTCCTGACGGGTGAAAAGGTAATCTGCGTTGAGGATGGCTACGAGGCCGTATTTGCTGAGTTTGTCGGCCTTGCCGATGGGGCTGAAACGAAGGCGCGTACGAGCCTCAGGGAAGAGGGCGCGGGCTTCTATCTCGGAGTCTGAAGTGTCAGCCCAGGGCAGGAGAACCAGCACGTGCTCCCTGTGAGCCAGGGCGTTAGATATTGCGTCAACAAGCTTGATGGAGTAACCGCCGTTCATCCCGTGTTTGCGCTTTTCGGCGGAGGTGTCTATTATGGTGGCGGCATCCAGCCCCTGCGGGGCGATTTCTCCGCTGAGCTTGAACTTGCCGCTGAGCACGTTGTACACCGACTCCAGGGAAGGGCAGGAGGAACCCAGCACCACCTGCGCCCCGTGTATGCTGCCAAGCATCACGGCCACGTCGCGCGCGTTGAAGCGCGGAGCGGGGGACTCCTGCTTGTAAGCAGGGTCCTGCTCCTGCTCCACAACCACCAGCCCCAGCTTGCAGTATGGCAGGAACAGTATCTGCCTGCGTCCTTCTATTACCTGCGCGGGACTGTCCGGGCGTCGTACCTCCTGGGACAGATTGCGCAGCTGTGCGTATGAGTGAAGGGGAGCATCCGGGCGGAGCATCAGCACGTCCTTGCCCTGACGGAGCGTCCTGTTTACCAGCTGGCGGATGACGGCGTGCCGCTGATGTCCTACGGCCAGAAGCGGCTTGCCGGACTCAAACTGGAATTCTCCGTTCACCGCGGCGCCGGAGTCCGTGGCCGCAGCAGGGCTTTTGCGCTTCCGCGCTTCCACCTGCTGCTTCCCGGCGGGATACGCCGCCTTGTACACCTCTCCCAGGGTGCACATATAATACTGTGAAATGAAATGCCAGAGCCTCAGTTCAGCCTCAGTGATGGGCTCCAGGCCTTCCGCCAGCCCTTCAATGGGATGAACCTGCGCCGGGTCTATATCCGGGACGGAGGCAATGCGGCTTACCACGGCGACATATTGGCGTCCTGCGAGTTTTACATTGACTCTGGAGCCTACGGATACGTTAGCCGTGGTATAATACCAAGGCTCCCACTCAAGCTTGAGTGGGAGTATGGTCTGTATGAATTGGTTTTTGTCCAATATCGTATTACTGAAGCTGTCCGGCCTCTGCCTGCTTGATCATGTTCTCGTTAGCGGAAACATAGATCTCTACGCGGCGGTTCTGTGCACGTCCTGCCTCGGTAGCGTTGTCAGCAACAGGCATGTCGAAAGATTTGCCCACTGCGTCGAGCCTTGTATTGGCGATACCGTTCTGGTTGAGGAAAGTCTTCACTGCGTCAGCCCTCTGGCCGGAGATCCTCTGGTTTACAGCTGCGGTTCCGATGTTGTCGGTGTGTCCCCAGATTGTAATGTTGGTCTCAGGAAGGTCTTTCATCTCGTTTGCGAACTGAGCCAGGGTAGCCTTGGACTGGTCGCTGAGGTTAACTCCGTTGAACGGGAAGAGGATTCCGCTCTCGAAGGTAACTTTGATAGCCTCGAGGCCGTTAGCGTCGGTGATGGTCTCTACACTTGCGCCTTCGAGTTTTGCGAGCTCTTCAGCCTTCTGGTCCATCTTCTTGCCGATAACTGCACCAGCTGCGGTTCCTACTGCGGATCCGATGGCTGCGCCGATAGCAGCGCTCTTACCGTCTTTTCCGAAAATTGCACCAAGGCCAGCGCCGACTGCGGCACCTGCACCGGCACCAATCAAAGAACCTTTGCCGGTCTGGTTCATTGAAGCGCATCCCGATACTGAGAACAGGATAGCTCCTACAAGAATCATTGAAATAATCTTTTTCATATTCTAATAAATTAGCGTTAATTCAATTCAACTCCCAAATTTAATAAAAATTTTGGAAGCAAAAGAAATTTCTGTATATTTGCAAACCCAATTAAACAAATGGTGTTGTAGCTCAGGTGGTAGAGCAATGGACTGAAAATCCATGTGTCGCCGGTTCAACTCCTGCCAACACCACACGAAAAAAGCCTTCAGGAACATCTGAAGGCTTTTTTCGTGTGGTGTAAATTCCAAATTGAGGGACGTACCCCTCAAACTCCCTGGGTCGGGCTTCGCCCTCCGAAAAACCGTATCCGAGGTCTGCCAGACAACACGAGGTCACGAGGGCACTATTCGTGGGTGTCGAGGCGTTGTTCTGCCAGGCGCTCGTACTTGGTGCCGGGGCGGCCGTAGTTGGCGTATGGGTAGATGGAGATGCCTCCGCGGGGGACAAAGAATCCGGTCACCTCTATATATTTAGGATCCATCAACTTTATGAGGTCCTTCATAATGACGTTGATGCAGTCTTC
>JAFRXC010000081.1 GCA_017437825.1 Bacteroidales bacterium
AATGCCTGAGAAGAAGCAAGAGATTTTCGCGAAGTACGGGAAGTCCAATAAAGACACCGGCTCTCCTGAGAGTCAAGTTGCTCTATTTTCCTACCGTATCGCTCACCTTACAGAGCACGTGAAGAAGAACAAGAAAGACGTTGTTACACGCCGCAGCCTTCTCCGTCTTGTAGGTAAAAGACGTCAGATTCTGGATTATCTCCAGGAGACGGACATCGAGAGATACAGACATATCATCAAGGAGCTTGGCCTCCGCCGATAAATAGGAAAATTTTTAGGGATGGTTCCCGGATGGAACCATCCCTTTTTTAGAAAATGACCGGCCGTGGGGCCGAGACGAATATAAGACGTAAAGGAAAACAATAATGAACATCATCAACAAGAAGATCGAACTCGCGGATGGCCGCGTGATTGAAATCGAGACCGGTAAACTGGCCAAGCAGGCCGACGGTTCAGCTGTCGTTAAAATGGGGGGCACTATGCTTCTGGCAACGGTTTGCGCTGCAAAGGAAGTCAAGGAAGGTACTGATTTTATGCCCCTGACCGTAGATTACAAAGAGAAATTCTATTCAGCAGGACGTTTCCCCGGCGGATTCATGAAGAGAGAGGGCAAGAGCTCTGACTACGAGATCCTCATCTCCCGCCTCATCGACCGTCCTATCCGCCCTCTGTGGCCGGACGACTTCCACCTGGAAGTATTCGTAAACGTTACTCTCATTTCGGCTGAGAACGATATCCAGCCCGACGCACTCGCAGGCCTCGCAGCCTCCTGCGCTCTCGCAACCTCCGACCTCCCGTTCGGCGGTCCAATTTCAGAGGTGCGCGTCTGCCGTATAGACGGCAAGTTCGTCATCAACCCCAACTTCAGCGAGATGGACAAGGCCGACATCGACCTTATGGTCGCCGCAACTGAAGAGAACATAATGATGGTAGAGGGTGAAATGAAGGAAGTCTCTGAGCACGACATGCTCGAAGCCATAAAGTTCGCCCACGAAGAGATAAAGAAGCACTGCCGCGTTCAGAAAGAGCTTATGAAAGAACTCGGAACCGACGTCAAGAGAGACTATCCTCACGACGAGGAGGACGAGGATCTCCGCAAGGCAGTACACGACTTCTGCTATGACAAGTGCTACGCCCTTGCAAAGTCTGCAAAGCCCAAGCACGAGCGCGAAGACGGCTTCAGCGCCATCAAGGACGAGTTCATCGCCACCCTTCCAGAGCCCACCAACGAGGCTGAGAAGGAAGAGTACGCCAAGAAGCTCTGGATGGTGGAGCGCTATTACCACAACGAAGAGAAAGAAGCAATGCGCAATATGATCCTGGACGAAGGCATCCGTCTTGACGGACGCGTATGCGACCAGGTAAGGCCCATCTGGTGCGAGGTAGACTACCTGCCCTGCGCCCACGGCTCAGCCATCTTCACCCGCGGTGAGACCCAGTCACTGGCGTCCGTCACCCTCGGTACCAAGATGGATATGAAAGAGACCGACGAGGTTCTCATCCAGGAAGACCAGCAGCTGGTGCTCCACTACAACTTCCCTCCTTTCGCAACAGGCGAGGCCAAGAGCCAGAGGGGTGTGGGACGCCGCGAGATCGGTCACGGAAACCTTGCTCTCCGCGCACTCAAGCCGGTAGTTCCGCTGGCTCCCGAGAATCCTTACGCTGTGCGCATCGTTTCAGATATCCTTGAGTCAAACGGCTCTTCTTCAATGGCTTCCGTATGCGGTGGCTGCCTTGCACTTATGGATGCAGGCGTCAAGATAAAGAAACCGGTTGCAGGTGTTGCAATGGGACTTATCACTGATGCCGAGAAACCTAACGACCGCTACGCCATCCTCACCGACATCCTGGGAGACGAGGATCACCTGGGAGACATGGACTTCAAGGTTACAGGAACAAAGGACGGAATAACCGCAACCCAGATGGACATCAAGGTTGACGGACTCTCATACGACGTACTTGAGAAAGCTCTCGAGCAGGCACGCAGGGGTCGCATCCATATCATGGGCGAAATGATGAAGACCATCAGCGAGCCTCGCGAGGACTACAAGCCGTTCGTTCCCCGTATCGAACAGATCCGCGTTGCCGCCGAGTTCATCGGAGCAATCATCGGCAAGGGTGGAGAGACCATCCAGAAGATACAGAAAGAGACCGGTACCGTCATCACAATCACCGAGGAACCGCTTCCCGGCGGAGGCACCGAGGGTGTCGTTGACGTTGCCAGCAACGACAGGGAGGCCATGCAGAAGGCCCTTGACTGGATCAAGGGAATCTGTGCTGTTCCCGAGGTCGGACAGGTTTACCACGGCAAGGTTGTAAGCATTCTTGAGTTCGGTGCGTTCATAGAGATTCTCCCCGGAAAGGAAGGTCTCCTGCACGTTTCCGAGATAGCTTGGGAGAAGACCGAGAAAGTAGAGGATGTCCTTAGCGTAGGCCAGGAGGTTGACGTCAAGCTTCTCGAGATAGATGCCAAGACCGGCAAGATGAGGCTCTCGATGAGGGCACTCCAGGAGAAGCCCGAAGGATACGTGGAGCCTGAGCGCAGGCCCCGTCCGGGCGGAGACCGCAAGCCGGGCGACCGCAGGCCGGGCGGAGACCGCAGGCCTGAGCGCGGCGAGCGCAGAGGCGACCGCGACGAGCGCAGAGGCGGCGAGAGAGGCGAGAGAGGTGAGCGCGGCGAACGCCACGGAGGCGAAAGGCGCAATCCTGAAGGTGGCAAGAGGCGCTTCGGACAGAAAGCTGACGCAGCTCCCGCTCCGCAGCTTGATGACTACAAGGAGCCTGTAGAGGAAATATTCTAGTTTTTTTTCCTTATAATGAGAAGAAGAGGGTGATTTTTCGCCCTCTTTTTCTTATATTTACCTCATATTGAAACCTAAAATCTCTAATATTATGGCAAAAGGTAAATTCTGGTCCGATTTCAAGGACTTTGCAATGAAAGGAAATGTCATTGACATGGCTGTCGGCGTAGTAATCGGCGGCGCTTTCGGAAAGATCGTATCTTCCCTTGTCGATGATCTCATCATGCCTCTTATCGGCTCCCTTATCGGCGGATTCGATTTCACAAACCTCAAAGCTACAATCAAGGATGTTGACATCAACTATGGCAATTTCATCCAGACAACCGTTGATTTCCTCATCATCGCTTTCTGTATCTTCCTGATTATCAGGGGTATCACCAGAGCAAAACGAAAGAAAGAAGAGGCTGAGGCCGCAGCTGCAGCAGCCGCTCCCGCACCCAAGCCTGAAGACGTAGCCCTCCTCGAGGAAATCAGAGACCTCCTCAAAGACAAGAAATGAAAAAGCACATATTAACAGTCATAGTGGCGGCATTTGCCTTGCTGCCACTATTGTCGTGCTCACAGAGCACCTCTTATGAATATCCTTTCCAGAATCCCAAACTTTCCAACGAGGCAAGGGTAGACAACCTTATCTCCCTCCTCACCCCGGAAGAGAAAGTGGGTCTGATGATGAACAAGGCCATCTCCGTAGACCGTCTCGGCATCCCTTCCTATAACTGGTGGAGCGAGGCATGCCACGGAGTACGCCAGGACGGCTACACCGTATATCCCCAGCCTGTGGGAATGGCTTCTTCCTTCAACCCCGAGCTGTTCTTCGAGGTATTCGACACAGTATCGGACGAGGCTCGCGCCAACTGGAACCGTTCTGACCACGACATCTTCAACGTGGGAATGCGCGCCAACAATGTCCCGGGCAACCCCGAGCTGACATTCTGGTGCCCCAACATCAATATCTTCCGCGATCCCCGCTGGGGCCGCGGCCAGGAGACCTGCGGAGAAGACCCGTACCTCACCAGCGTACTGGGCGTACAGACAGTCCTGGGAATGCAGGGCAGCGACAAGAAATACTTCAAGACGCACGCCTGCGCCAAGCATTATGCAGTACACAGCGGTCCGGAGCCTCTGCGCCACAGTTTCGACGCCGTAGTCTCAATGCGTGACCTCTGGGAAACCTACCTCCCAGCCTTCAAGGCCCTGGTAGTTGACGCCCACGTTCAGGAAGTGATGTGCGCTTACAACCGCTACGAGGGAGAGCCCTGCTGCGGAAGCGACCGTCTCCTCACCGACATCCTCCGCAACAAGTGGGGATATGAGGACATCATCCTGACCGACTGCGACGCAATCAACAATTTCTACAATCCCAACCAGCACGGAACACATCCCGACGCAGTGAGCGCCTCTGTCGACGCTATCCTTTCAGGCACCGACCTGGAGTGCGGAATGGCCTTCACATCGCTTCAGGACGCACTGGACAAGGGTCTCATCAGCGAGGCCGACCTTGACGTCCACCTCCGCAGGACCCTCCTCGGACGTTTCGAACTGGGTATGTTCGATCCTGCTGACGCCAATCCCTGGGCCAACTACGGAGAGGACATGATAAGCAGTGAGGCTCACGACGCCCTCGCAAGGCAGGCAGCCCGTGAGTCAATGGTTCTCCTCAAGAACGACGGAATCCTTCCTCTTGACAAGAGCGCCATCAAGAAGCTCGCAGTCATCGGCCCCAATGCCGACGACGTCTCAATGATGAACGGAAACTACGGCGGAACCCCTACCGACAACCACAAGAGGTCCATCCTCGACGGATTCAAGGAGGCTCTCCCGGGTGTAGAGATCATCACTTCCAAGGCATGCGAGATAATGGACGAGTTCAACACCACGTACCATATTCCTGACTTCAATGACGGCCAGGGCTTCTTCGTGGAGTTCTTCAACAACCGCAATTTCTCAGGAAAGCCCGTCGCATCAGGCTATTACGACCGCATCAACTTCTCCACCTTCGGAGCATACGGCTTCGCAGAAGGAGTCGACAGGGAGAATATGTCAGTACGCATCACCGGCAGGTACACTCCTGATTTCAGCGGCCCCATGTCATACCTCGTAAGCTCAGACGGAACATATAAACTTACCGTTAACGGCCGTGTGGTAGACCAGACCAAGCCTGGCGACCCTGCAGCCAGCAGGCGCGGATTCGGATTCGGCAGGAACGCAATGCCTACCAAGTCCTTCGACGTCGTTGCCGGAAAGCCCATCGACGTGAAGATAGAATACGTACAGGGAAGCGGACAGTTCGCTATGCTCAACGCTGAGATGTGCGAGCGCAAGCTTGCTGAGTTCAGCAGCCTCGCAGCCCAGGTTAAAGACGCAGACGCCATCATCATCGTCGGAGGAATCTCCGCACGTTTCGAGGGTGAGGGCGGCGACCGTTCTTCAATGGACCTCCCCGTAGTTCAGCAGCGCCTCCTCAAGGCTATGCACGCTACCGGCAAGCCCGTCATCTTCATCAGCTGCTCAGGCTCCGCCATCGGATTCGGCGCTGTAAAGAATGAGTACAACGCGCTGCTTCAGGCGTGGTACGGCGGTCAGGGCGGCGCCCAGGCCATCGCGGACGTGATTTTCGGCGACTACAATCCTTCTGGAAAGCTTCCTGTCACCTTCTACACAGGCGACGAGCAGCTTCCTGACTTCCTCGACTACAATATGGAAGGCCGCACATACAAGTACTTCCACGGAACTCCGCTGTATGCTTTCGGCTACGGACTCGGCTATACCACCTTCGAGTACGGCAAGGCCAAACTCAGCAAGTCTTCCATCAAAGCCGGCAAGTCAGTTGACATTACCGTTCCTGTCAAGAATACCGGAGACAGGGCTGGAGAAGAAGTCGTTCAGGTTTACGTAAAGAGCCTTGACAATCCTGACGCACCCATCAAGTCCCTCAAGGGATTCAAGAAGGTTATGATTGAAAAGGGAGCCACATCGAATGTCAAGATCACACTGGGACCTGGCGCATTCGAGTACTATGACTCCTCAATTGACGAGCTCTCTGTATTCCCCGGCAATTACAAGATTCTCTACGGAAGTTCATCCAGGGACGAAGATCTGAAGGAGCTTGACCTCAAGGTTCTCTAGAAACCATTTTGAGATGAGACGCCTTCTCTTCTTCTGTGCCCTGACGGCATTTAACCTGCTTTCTGCCCCTCTGATGGCGCAGGAGGCAGGTTCTCCGCTTATATTCGACTCTTACGAGTGCGATTTCGGAGAGGTGGAAGAAGCGGAAGGCACCCTTTTCAACACTTTCCATTTCATAAACGGCTCGGGGACACCGGTGCGTATCCTCCGGATATCAGCCAGTTGCAGCTGCGTCTCGGTATCCTATCCGCAGGACCCTATCCCGGGAGGCGAGACTGGAGAAATCAGCGTGGCTTTCAACCCGGCACGCACGGCCGGAGACGTGATCAGGATGGTGGACATCTACCTGATGGACGGTAAACCCGGCGTATCCCTTACGCTCAAAGCCAAGGTAAACCCTTCGGAATACGCCCTGGAAGATGTCTACCCGGTATCTTTACCGGGCGGAATCAGGCTCACTTCCCTCTCCCAGCGTTTCGGCTATGTAACTGCAGGGAGCATGGATGAACGCAGGATAGACGTCATAAACACCTCGGACTCAGCCGTAAGCATCGGCGCAGAGCCTGAGCAGGAAGACAGGATGCTTACAGTTGCATCTCCCCCGCGGCTGGGCCCCGGTGAAGCAGGCAGCATCATCCTCCACTACACTCTTCCAAAGGAGGCTCACGCAATGGGAATGCACGAAGACAGGGTCAACCTTATTCTGGACGGCAAGCCCGTCAACCGTCAGATCCAGGTATCCTGCATAGGGATACCGGACCTTGCAAAAGCAAATGGTTCCACCCCTTCCCTCCTGGTGCAGCCTGCAAGTCCGACAATGAAGAAATCGCTGTTGGGGAAAGGCTATTCAGGCACGTACACCATACGCAATGGCGGTAAAGCCAACCTTGAGATAATCAAGGCTGACCTGCCCCTTGGCGTAGTTTCCGACCTTTCGTGGGGCACTGTCCTGAAACCTGGTGAGAGCAAGAAAGTGAAGATTCAGTCAGGCAGCGCAGAATTCCGTTTCGGAATTGTCACCAACGACCCCGCAAGGCCTTATAAGGAAATTCAAACCAATAAATAATCTATAGTTCTCTTATGAAAAAATTATCGATCCTGATTCTTGCGGCCGCCAGCTTGTTTGTAGCGGCCTGTAACGGGAACAAGGGATATGACTATCCCTTCCAGAACCCTAAACTGTCGGTAGACAAGAGGGTTGACAACCTCATTTCCCTTCTGACCCCGGAAGAGAAAATAGGCTTGATGATGAACGGATCCGTATCTGTAGACCGCCTGGGCGTACCCGCCTACAACTGGTGGTCTGAGGCTTGCCACGGTATCTGCCGTCCCAACGCCACGGTATTCCCTCAGTCAATCGGCCTTGCCGCCACCTTCGACGAGCCTCAGCAGCTGGAAATCTACACAGCCGTTTCAGACGAGGCACGCGCCACCTGGAACACCACAGACCACAACATCTTCGGCAAGGACGAAGCTACCGGAGGCATCTGGAACCAGGGACTCTCATTCTGGTGCCCTAACGTGAATATCTTCCGTGATCCCAGATGGGGACGCGGACAGGAGACCTGTGGCGAGGATCCATATCTCGCCGGCGTAATGGGCGGTGCAACAGTACGCGCAATGCAGGCATTCGACGGCAAGTATTTCAAGACCCACGCCTGCGTAAAGCACTACGCAGTTCACAGCGGTCCTGAAAGCGAGCGCCACCGCTTTGACGCTGTCGTTTCTATGCGCGACCTCTGGGAGACCTACCTCCCCGCTTTCCGCACCATCGTAAAGGATGCACACGTGCAGGAAGTAATGTGCGCATACAACCGCTACGAGGGCGTTCCCTGCTGCGGCAGCGAGCGTCTCCTCACCAACATCCTCCGCGAGAAGTGGGGCTATGAGGACATCATCCTCTCTGACTGCGGAGCTATCAACAACTTCTACACAGTAGGACAGCACGAAACCCATCCCGACGCCGTTACCGCCAGCGCTGACGCAGTGCTTGCAGGAACCGACCTGGAGTGCGGTACCAGCTACAAGGCTCTGCTCGAGAGCCTCGAGAAAGGCCTCATCAGCGAGGCAGACATAGACGTGGCTCTCGCACGCGTACTTCGCGGACGCTTCGAACTGGGAATGTTCGATCCTGAAGAGAATATGCCTTGGGCAGGCCTTGGCGCAGCTGACATCAGCAGCCCCGCACACACCGCCCTCGCATACAAGGCAGCCCGCGAGGCTATGGTTCTCCTGAAGAACAACGGCATCCTGCCGCTCTCAAAGGACATCAAGAAGATTGCTGTTGTAGGACCTAACGCTGACAACGCTTCCATCCACAACGGAAACTACAACGGAACTCCTACAGCTGAGAACACCATCTCCATCCTGGAAGCTATCCGCAAGGCCGTTCCCGGAGCCGAGATCATATACGAAAAGGGCTGCGAACTCGCCGACCCTTATATGACCGACGACAAGGTAGCCGCCCTGAACGGAGGAAAGGGAATTCACGCCGATTTCTTCAACAACACCCGCCTGGAAGGAACCCCGGTGGCCTCAGCAGACTTCAACGTAGTAAATCTGCGCACCTCTGGTGACTATCGCTTCGCCAACGGCGTAAACGCCAACGATTTCTCCGCTCGCCTGACCGGCAAGTACGTTGCTGACTACACTGGAGCTCTCAGCTACTCAGTACGCGGTGTCGGCAGCTACAAGCTGATGGTAAACGGAAAGACTATCGACGCTCAGGAAGAGACCGCAGGAATGCGTTTCAACCGCAGGGCCGTCATCCCTGAGAAGTCCTTCCCCGTTGTTGCAGGCAGGTCCTACGACATAGTAGTAGAGTACACTAAGGGTTCCGAGGGAGCAGCTTACCTCTCATTCGACCTTTGCAAGCGCTATCCCGCACAGTTCGCCCAGGTTGCCGCCAAGGCCGCCCAGGCTGACGTCATCATTATGGTAGGAGGTCTCTCAGCCCAGCTTGAGGGCGAGGAGATGATGGTTCCTTACGAGGGCTTCTCAGGAGGCGACCGTACAAGGATCGAGCTTCCTCCCGTACAGAAGGGACTCCTCGACGCTCTTGACGCTACCGGCAAGCCGGTCGTATTCGTGAACTGCACCGGAAGCGCAATCGCTTTCGCAGAGGTTGAGAACGAGTATGACGCACTTCTCCAGGCCTGGTACGCAGGTCAGGCTACGGGACTTGCAGTTGCAGACATCCTCTTCGGCGACTACAACCCTGCAGGAAGGCTTCCTATAACCTTCTACAAGTCTACATCACAGCTCCCAGACTTCCACGACTACAATATGGAAGGACATACCTACAGGTACTTCCGCGGCGAGCCTCTCTATGCATTCGGTTACGGTCTCTCATACACCACATTCGAGTATGGCGACGCCACCCTTTCAAATGCATCCATCAAGGCAGGCAAGAGCGTAGACATCACCGTTCCCGTAAAGAACACCGGTTCAAGGGATGGAGACGAGGTCGTACAGATTTACGTCAAGAGCCTCGACAATCCTGACGCTCCTATCAAGTCACTCAAGGGATTCAAGCGTGTAAACATTGCCGCCGGACAGCAGGCCAACGTGAAGATTACCTTGGATGCAGGTGCATTCGAGTACTATGACGCTTCCATCGACGAGCTTTCAGTCCGTCCCGGAAGCTACAAGATCCTTTACGGAAGCTCCTCAAGGGACGAAGACCTCAAGGCCCTTGACCTGAAGGTTCTCTAGATTCCCGATCAAGTCAGGAATGACACAAAAAAAGACTGCCAAATGGCAGTCTTTTTTTGTGCGCGGGATGAGATTCGAACTCACACAGGTGTTACCCCACTAGCTCCTGAAACTAGCGCGTCTACCGTTTCGCCACCCGCGCCCGATGGGACTGCAAATATACAAAAAAACTTGAAATAAGTACATTTTTCAAAATTCATAATAGAATGTTATTTCGTGCTCCCATCCGTTGACTGTGAAATTCACTCCGGTATCCTGGTAATCCAGCCGAATGTCCACGTCTTCCAGGTCTTCAGCAGTCCAGTCATAACCGCTTTCCTCTATTATTTTCCCAATTGGGAAACTGCGAGCCAGCGCCTCTCCCCTGTACAGTTCCAACCTGAGGGACGAATCTCCCTGACGAGGGACCCTGCAGCAGAAGCCGTCTCCTTCCTGCCTGAACGGCTGGCGGAGGCTTCCCTGCAGGATATTCCCGTCCAGGTCGAATCCGCACGAGTTACCGGCCAGCACATAGGTAAAACTGTGTGAAATATCTTCTTCTATTTTTATCTTACAATAGTTCTTATGCAAACGTATCGTGTCCCGGAGGCTGTTTCGGCGGGTATCCAGTTCCGTCTTGTAATAGAATACCGGAGGACAGTTCTTTCCTTCTTCAAATCTAAAACCACCATCGACAAATGATCCGTCCGGCATTCCCGATACAGCAATCAACCTCAACACTGTTCTGGGAACCTCAATGTCACAGACTTCCTTCTCTCCTTCTTCAATCTTCCCTTCTTTGCTGTAATCTCCGGCTGCCAGATGCCAGAACACTTCTCCCTGCGATCCAGCCTCTGAATCCGGCCTGACAACCGTCAGGAAACAGGGGCAGACCTCCCTGTCTTCCTTTATGCTGCAGGACAAAGCCGTTCCGAGCGCAAGGAAGACAAGCGGGACACAATACCTTTTTGCATCAAAACACATAAGAGAGCATCAGAAGCACGTCGTCCGGGAGCAGGAAAAACTGCGAGCCCTCGCCCACTATCCTCCCGCACTTCGGGCATTCATACCTGACATATTTGTCGTAACCGGCCCATACACCCAACCCCACTTCAAAGTTGAGATGCGGATTCAGCATAAATGTATACCCTCCCGTAAGGCCGCTCCCTATACGGTCGCCTTCGGCAGTGTATGCCGTCTTGGAAGTACCTGCGTTATATTCCTGGTATTGCATCTTGCCGGCCACCCACCATCCTGAATAGATGTGCCAGGGCCAGTAACGGGCACCAAGCGCATATGCCTGCTGACGCGCCTGTATCCTGGAATTCTCCGGGCCGAAAGTGAAGGGATTGTACCTCATCCCGGCGTTTACGCTCCAGTGCTGAGCCAGTGCATAGGAAGCTTCCAGGTTCATAGTGCCCAGGAAGGCGTATCCTGCTAGATTGGTGGAAAGCGCCACGTTCTGGGCGCCCGCGGCAGTCCACAAGGCAGGAATAAACGCTATAACAATTCTTATTATAAGTTTTCTCATATCAGTTCAAATATCTGTTAAACGCCTGTTCAATTATGTATCTGCTCTCGGGATAGAGTTCAGTCAGAGATTTCTGGAGAAGGTCCCTGTCGGTGACTGTCGACATCAGGGCGGTGAATATCTTGCTGTCATCGATGCCCCGGTCATCCATATAGAGCAATATCTGAGGATGGAACCAGTAGGAAGTTCCCAGTTCCGAGAGGTAATAACCATACCTTTCCCTGTATAGTACGTTCTGCAGGTAATATGCCCACATCTCCCCTACTTCGCAGTACCCGGCCTCCGGCTCGGTCCCCACACCGTACACCTTCATCCCGGAAGTCACAAATGATTTAAGGACGTTCAAGATATATTTGTTCCAGTAAGCATTCCCTACCCGTACGTAATGGCTGGCGTGCGCCAGTTCGTGCTGGGTATAGTTATATATGGTGCTGTAATCCTGCATATTCCGCAATCCCATCGTTATGTCCGGCAGGAAGTGCTTCAATATGTCCCTGTATGAACCCAGATAGTCTGTAAGGACACTTTTCTCCACAACGCTTCCCTGATGGAGCATAGGGGCGCTGCTGCTTCCGAGTCCCTGAAACAGCCATAAGCGCAGGTTCTTTGGGGGAGGCGTTATTTTCACGCCCTCCCTGTTGCAGCGCATGAAATAGTCATAGACGGCATTGTTCACTACGCAGCGGCTGAAGAGTTTCCTATCCGAATCCTGCGTTATCTTGACGCTTATTCCCTCGGCGGGACCTGATCCGAGAGTAGAGACCGACGCAGGCACCAGGAGCAGGTCTACTCCTATGCCGAATCCCATCTCGTTCTGAAACACCAGCCTGTAACGCATCTGTGAGGAGAAGTTCCTGGGTATCACGTAATTACCGGAAGCGTCAGTATAAGCCGAGGCGAATTTGACAAAACTGTTTGCGGATACCATGACACCGGAAACTCCTATGGGCTCTCCCCCGTTGTATTTGTCGTCCACTATCTTAATGGCCCCAGACGGAAAGCCATCGTCCGCTTTAGTCCCTGGCAGAAGCCTGTCCCCGTTGCCTGTAATCCTGTAAGCCTCCCTCTCTACAGCCTCCCAGTCTACGTCTGACGCCTTGGTAGAGGCATTTTCAGGTATGAAGCATTGTTCCAGAATTTCGTAGCGGATGTCCTGTGGGAACTGGAAATCCTTGTCCACCACGGCATACTGCCAAGTTATGTCATCTTCCTGGATTTCAGGGTCGTGATAGTAGTCTCCCTCCCTGAGGATCTCATAGTCCAGCGGATGGTCTATCACCTGTACTCCCATCAGTTTGAGCGCGGAGAACTGGGTGTCGTCCAGAGGGAGGAAGCGTACATAATAGTTAGTTGCCTCCAGCCTTTCCACCCCCGACTTTGTCGGGTACAGTTTTGCAAAGGAGAGCTGCATCGCAGAAAGTGCGTAGGGGTCTTCCAGTTTCTCTCCCAAGACAATCTGCTCGTGGGAGAGCTTGTCCAGATCAAGGTAATAACTCCCGCCGCCCGGAGTGTCCTCGTCGGGGCGGCAGGAGAAAGTCATTGCCAGAAGCAATGGCAGTAAATACAATCTTAAGCATTTCATAGTTCAATCTTTTCCGGAACAAAGGTCGGGAAGGACAAGCGTTTTCAGAAAAAAGAAACGTTTAACACGGATAATCCACAGCGCATGCGGTTGCAAGCGCTGTTTCTTAACCGTGTTATTCCGGATTATTTGAAAAAAAGCCTGGACTAGAAGAAAGTGACGGTCTGCTGCTCTATTGCAGACATCAGGCTGTTCCCAAGGCGGCTGACGCCGAAACGGAAATACTCCTTGTCAAGCCACCCTTCTCCCAGTACGGCAGAGACTATAGAGTAGTAGACCAGAGCGTCGGCAGCGTTGGAAATGCCTCCCGCGGCCTTGAAACCGACCTTTGTGCCGGTTACTTCGTAGTATCTGGAAATGCACTGGCACATCACGTACGCGGCCATCGGCGTCGCGTTCTGCTCTACTTTTCCGGTGGATGTCTTTATGAAGTCAGCTCCGTTTTCCATAGCAAGGAAAGAGGCTGCCGCTATGTTTTCAGGAGTTATCAGCAATCCTGTCTCTAGGATGACTTTCAATATCACTTTCTTGCCGAGTTTTGCGGCCTCTCTGTCAATCGCGGCCCTCATTGCGGCAATCTCTGCACCGGCCTTTGCATAGTCGCCAGCCAGGAAGGCATTGAGAGCCAGGACGATATCTATCTCGTCAGCACCTGCCTGAACCGCCAGTTCGCATTCGCGCACCTTGACTTCCAGAAAGCTCTGCGCTGAAGGGAAACAACTAGCCACGGCTGTGACGTGAAGATTCTTGGAAGCTCTGGTCGCAGCCACCTCCGAAGCGAAGTTGGGATACACGCACACAGAAGCCGGCAGCGGATATGAAGGCCATTCCGTAGAAAGGCGGTTCACCTTCCTTACGAGAGCCTGCACCGTCTGTACGGTGTCGTTGCTCTTGAGGGTCGTGAGATCCATCATTGAGAAGCACCTCTTGAACACCTCGGGACTTGCCATAGCGCCTACGTTTGCGGCAATATGACTCAGTATCCTGCCCATCTCCTCCCTGTCGGGAGAATAGCCGTATTTTCCAAGAATATCGTTCATAGCTTATAGTGTTATTATTCTGCTTCAGTTACTTCCTCGTACTCGGTAGTGAGTTCAGCCTCGCTTTCCTTTCCGGTGGAGCCGCGCAGTCTCTGCGCCTCCGCATCCATCTTCAGGGCAACATTCTTCAACATTCTGGAGAATCTCAAGGGATCCCTCATATAATACTCCACGCTTGCGTTGAAGTCCTCCGTAGTATAACCGTATTTACGGAAGATAGGTTCGTAATAAAGCGTGGTGTCGGCCGCAACCCTGTTTTCTATGTTGAAGTTAAGCCACTGGTCCGCCATAAACATATCGGTGTATATCTTCTCCATCTTGGAGCGCGGTATCACCTTGGGGCCGCGGGAGCAGGCAGCGACGCAAAGCGCCGCCGATGCCACTGCAAGCAATAATCTGGCGGATAACTTCATATTCTATCTGAGCACTGCTCCGAATTCTCTCTGGAATGCCGAAAGGATGTTGTCCATAACCCTCTCCACATCCTGGTCTGTAAGGGTCTTCTCAAGATCCTGGAGGACGAAACTCAATGCGTACTGCTTCTTTCCTACAAGTATCTTCTCTCCACGGTAGACGTCGAACAGGGATACCTGCTTGAGCATCTTCTTGCCTGCCTTGAAAGCTGCTGCCTGAAGAGCGGAGTACTGGACGCTCTCGTCCAGGAGGAGGGCCAGGTCACGGCGAACTTCGGGGAACTTGGGCATTTCCTTGAAGGCAACCTTGTCGCGTTTTACCAGCTCGAACAAGACGTTCCAGTCAATCTCAGCGGCGAATACCGGCTGCTTTACGCCGAACTTGCGGCACAGCTGAGGGTTGACGGTTCCCATCATTACCAACTGGCGTCCCTTGCCCGGAAGGCTGTATACCATTCCCTCGGAGAATATGTCCTGGGGAGCGGGAGCGCACCACATCTGGCTGAGGTCGGCTCCGTAACGCTTCAGGAGCAGTTCAACATAGCCCTTCAGCTGGAAGAAGCTGCCCTTGCGGGACTCGGTTCTCCAGGATTTGTCAGGAGTTCCAGATAAGAACAAGGCGTAGCAAGGATGCTCTGAGTATCCCTCAAGGTTGGTACCGTCCTTCTCAGGAAGTCTCTGATATACAGAGCCATACTCAAATGTCTTGAGGAAGGATATCTGACGGTTGATGTTGTAGGCTATAACCTCAAGTCCGTTAAGGATGAGGGTCTGGCGCATCACGTTAAGGTCTGAAGAAAGCGGGTTTACTATATGGACGCACTTCTCCGGCGGGAACGTTACCAGGCCGTTATAGTAGTCGCCCTTGGTGAGCGAATTGTTCATTGTCTCTGTGAAGCCGTTGGATGCCAAGAAGTTGGAAATGGAATTGCGGATTGCTTCCGGCTCCGGCTTGGGGGTGGCGTTCACTGACATCTTCATATGCCTGGGCAGGTCTATGTTGTTGTATCCGTAGATACGGAGCACCTCTTCGACTACGTCGCACTCCCTGTAAACGTCAACCATATATGTAGGAGGAGCCACGACAGCTCCGCCATCTGTCCTGTTGACGAACTCGTAATTGAGGCCCTTCAGGATGCCCTCGATGACCTCCGCGCCGAGTTTCTTTCCTACGAAGGCATCGATGCGGTCGTAGTTCAACTCAATCTGTTTGCGGTCTGTGATGCCCGGTACGCAGCATTCCTGGATCTTTCCTTCGATGGTTCCTCCTGCCACCTCCTGGATTAACAGGGCGGCGTGCTTGAGGGCATATATAGTTATGGAAGGATCGGCTCCGCGCTCATAGCGGAAGGAAGCGTCAGTCTGGAGCGTATGTGACTTTGAAGTCTTGCGGATTGAAGCGGGGTCGAAATAGGCGCTCTCCAGGAATACGTTCTGAGTAGACTCGGTAACGCCTGAATCGAAGCCTCCGAATACTCCGGCGATGCACATAGGTCCCTGGGCGTTGGCTATCACCATATCGTTTGCGTGGAGTTTGCGCTCAACCTCGTCAAGGGTTACGATGGTCTCCCCTTCAGCGGCGCGGCGCACTATCACCTTGCCTCCGACAATCTTGTCTGCGTCGAAGGTGTGCAGCGGCTGTCCCAGCTCGAAGAGCACGAAGTTGGATACGTCAACTATGTTGTTTATAGGCTTGAGGCCTATGGACATAAGTTTCTTCTGAAGCCATTCCGGGGAAGGTCCCACCTTGACGCCGCGGATTGTAAGACCGCTGTAGCGCGGGGCGCCGTCGGGGTTGACCACCTCTATGGGGATTCCTGCGCCTTCGCCCTCGCGGAACGCTTCTACCGAAGGATACGCGAACTTGCAGGGAAGGCCGTTGTGGAGAAGGCAGGCGTACAGGTCGCGGGCTACGCCGATATGGGAGGCTGCGTCCACCCTGTTGGCCGTGATCTCATACTCTATGACGGCTTCGGTCTTGAGGCCGAGGTAATCCTTTGCAGGGGTGCCGATGACTGCCTCGTCGGGAAGCACCATTATTCCATCGTGGCTGGTACCTATTCCCAGCTCGTCCTCGGCGCAGATCATTCCGAAGGACTCCACGCCGCGGATCTTGGACTTCTTTATCTTGAAGTCGCCGGGGAGGACGGTTCCTATGCGCGCGAAAAGCACTTTCTGGCCTGCGGCCACGTTGGGAGCGCCACAAACCACGGTAAGGGGCTCGCCAGTTCCGTCATCGACTTTTGTTATATGCAGATGGTCTGAATCCGGATGCGGTTCGCATTCCAGGACCTTTGCCACTACCACGCCCTGAAGGCCTCCGGGAATCTCTTCCTCCTCTTCAACGCTGTCAACCTCTATTCCAATGGCGGTCATATACTCGGCCACCTGTTCCGGAGTAAGATCGGACTCAAGATAATCTTTGAGCCAATTGTAAGAAAGCTTCATATGTTACTGTAATTTTAAATCTTCAATTGAAAACAGGGAGTTCACGAACTCTGTCTTGTCAAATACCTTCAGGTCGTCGATACCCTCTCCTATTCCCAGGAACTTGATGGGTATCTTGAACTGGTCTGCGATGCCTATCACCACGCCGCCCTTGGCGGTGCCGTCCAGCTTGGTGACGGCCATTGCAGTGACGTCGGTGGCACGAGAGAATTCCTTGGCCTGCTGGAAGGCGTTCTGTCCGGTGGAGGCATCCAGCACAAGCAGCACCTCGTGCGGAGCGTCCGGTACCACCTTGCGCATAACGTTGCGTATCTTGGTGAGCTCGTTCATCAGGTCTATCCTGTTATGAAGGCGCCCGGCGGTGTCTATCAACACCACGTCGGCTTCCTTGGCCACGGCCGAGCGTACTGTGTCGTACGCCACGGAGGCCGGATCGGAGCCCATGGCCTGCTTGACGATATCCACGCCCGCCCTGTCAGCCCAGATCTGAAGCTGCTCCACCGCGGCGGCGCGGAAGGTGTCGGCGGCGCCTATCATCACCTTCTTGCCCTGGGCGCGAAGGCTTGCCGCCAACTTGCCGATAGTGGTGGTCTTCCCCACTCCGTTCACCCCTACTACCATTATGACGTAAGGTTTCTTGGAGAAGTCAAAGGCCTGGATGTCCTCATCACCTACGTTTATCAGTTGGGAAATCTCGTCACGCAGAAGGCCTACCAGCTCTTCGAAGGACATATATTTGTCCTTACGGACCCTCTCCTCAAGATTGTCTATTATCTTAAGGGTTGTATCCACACCCATGTCGGAGGCTATGAGGGCTTCCTCGATGGCATCGAGGGTGTCGTCATCCACAGTAGAACGGGCTGTAATTGCCCTGTGGAGCTTCTGGAAGAAGTTCAGTTTTGTCTTCTGTACGCCTTTGTCGAATATTCCCATACTATCAAGCCTGTAATCTGCAAATATACGAAATAACATTTGATATTCTGATTCTTGAATTTCATTCAAAAGAATTAACTTTGTATGATTTTAATAGGTTAGTTACATGAACAAGGACAAGATCGGCACCCTTGGTGTCCACGCAGGATACGAACCCGAAAACGGCGGTCCCCGCCAGATTCCGATAATCCAGAGCACCACATTCAAATACACCACGAGCGACCAGATGGGCCGCCTCTTCGACCTTGAAGAAGCAGGCTACTTCTATACCCGTCTCCAGAACCCTACCAACGACCACGTGGCCGCAAGGCTCGCGGCGATGGAAGGCGGCGTCGCCGGTATGCTCACCTCATCAGGACAAGCGGCCAACTTCTTCGCCTGCTTCAACATATGCGAAGCCGGCGGACATATGATCACCACCGCCAACATTTACGGAGGCACCTACAACCTGTTCGTCACCACTTTCAAGAAGATGGGAATAGACGTGACCGTCATCGACCAGAACGCCTCTGACGAGGAGTTCGAGAAGGCGTTCAAGCCCAATACAAAGCTCCTGTTCGCCGAGACTCTCACCAACCCCGGAGTACGCGTGCTTGATATCGAAAGAATGGCCCGCATTGCCCATTCCCACGGAGTTCCCCTAATCATTGACAACACCTTCCCCACTCCGGTATTCTGCCGTCCCATAGAATTCGGAGCCGACATCGTGACACACTCTACCACAAAGTACATTGACGGCCACGGCTCGTCAGTGGGAGGCGCCATAGTGGACAGCGGCAACTTCCCTTGGGACAAATATGCCGACAAGTATCCGGGACTATGCTCCCCGGACCCGTCCTATCACGGACTCACCTATACCAAGAAATTCGGCAAACTGGCCTTCATCACAAAAGCGACAAGCCAGTTGATGAGGGACTTTGGATGCATTCAGAGCCCCCAGAACGCATACTATGTCAACCTGGGTCTCCAGAGCCTGGAGGTCAGGGTGAAGCGCCACAACAGCAGCGCGCTCAAGGTTGCCAGGTTCCTGGAGAGCCATCCCGCTGTAAAGTGGGTGCGCTTCCCCGAACTGGAAAGCGACCCCGACCACGCCCTGCAGCTCAAATATATGCCTGAAGGCACCTGCGGAGTGATGGCTTTCGCGCTGAATGCGGACAGAGAATTCACTAACCGCTTCATGGACCACCTGAGGCTTGTCACCATAGAGACTCACGTAGCCGACGCATATACCTGCATCCTTCACCCTGCGGCACACACTCACCGCCAGCTTACCGACGAGCAGCTTCGCGAAGCCGGCGTCGATCCTGACCTGATGCGTCTGAGCATAGGTCTGGAAGACCCCGAAGACCTCATAGCAGACTTCAAGCAGGCATTCGAGGCCGCGGCACAGAAATAAGCACATATGGAACGCCACAAAATACAGTTGCACGACTTCCAGTTCGAAGCAGGCGGCCACCTGGATACGGTGGACGTAGTATACCACACCTCCGACCAGGCATACGCCAAAGGAGACAAGGTGGTATGGATCTGCCATGCCCTCACCGGCAATTCAGACCCTCAGGACTGGTGGCCAGGCCTTGTGGGGCCAGGTAAGTTCATAGATCCGGACAAGTATTATGTGGTCTGTGTCAACATGCTGGGCTCTCCCTACGGAACCACCAGTCCGGCCAGCATCAACCCCGCCACCGGAAAACCTTTCTACTTCGATTTCCCTCGTGTCACAGTGAGAGACATATGCAAATGCAACTTTGCAGTGATGGATTATCTTGGAATAGAGAAAGTAGATATCCTTATGGGACCGTCCATAGGTGGTTTCCAGGCGTTGGAGATGAGCATAATGCAGCCTGAGCGCGTGAAGAGCGCCATTTTTATGGCAACTCTCCACCGCACAAGTCCCTACCTGACAGCGTACGAAGAAGCGCAGAGGATGGCAATGGAGGCCGATCCTACATTCCGCGAGGCGGCAAGCCTCAAGGGAGGCGAAGCAGGACTTCGCGCCGCCCGCGCCATAGCCCTCATATCATACCGCAGCTATGAAGGGTACAAGCTCACACAGAGCGAGACAGATCCTGACGTCCTTTTCGCAAACAAGGCCTGCACCTACGAGAGGTATCAGGGCAAGAAACTGTCGGACCGCTTTGACGCTTACAGCTACTGGTCTCTGTCCTACAGCCTTGACAGCCACAATGTCGGCCGCGGCAGGGGCGGCTGCCAGGCGGCTCTTTCCCGCATTACCGCAAACTGCGTGGCAGCGGGCATAGACACAGACTGCCTTTTCCCGTGCTCTGAGGTAAAGGAGATGTCCGATATGATTCCCAACTGTCATTTTGCGCGTATGTTCTCTGACTTCGGGCACGACGGATTCCTGCTGGAGAATGAACAATTGGCAGGAATTATAGCTCCTCTGCTTTGATTTCCAGAAAAAGTTGTATATTTGCAATCCACGAAGGGGTATTAGCTCAGTTGGTAGAGCGTTTGAATGGCATTCAAAAGGTCAGCGGTTCGATTCCGCTATGCTCCACGCAAAAAGCTCGGCGAAAGCCGGGCTTTTTGCGTGAAGTACGTATTCATTGAGGGGGCGTACCCCTCAAACACCCCTGAGTCGGGCAACGCCCTCCGAATTGCCCCATAAAGGAAATTTTACTATATTTATAGATATGAAAAAGAAGAAGGGACAGAAGAGGATGAGGATTACCGAAGCGGATTATATGCTGGCGCAGCGGAGGGCTGCGCGGCTTGAGGAGATAGCCGAACACGGGAAACCGATTTCTTTCCGCAAAGCGCTTCACAAATCCAAGAAGGTCTACGACCGTAAAAGACTCAAGAAACAGGTTCCAGAAGACTGACATCATTCTATATGACGGATTTCGCAGCAATAGATTTCGAGACAGCCAACGAGTATCGGTCCAGCGTATGCAGCGTCGGAGTGGTGATTGTACGCGGCGGGAAGATCGTGGACTACTTCTACAGCCTGATCCACCCGGAACCAGAGTATTATCAATGGTTCTGCAAGATGGTTCACGGGTTGTGCGAGGAGGATACAGAAGACGCCCCCGTCTTTCCGTATGTCTGGGAGAAAATTGCACCTATGATAGAAGGGCTGCCACTGGTGGCACATAACAGCCGCTTTGACGAAGGGTGCCTGAAAGAAGTTTTCAAAGTATACCAGATGGACTATCCGGAGTATGAGTTCCACGATACTCTACGCGCGGCCAGGCGTCATTTTGGCAGGGTTCTCCCCAACTTCCAGCTTCAGACAGTGGCCGCCGCGTGCGGATACAGTCTGGAGAATCACCACCACGCCCTGGCGGATGCTGAGGCTTGCGCCTACATTGCGATGAAAATCTTATAATCATTATCTATATTAGATAGGAGGTTTATTATGAATAATACAGTTATAGAGGCGCTCAAGAACCGCCGCAGCATCAGAAAATTCAAGAAAGAACAGATTACCGACGATGAACTCAGGACCGTGCTGGAGGCCGGTACCTGGGCCCCTACCGCAATGGGATTCCAGGATCCGTGGATAGTGGCAGTCCAGAATCCAGTACTTATGGAGAAGATTGCAAAGCTCAACGCCGAAGTATGGGGCCGTGACGTGAATCCTTTCTACGGAGCTCCAACATATGTTCTGGTATTTGCCTCCCGCCCGGAAAAATGGGCCAACGGCGTGCCGGATGCAAGCCTTGTACTGGGCAACATGATGAATGCAGCCTACGCTATTGGCCTGGGTTCCTGCTGGATCAACCGCGAACGCGAGATGTTCGAGACAGAAGAAGGAAAGGCCCTTCTGAAAGAGCTCGGCGTGAAGGAAGACGTCATCGGAGTGGGTGCACTGGCACTGGGATATCCCAATATGGAGCCCCTTCCTCCCAAGCCTCGTAAGGAAGATTACTACCGCATCATCAAATAGATTCTTCGTATTCAAGTATTTTTTAAAATACTTGAAAAAAAAAGACGAATAGTCGGGGGAAAAGCGTACCTTTAATTTTCTAAATTCATTTATACTGAATATGTACAACCCCCAATCTGTCCATGCCGATGATTTTATAAATCACGACGAAATATTAGAAAGTCTACAGGAAGCCTCTCGCGAAAGCGGCAACCGCGCCCGCGTGCTTGAAATCCTGGAGAAAGCCGCAAAATGCAAAGGCCTGACCCACCGGGTGGCTGCAATCCTTATGGTTTGCAACGACCCTGAAATAGAGGAGCGTATCTACAATCTGGCAGCAGAAATCAAACAGAAGTTCTACGGCAACAGAATCGTCCTCTTCGCCCCTCTGTACCTCTCCAATTACTGCGTAAACGGATGCGTTTACTGTCCTTACCACCTGAAGAACAAGACCATCCCTCGCAAGAAACTTACTCAGGAAGAAATAGAGGCCGAAGTTCGCGCCCTCATCCGCATAGGCCACAAGCGTCTGGCGGTCGAGTCCGGCGAGCACCCGGTATACAACCCTCTGGAGTACATCCTGGATTCCATCAAGACCATTTACTCTGTCAACGAAGGAGGCAACTCCATCCGCAGGGTCAACGTGAACATTGCCGCCACGGACGTTGAATCCTACCGCAAGCTTAAAGCCGCTGGAATCGGAACCTATATCCTGTTCCAGGAAACCTACAACAAGGAGCAGTACCAGCTTCTGCACCCTACAGGTCCCAAGAGCAACTATGACTGGCATACCGAAGCTATGGACCGCGCCCAGGAAGGCGGCTGCGACGATGTTGGCGTAGGCGTCCTCTTCGGCCTCAATAACTACAGGTATGAACTTGTAGGCCTGCTGATGCACGCAGAGCACCTTGAGGCACGCTTCGGCGTAGGGCCCCACACAATCAGCGTTCCGCGAATATGCCCTGCAGAGGACATTTCCACAGAAGACTTCCCGGACGCTCTCCCTGACGCAATTTTCCGCAAACTGGTGGCCGTACTCCGCGTTTCAGTCCCGTACACCGGAATGATTATCTCCACAAGAGAGTCGCCTAGGATGAGGGAACAGCTGCTTCACTGCGGAATTTCCCAGATAAGCGGAGGATCACGCACCAGCGTCGGCGGCTACACCACCGTGGAAAGGCACGACGAAACCTCACAGTTCGATGTCTCCGACACCCGTACCCTTGACGAGGTTGTAAGGTGGCTCCTTCAGAACGACCATATCCCCAGCTTCTGCACCGCCTGCTACCGCGAGGGGCGCACCGGAGACCGCTTCATGAGCCTGTGTAAGAGCGGCAAGATTCACCTTTGCTGTACTCCCAACGCCCTGATGACCTTAAAAGAATATCTGATGGACTACGCATCCCCGGAAACCCGCGCAGCTGGAGAAGCTCTCATAGCAAAGAGCATCTCCGACATTCCTGAAGGAAGGACTCGCGAGATAACAGAGCAGCGCCTCAAAGCCATCGAGGGCGGCGCCCGCGATTTCAGATTCTAGCATGGAACGCCTTCACATTGCTTTCTTCGGACCTACCAACAGCGGCAAGTCCACCCTGGTAAACGCCATCTGCGGACAGGAAGTGTCCCTGGTGAGCCCGGTTCCGGGCACCACCACCGACCCTGTCCGCAAGATTGCGGAACTGCCGGGCCTGGGCCCCTGCGTGCTGATAGACACCGCCGGCCTGGACGACACCGGCACTCTTGGAGCAGAACGCCAGCGACTCACAAAGGCTGTGATGGACGAAACTGACGTCGCCGTACTCCTTGACGAGTCGCTCCTGCCGCAGTTTGAGGATGCCGGCATCCCTGCCGTCATCTACAAACGGGGGCAGAGCATAGACTCCCTGCTGGAGCGCATCGCCGCCGTGGCGCCCCAGGAAGAAAGCAAATACCTTACAGGCAGCCTGGTAGGGCCTGGAAGCAACGTCCTTCTGGTAATGCCCCAGGACAAGGAGGCTCCTAAAGGCCGCCTCATACTGCCGCAGGTGCAGATACTCAGGGAACTGCTCGACAGGGGCTGCGTCCCCCATTGCTGCACCCACGAATCATTACCTGAAGCTATGCGCAGCCTGGCCGGGAAGCCTGACCTGGTGATTACGGATTCCCAGGTATTCGGCTTGGTGAACAAGACCATTCCGCAAGACTGGTCCCTTACATCTTTCTCCGTACTCCTCGCTGCCGCAAAAGGTGACCTCAACGTATTCGTAAAGGGCGCAATGGCAATAGAGAACCTGCGCCCCGGCGGCCGTGTACTCATTGCTGAAGCCTGCACCCACGTCCCTGATACAGAGGACATTGGGCGCGTAAAAATCCCCGCAATGCTGCGGAAGAGGATTGGTGATATCAGCGTTGACGTAGCTGCCGGGAACAACTTCCCTGAGGACATCTCTCCTTACAGCCTTATCATCCACTGCGGAGCCTGCGTGGCCAACGCCAGGCTGGTGCGCTCGCGCATAAGGAAGGCCGTAGCGGCGGGTGTCCCCATTACCAACTACGGCCTTGCAATAGCTTATCTGCAGGGTATTCTCCCCCGCATCTCCCTGCCTTAGGCGCCGATATTCTCGTGAATCAGCTCCGTAAGGCTCTTGATAATTTCATAATCATTCAGATTCATCCCCTCGAACACTTCCTTGACATCCGCCGTGCTCAGCTCGAAGGTGTCATCGTCAGTTATATAACGGATGATGAAGTTGATGTCCTGGTACTGGCAGATGAAATTGGCGAAGCACCCGGACAGATCCCCTTTGGGCTGCAAGTCTACGTGCGAACGCTGGTAGGAGGCATAAATCTCCGTTCCCTCCCCCACCTTGGACTTTAAGTAGAAATTGCCATTGCAAATCTGGGAATGGAACTTGAGGAGCGCTATTCCCATACCTATCTTACGTTCCTTCCGGCAGGAATAGAAGCGGTCGTTGATGGCCTCTATCATATCTTCCGGCATACCGCAGCCATTGTCTATGATCTTGATGGAAAGCAGGTCTTTCATGACGCTGTCTTCCATCTCAATGGTTATCTGGGTGGCACCGGCACGGATGGAATTGTGGGTGATGTCTATTATATGAAGGTCCAGGCTTTTCATATTACAAAATGACGGGCTCTCCGGGACGGAGGGCTTCCTTGAAATTGTCAAAACTGAAAGAAGGCATCTCCAGGACGCTGTATATCTTGCCGATGTCCTCTACATAATGCGCGTCGCTGCTCTGGATGAAGTTGAAATCACTGAACCAGGGGCAGTCCTCAAGGAACTTGTAGTTGTCCCTCCTGCAGTAGTAGCTGAGTTCCATTGCGTGGAACTTGAGCTTGTCCGGGACGAAACCCAACTGTGAGGAAAGGCTGAAAGTCGGCCTGTCAATATGCGCGGGAATGAAAATCCCTCCCATCTCATATACCTTTTGCTGCAACTCCAGCATCGGAAGATCAAGAGCGTTTATCAACAGGTGCGGGACCTCGTCCAGAACATTCTCGTCCTCGTCCACGACGAACTGGTATCCAAATTTGTCCACGTCGTTCTCGAAGAAGATCACCCGGGAATCCAGGAAGGCCTGGAACTCAGCAAGTTTCTCCACTGTTGGCATGAGACTGAGGCAGTGGACCTCTTCCTTGGTGGTTACCTCCGCCCCCATCAGTACGTTCAGGCCGACTTTCTCACCCAGGCGACGGGTGACATCGGCATTGAGGGTGGAGTTGTGGTCTGTAAGGCCTATTATGTCCAAGCCGCGCTCTTTCGCAGTCGCAACGATTGCGGAAGGGCTCATCTCGATGTCGCCGCAGGGGGACAGCACCGAGTGGATGTGCATGTCGGCCTTGAATTTCACGGGAGGCTACTTAAGGATCTCGTAGAGCTTTCCGCAAACTTGGAAAGTGGGCTCCTGGCTCACCAGGATGCAGATGTCCTCGTCCTTGGCGTGTTCCAGCATATCCTCGTCAGGCGCGCCTCCGCGAACTATGATGACGGCGGGAAGGTCCCTGAGGGACGCTATGGCGGTGACGTTCTTGTGGGTCTGCATAGTTATCCACACCTGGCCGCTCCGGGCGTTGCCCATCACGTCGCTGAGCAGGTCGGAGGCGTATGCTCCGGTGACTTCAGCGTCCAGGTTAGCCTCATTGAGGCACTGCAGGTCGAGTTTTTCAATAATATCCTTGACTGTCATAGTTAGAGTTTATTCTGATTTGTCTTGGTTAATAGTTCTAGTCTTGATGCGGTCTCCCCAGATGTTGCGTATTGCGTCTTCAGAGGCCTGGGAATGACGGTTGATGAACATACAGGAACTGATGTCGGCATCTCCGCGGACTATGTCCTCTGCCAAGGCGGCGCAGGAAGGCGCGCCGCAGGCGGAGCAGTTCACGCCGGGAAGGGCCTTCTCTATCTTCTTCATCCTTTCAGCCATCTTGATAGCTTCTGAGAAGTTGTCGTCCAGCTTGTAGATGGAGTGCGGGGTAATCTCGTCTATTTCCATCTGCTCATCAATCCATTTGCAGAATTCAGGATTGTTGTAGCGGGTATAGCGGTTCAGGGGACGGTCAGGCTGATCCAGGAGACGGGCGCGGTCTTCAAGTCTCTTGCGGGCCACGAAGCGGTTGTTGGTGGCAAGGACTCCGCCCACACAACCCTGGTCGCAGATTCGCATCTCTACGAGGCCTCGCGCGTCAACAGTTTCGTCTTCGAGCCTTTCCAGGAAATTCAGAACGTTCTGAAGGCCGTCCACGGCGTAATGCGAACCCCTGAACAGAGAGGCTTCACCACCGGGAAGGGGCCACAGGATGTCCCTGGAAGTAAGGGAGTGGTTGATAGCTTCGGCATCTTTCTTAGATTCACGAAGCATCAGCTGAACTTTGTTGAAGAGGAAGTCCATGTTGATGACTCCGGTAATCCGTGTTTCCTTGTTGCTGACGGGATACTTGACTGCCGCAATCTTTGCCGCGCAAGGGGTGACGTAGAAGACGCCTATTGACTCACGTGAAGCGCCCTCGTCCATCAGGCGGTTGGTCATAATATGAGCAGCCAGCTCGAAAGGTGCCCTGACTCTGATTATGTTGTCCACCAGGGAAGGGAATCTCACCTGGATGAGACGGATCACGGCCGGGCAATAAGGAGATATGAAGGTGCGTATCTCAGGATGCTTGGCAATATACTTCTTGTAGAGTTCAACTACGTATTCGACCTCGTGCTCCACCTCGTAGATATGGGTAAATCCCAGTTTCTTGAGGCAGGCATAGATTTCCCTGGTCCTGAACTTCTCTTCGAACTGACCGATGAAAGTGGTAGGAACAAGGCATACCCTGTATTCGTAGTTATGAATCAGGGCAAAGTCATCCTGTTGGATATAGATGGCCTTGTGCGGGCATACTTTCATACAGTTTCCGCAATCCACGCATTTGTTGTCGTTCACCACCGCTTTTCCGCCACGGATGCGTATTGCCCCTGTCGGGCACGAGCGCATACAGGTAGTACAGCCCAGACAACGGATCTTGTCAACCTTGAGTGAATGACCGAAGAAAGATTCTTGTGCAGCCATATCTTAGGCAAAAAAAACTGTCATTGTTACTGTGGTTCCGACGCCTACTGTGGATTCTATCTTCAGGTCGTCGGTATTCTTCTTGATGTTCGGCAGGCCCATACCGGCGCCATAACCCATTTCGCGGACTTCAGCAGAGGCTGTTGACCAGCCTTCTTGCATCGCGAGGTCAAGATTGGGGATGCCGGGACCCTGATCGGCCACCACCATCACTATCTTCTGGTCGTCAATGTCAACGTCGATTGTGCCGCCGTATGCGTGCGCAATGGCGTTAATCTCCGCCTCGAAGAGCGCCACCACGGTGCGCTTGATGTTGGCTGGAGCCACACCAAGTTGTTTGAGGGTACGCTTGACGCTGCTGGAAGCCTGGCCGGCATCGGTAAAGTTACCGCGCTCTATTTCAAATGTATAATGCATTATCAATAAAGTGGTTTAATTCCGGCTTCGTACAAAATGCCGCTGATTTTGAAAATACTGAATTTAGACTTGATAAGGGTGATGTCCAAGTCCTCGGCCAGTTCAAGCATATCCTCGTCGGGCTGCTTGTCGCGCCCTATGACGACTACGCGGAGGTCAGCCATCTCGCTGGTTCGCATAGTCTGGTTGTTGCACAGTCCGGTGATGAGGACCGTCTCGTCCATAGAGAATCGGAGCACGTCGCTCATCAGGTCTGAGGCAAAAGCCTTTTCCACATCATAGGTGTCATCGGCAGGGGCACCGACTATCTCACCTTCTACAAGTCTTGCAATTTCCTTTATTGTCATCTTTCACACTGTAATTAGATTCGGGCCGGTTTCTGTCAAAGCCGGCCCGAAACGTTATTAGAGGTATGTCTTAGTCTGCGTACTCGGCAAGGATGTTCTTGACCTGCTCGGGAACGAGACGGCCATAGGTCTTGCCGTTGATGGTCATTACCGGAGCCAGACCGCAGGCGCCCACGCAACGCAGTACGTCGAGTGAGAACTTGCCGTCATCGGTAACGCCGCCTTCGGAGATCTTGAGCTCGCTCTTGAGAGCGTCGAGGATCTTCTCGGCACCCTTTACGTAGCAAGCGGTTCCGAGGCAGACGGAGATGGCGTACTTGCCCTTAGGCTTCATTGTGAAGAAGCTGTAGAACGATACTACGCCGAAAACCTTTCCGACAGGGATTCCGAGGCAGTCTGCCACAACCTGCTGGACTTCCTCCGGAAGATAGCCGAAGTGCTCCTGGGTCTTGTGCAGGACATTGATCAGCTCACCAGGGTTGTTGTTGAAGGAAGCGCAAATCTCTTTGATCTTGAGGTAGTTGGCTTCACTGATTTTTATCTTGGGTCCACACATGGTTCAATTATTTTTCGAGGTCAAAGTGTTTTTTCTTGTCGAAGTAGTGAGTGTGAAGCAGGTGATGTGCCTTCTCTGAGCCGGGCTCACCGTAGAACTCCTTGTAGATTGATATGATCTCGGGATTCTCGTGAGACTTGCGCAGAGGCATTTCCCTATCAGCCTTGTAGATGGCGGCGTGACGAGCCTTGATGATGGAAGCGTCGCCGTGATGGTAAGGCTGGCCGGCGCCGTCGATACATCCGCCAGGGCAGGCCATTACTTCTACGAAGTGATACGGGCAGTTGCCTGCCTTGATCTGCTCCATGATCATACGTGCGTTCTTCAGTCCATATACGACTGCCACCTTCAGGTCGATTACGCCCGGAATAGGAATGGTAGCCTCACGGACACCTTCCAGTCCACGTACTTCCTCGAAGTCAACCTTGGGAAGGGTCTGTCCGGTCAGAACCTCGGCGGCGGTACGGAGAGCAGCCTCCATAACACCTCCTGTTACACCGAAGATCACGGCAGCGCCGGTAGACTCTCCGAGAGGTGAGTCGAACTTGGCCTCAGGAAGGTTCTTGAAGTCTATGTTGCACATCTTGATGATACGGGCAAGCTCGCGGGTGGTGATGGAGTAGTCAACGTCAGGATTGCCGTTTGCTCCGAGTTCTTCACGCTCGCACTCGTACTTCTTGGCAACGCAAGGCATTACTGATACGGAGATGAGCTTCTCGCGGGGAACGCCGATCTTGTCAGCGAAGAATGTCTTAACGGTTGCGCCGAACATTCCCTGAGGAGACTTGGCGGTTGAAGGATACTCGCGGAGTTCAGGATAGAACTTCTCATAGAAGTTAACCCAAGCCGGGCAGCAGGAAGTCATGATAGGGATCTTGACGTTCTTGTCACCAGCGAGGAAAGCCTTGAAACGGCCGATAGCCTCTGTTCCCTCTTCCATGATGGTGAGGTCGGCTGACCAGTCAGTGTCGAATACATAGTCGAAACCGATGGCCTTGAGAGCGGCTGCAATCTTACCGGTAACGATGCTTCCGGCAGGCATTCCAAACTCTTCTCCGAGGGCTACGCGCACTGCAGGTGCAACCTGTACAGCTGTCTTGACATCAGGATTAGCGATATCACGCAGAACCTTGCCGGTATGGTCGACCTCTGAGAGGGCGCCTACAGGGCAGACAGCGATACACTGGCCGCAGAATACGCAGTTGGTGTCGATGAGGTTCTTGCCGAAAGCGGGAGCCACCACTGCAGGGAAGCCTCTTTCAACAGCACCGATGGCACCTACGCTCTGGTACTCGTGGCAAACGGACTCGCAGCGGCGGCACATGATACACTTGTTGGCGTCGCGTACGATGGAAGGTGAAAGCTCGATGGGATATTCTGACTGCTCGCCCTGGAAAGGGATCTCACGGATGCCCATGTCAGCTGCCAGAGCCTGAAGTTCGCACTTGCCGTTCTTGGGGCACTGGAGACAGTCGTTGGGGTGATCGCTGAGCATAAGCTCGAGGACGGTCTTGCGGGCATTGATGGCACGAGGAGAGTTGGTCTTCACAACCATGTCCTGCATGCACTCGGTGATACAAGCCGGAGCCAGGTTCCTGCGGCCTGCAACCTCAACCACGCATATACGGCATCCGCCGGGATGGTTCTTGAGGGCGAGGCCTTCGAGTTCGAAATTACAGAGGGTAGGAATCTTGATACCCATCTGGTCGGCAGCTTTCAAGATAGTAGTACCTTTAGGCACTTCTACTGCTCTGTTGTCTATAGTCAATTTGATAGTATCCATATTTTATTCCTCCCTTATTTAATGCTGATAGCTCCAAAGCGGCACTTCTCGTAGCAGGTACCGCACTTGATACACTTGTCCTGGTCGATGACGTGAGGGTTCTTGAGGGTGCCGGTGATGGCTCCGACAGGACACGCACGTGCGCAGGCAGTACATCCTTTACACTTCTCAGGATCGATGTAGTATTTCTTGAGGGCCTTGCACTGGCCGGCGCGGCACTTCTTCTCAGTTACGTGCTCTACATACTCGTCCCAGAAGTTGTTGATGGTGGAGAGAACCGGGTTGGGGGAAGTCTGTCCAAGTCCGCAGAGGGCTGTGTCCTTGATGACGCTTGAAAGGTTCTTGAGTTTCTCAAGATCTTCCATGGTTCCCTTTCCGTCGGTGATCTTGGTAAGGATCTCGTGGAGACGCTTGTTTCCTACGCGGCACGGGGTGCACTTTCCGCAGGACTCGTCAACGGTGAATCCAAGGTAGAACTTGGCGATGGCAACCATACAGTCGTCCTCGTCCATTACGATCATACCTCCAGAACCCATCATTGAACCTGCAGCCACGAGGCTGTCATAGTCGATAGGTGTGTCAAGGTGCTTCTCGGTGAGGCAGCCGCCTGAAGGGCCTCCGGTCTGGACGGCCTTGAACTTCTTGCCTCCCTTGATACCACCGCCGATCTCGTAGATGATCTCCCTGAGGGTGATACCCATAGGAACCTCGATAAGGCCGACGTTGTTGATCTTTCCTGCGAGTGCGAATACCTTGGTACCCTTTGACTTCTCTGTTCCGATACTTGAGAACCAGTCAGCTCCCTTGTTGATGATTACAGGGATGTTGGCGTAAGTCTCAACGTTGTTCACGTTGGTAGGTTTCTCAAGATAACCTGACTGGGCAGGGAACGGCGGTTTGAAAGTAGGCTCGCCACGCTATCCTTCCATTGAGTGGATGAGGGCGGTCTCCTCTCCGCAGACGAATGCACCTGCACCGTAGCGGAGCTCGATTTCAAAGTCGAATCCTGTTCCGAGGATGTCCTTGCCAAGAAGGCCGTACTCCTGAGCCTGTGCGATGGCTACCTGGAGACGGTGGATGGCCAGAGGATACTCGGCACGGATGTAGATAAGACCCTTGTTTGCGCCGATGCAATAACCGCAGATGGCCATTGCCTCGAGGATGGAGTGAGGGTCTCCCTCAAGGAGGGAGCGGTCCATGAATGCGCCCGGGTCACCTTCGTCACCGTTACAGACGACAAAGCGCTCTTTCTCCGGCTGGCGTGCAACCTGTTTCCACTTACGGCCTGCCGGGAATCCGCCGCCGCCGCGTCCGCGCA
>JAFRXC010000082.1 GCA_017437825.1 Bacteroidales bacterium
GTATCCGCTCTAATGGCTGCCATCAAACAGGGACTGGAGCAAAAACTCCAACAAAAACTTTCACCGCTTCAGATTCAGACTATCAAGCTGATCGAGATGCCGGTGCAGGCATTGGAGCAGCATGTGCGGGAGGTACTGAACGACAACCCGGTGGTGGATGACACCCCCCAGGGCGGTTCGGATGACGAACCCCGCGATGTCTCCATCTCTCAGGTAGAGGCCCAGGAGCAGAGCGGCGGTTCCCTGGAGGAGAACTACGGCCCCCAGGACGACGACATTCCTTCCTACAACCTTCACGTGAACAACTGGGGCAAGGACGAGCGCCCCGAATACAATACCTTCTCCGTCAAGCAGAGCTTTACCCAAAGCCTGCAGGAGCAGCTGGGCTACCGCAACCTTACGGATCACCAGCGCACCGTGGCTTCCTTTATCATCGGCTCCCTGGACGAAGACGGCTATCTCCGCAGGGACATTGAGTCCCTGGTTGACGACCTTGCCTTCCGCGCCGGCGTGGAATCATCGGCCCAGGAGGTGGAGCAGATGCTTAAGGTAATCCAGGAATTTGAGCCTTCCGGCGTGGGCGCACGGGACCTTCGCGAATGCCTGCTGCTGCAGCTGGAAGACAAGAAGCGCACGCCCTCGGTAGAGAATGCCATCCGCGTACTGGAAACCCAGTTCGAAGCTTTCAAGAACCGGCATTTCCAGAAGATTATGACGCGCCTGCACCTCTCTGAAGAGGAAATGAAGGCCGTTCTGGACGAGATTCGTCGTCTCAATCCCTCTCCCGGAGGCCAGATAGACGATTCCTATAACGACCAGGCCCAGCAAGTGGTGCCGGATTTCCAGTTGGACTACGAAAACGGCCAGCTCATCCTCAGTATGCCGCGCTTCTCCATCCCCGAACTGCGCATCAACCGCAAGTACTCGGAGATTATGGAAAACGGCCGTCTGTCAGATTCCAAGGCAGACAAGGAAGCCGCCACTTTCGTGAAGCAGAAAATAGATTCGGCCAAGTGGTTCATAGAGGACCTGCGGCAGCGCCAGAACACTCTGGAAAGCACCATGCGCGCTATCATAGATTTCCAGCACGACTACTTCATAGACGGAGATGAGACCAAGCTCAAGCCTATGGTTCTCAAGAACATAGCCGAGAAGACGGGCCTTGATATCTCCACTATCTCCCGAGTTGTAAACTGCAAATACATCCAGACACATTTCGGAATATATCCTCTGAAGTATTTCTTCTCAGAAGGTCTAGTAAACCAGGATGGTGAAGAGATTTCCACCCGTGAGATCAAGACCATAATGGCCGATAAGATCCAGGAGGAGGATAAACACAAGCCTTACACTGATGAAGAGCTTGTATCGGTACTGGAAGCACAGGGATACAAAGTTGCCCGCCGTACGGTTGCAAAGTACCGAGAGCAGCTTGGAATTCCTATAGCCCGTTTGAGAAAGGAGCTTTAATTTTTTAGAATAAAAAAAGTCCTGCATTTCTGCAGGACTTTTTAATTGTATGTCAAATACTAGTTGAAGATGTATTTGATACCGAACTGTATCTGCCAGCATTGAGCGTAGTCAGTGATA
>JAFRXC010000083.1 GCA_017437825.1 Bacteroidales bacterium
CGTGAACACCGTGACTTCAAGGAATTCTACCTGGATCCCGAAGGAACCTGCTACCAAGTCCGCACCAACGAAAGAGCCATTCGCGGCCGCAAGTTCGACCCCCTGGAAACCGCCTTCCTTGCTGCCACCGCCCTGATCCTCATCCTCGCCCTCTCCCACTGATTCTTCCTCTTCCCGGTCATTCCACGTAGGCCATTCGCATCCCACCCTAACTCACAAGTCTCCCGCTATCCCTGCGCTCCCAGGGTTCTCCCGCTTTCGCCTTTGCTTGCAGGAGTTATCCCACCGAGAGAGCCATCCGTTACACCGACAAGTGAATTCTTACCAACCCGAAATTCGGAAGCCCAGGTAATAGGCCATAGACCTCACTGTAGCTAGGGTGAGGTGGGCTTCCGAATTTCGGGTTGGAAGGAATATGCGAAGATAGAAGAGAAAATAGAGGGAAAAAATGTGTACATTTGAAGGATACTGGTATTGATATGATTTGCGTTTCGTTACAGAAGAAGAATCTGGAGGAGCTGTTTGCCGTGCTGGAGAGGCCGGAGGTGGAGATGGCGGAGATCCGTCTGGATCTGTGTCCTTTGAGTGAGGATGACATCAGGGAGTTGTTCTCCCTGTGTGATAAACCTTTGGTGGCCACTTGCCGTATCGGTGAATTGTCCGGTCAGAGTGAAAGAGAAAAAGGTGAGGAGAAGGAGAGATTGAGAGAAGGAGAAAGAGATGGAGAGGAGAAGAGGAGAGTGAGGGAGGCGGAGAGGCGCCTGGTGGCGGCGATGGAGGCGGGGGCAAAGTACTGCGACCTGGAGCTGGAGGCTCCGGCGCCCGTGGGTAAGCGCCTGAGGCGCAAAGCCGCCGAATGCGGAACAATCTTCATACGGTCGTACCATAATTTTGAATATACGCCTTCGGCCGAGGAGTTGCACGGAATTGTGGCCCAGTGCAGGCGCTTCGGGGCCGAGGTGGTGAAGATAGCCGTGAAGGCTAACTCCCCGCAGGATGTAACTGCGGTGGAGAGCCTGTACGGCAGCTACCCCGAGGGGTCCCTGCTGGCGTTCTGTATGGGCGAAGCGGGGAAGGCCAGCCGCCTGGACTGTCTGCAGCTGGGCGCGCCGTTCAGCTTCGCCGCCCTGGGCGACAAGACCGCCGAGGGGCAGTACCAGCTGGACGAGATGCAGGCCGAGGTGTACGGCGGATACCAGCCGTACCATAGGACCGGCATCGAGGTGCCGGCGTCCAAGAGTATGGCGCAGAGGGCGATAATCGCGGCGGCGCTGGCCGACGGAACGTCGCATCTGAGCGGCTACACCCCCTGCGAGGACTCCCAGTCGGCCATAGACGCCGCACGCGCCCTAGGCGCGGAAATCAACGAGGGCCCGACCCTGGTGATCCGCGGCTGCGGCCCCGCTCCGCTGAGCCTTGACCGCCTGGACGTAGGCGAATCGGGCCTCCTGACCAGGATGCTGATCCCTGTCCTGGCAATGAAGAACGGCGGAAAATCCTTCGAAGTTACCGGCCGCGGCACCCTGCCTACACGTCCGCTGGCAGGCGCCGCCCAGATAATGGCATCCTTCGGCGTAATGCTGGAGAACCTGGCCAGCGAGGGCAAGGAGATAAAGGTTCCGCTACGCGTGAACGGAAAACTCCTGCCCGGCAGGGCGGACATTTCCGGCAAGGGCGGTTCCCAGTTGATTTCGGGCCTGCTGATGGCCCTGCCGATGGCTGACAAGAACTCCACCCTCTACATTCACGAGCCTAAGAGCATCCCCTATATGTTTATGACAGCCGACGTGCTGCAGAAATTCGGGATAAAGGCCGCCTCCGAACTGGAAGGAGGAGACGATTTCCTGGAATCCCAGGACTGGAGCCTCTGTACCGGAATGACTTTCCGCGTAAAGGGTGAACAGAAATACCAGGCTGCGGACTTCCGCCTGGAAGCCGACTGGAGCAGCGCGGCCCCCTTCCTGGTGGCCGGCGCCATCTTCGGCAGCGCGCAGGTGGAAGGCCTTGACACATCGTCCCTTCAGGCGGATTTATCGATAATCGATATCCTGGCAGAGGCCGGCGCGTGCGTATCGCAGGTGGAGGACACCAAGACCGTCTGCGTGCAGAAAGCGCCTCTCAATGCCTTCGAGATGGATCTGGCCAACGCGCCGGACCTTTTCCCAGTCGTCTCGGTCCTTGCGGCATTCTGCCCCGGACAGACCCGCCTGGGCGGCGTCGGCCGCCTGGCCACAAAAGAAAGCAACCGCGCCGAGGCTATCCTGGAAATGCTGCACCAGATGGGCGTGGACGCCTCCATAGAGAAAGACGATATGCTGATTACCGGGCACTCCCTCACATCCAGGCTGATGTCAGGCAACCTGCTTCGCTCCGGCGCCTTCACCTCCCGCCACGACCACCGTATGGTAATGGCCCTGAAGGTAGCTCAGCTGGGCGCTGACGGCCCCATCCAGATAGACGATGAACTCTGTGTGGCCAAATCCTTCCCAGACTTTCATCTTTAATTGTGCAAAGTGTTTAAAAATTAATAACTTTGTAAGTTATTAAGATAGACAGATGAAAAAGCTTGTTGTGATATTGACCGTATTCCTTGCCTGCGCATTCGTCTCGAATGCCCAGCCACAGGAAACATTCCAGCCTGGATGGAAACTCTCCACACTGGGAGGAATCAATTACGCGACTTCCGATAAATGGGCTCTGGACTTCTTCCAGCACGTCACTCCCACCGGACAAATTGGCGTAGAATACAATTTCGTTCCTTGGTTCAGTGTCCGCGGAACATTGAGCGGCCCAATAGGGGCATATCCCTTGGACAACGGCACCTCAATAGGTAAATTCGCGTTTGTACAGCTTGGCGCAGACGCCATCGTAGATTTCAGCAACATACTGAATTACAAATCTACACGCGCAATAAACCCCTACCTGTTCCTTGGAGTGGCAGCTGTTGACCGCTTCAAGACAGCCGGAGCAAAGAATTACTTCGGCGTAGGCATTCGTGGCGGAATCGGTTTCAATTTCCGCCTTAGCGATGCCGTTAAGTTAGTCCTGGAGGTTCAGGAAAACGCACTAGGCCCCAACTTCAATTCTTTGGACGACAACCTCCACTACGGCGCCGGCAAGGGCCGCTGGAGGCGTCTCTTCCAGTTTGACGACAACCTTTCCGCCCTTGCCGGCCTCCAGTTCAACCTGGGCGCCAACAAGAGGAAGGCAGAGGAGGCCGCCAAGGCTGAGCAGAGGGCTGCGGCACAGGCCGCCGCCGCTGCAGCAGCCCAGGCCACGGCCGACCGCATAGCCGCCGCCCGCGCCGCCGCCGAGC
>JAFRXC010000084.1 GCA_017437825.1 Bacteroidales bacterium
CCTTGATGTGGCCTATGATGCGGTAGGAGGCGTCCTGGATGGTGCCATCGTTCTTGATGTGGGCCACTATGGAGTAGCTCGCGTTCTTGATGGTCTGGGCGCGGGCCGTAAAGACGGTTGGCAGAACGGCTGCGAGGGCGATGGCTATGATGGAAAGACGGCGGCGCATAGTGGATATGATTGCTGTCTCAAATATAGTCATATACGCAGAAAAGTGCTAACTTTACGTAGTTTGAACTATAACGATATCTTGATATGAAAACTGTTTCTATTGCATGTTTGGCCGCCGGTGTGGCGGCTGTCGTTTTGATGGTTGCCGGATGCTCGCAGGAGGGCGGGAATACGGCTGTTGTAAAGCCGGCTCTGGTCCAGAAGGACGGGACCACACATTTTGAGGTGGACGGGAAGCCTTTCCTGATGTTGACGGGAGAGCTGCACAACTCCACAAGCACCTCTGAAAGCTATATGAAGGACATAGGGGTGTGGGAACAGATGAAGCACGGGAACTTCAACACCGTGATTGCTTCCTGCTCCTGGGATGTGATTGAGGACGAGCCCGGACATTACGACTTCACATCCGTGGACCACGTGATACAGAACGCGCGCAAGAACGGAATGAAGGTGGTTATGATATGGTTTGCCAGCTGGAAGAACGGAAACTCCACATACGCACCAAGTTCTATCAATAGGGATCCGGTGAAGTATCCTCTAGTGCAGACTCAGGACGGAGGGCACCTTAACGTGCTGTCCACTTTCTGCGAGGAAGCCCGCGATGCGGACAAGAGGGCGTATGCGGCCCTGATGCAGCATATAAAGGAAATTGACCCGGACTACACCGTGATAATGATGCAGGTGGAGAACGAGATGGGAATACTTGGGTCCGTGAGGGACTTCTCCCCCGCCGCGCAGAAGGCGTGGGAAGGACAGGTACCGGAGGACCTGATGCAGTACCTCTCCGCACACAAGGGAAAGCTGTTCCCGGAGCTTGAGAAGGTATGGGGTGAGAACGGCTACAAGATGACGGGAACCTGGGAGGAAGTGTTTGGAAAGAGCCATACAAAGGCCGATGACCTTCTGACTGACCACCCTTACTACACTGAAGAGATATTCCAGGCTTACCACTATGCCAAATACGTGAACGAGATAACCGCTGCAGGCAAAGCCGCCCACGATATACCAATGTACGTGAACAACTGGCTCCGACAGCCGGGAATGATAAATCCGGGACAGTTCCCTTCCGGCAGCCCTCTGCCAGAGGTCATAGACGTCTGGAGGGCCGCCGCGCCTGCGGTGGACTTCACCGCGCCGGACATCTACATTAGCGAGTTCGAGTGGGTGCTGAGCCAGTTCGCCCTTAGCAACAACCCCATATTCATCCCTGAGTGCAGAGTGGATGTCTCCAAGGCTCTTTATGCCTATGGCGAATACGATGCCCTGGGATTCGCGCCCTTCGGGTTCGACGGCGCGCAGAACGCTTCAGGGAACTACTCCGCGGACTTCGAGAATCTTGGTAAGTGCTACTCCATACTGTCCGGAATGGACCAGATGATAATCCGGAACTACGGATCCGACAAGCTCCGCGGCCTCAGGATTACTGAGGAGAACGCGACCCCTGCGATAGAGATGGGAGACTATATCCTTACGGCTCGCTCTTCCGTGAGGAACCAGCGCGCGATAAACTATGGCCAGGGCGCAGCCCAGATGGCCATTGAGAATGCGCAGCTGGCAGCGGCCTCCCAGCAGCAGGCGCAGGCGGGCGCCCTGATCCTTCAGACTTCGCCCGATGAGTTCTACATTGTTGGAATCAACGTGTCGTTCTCCTTCGCCTCAAAGAAAGCTGGCGGCCCAAGGATTCTGACCGAAGCCATAGAGGAAGGAACCTTCGTGGACGGCAAATGGGTTCCTGGCCGCAGGCTTAACGGCGACGAGAACAGGGTTGGAATAAACGGCGTGGGCGCAGTTAGGGTAGTCCTCTACCCTTCTACCGTTACGGCTCAGGGAAGGTAGGGTCTGACTTCCTGCTCGAAGATATCTTTGCGTACGATCCGGTAATGCGGGTCGTACGCTGCGTTATAGGGGTCGCTGTGGTGGACGGCTTTGTCGGGGGAATCAGAGGCCAGAATCTCGTCGAGGGCCTCCTTGTCGGCTTCGTAGCCGGGAAGGTTGAAGTCTCTGGCCACCTTGGCTACCCGGCGCCAGGTCTTCTTCCACTGCTTGACGCCTTCCGGGGTCACGGGTTCTGCGCTGCGGAGGAAAGCGGATAGCAGGACCTCGGCCGGGAGGGTGCCGGAATGGACGGCGTAGAGGTTCACGCGGTAGTATCCGCCGTCGAGGCCGGTGGGTTCGTACAAATATCCTCCGTAGGGCTCCTCTGTGGAGAGGCTGGTTTCCTGGTGGAAGTAGGCCGCCGCGCTGTATTCGTCCTCAATTATATGGCCGGGGCCGAAGGCCTCCTGGTAGAAGCTCTTGTATACGTCCTGAAGCGTGGTGGCAGGGTACATTGTCACCTGCCGCCTTATTGCTGCCTCCACGGCCTCTTTGTCAACGCTTGAACAGCTGGCAGCCATCAGAACCGCCAGCGCAAGCGAAAGAATTCTTTTCATTGTGTTACTTGGTTCCGAAAATGCGGTCTCCGGCGTCTCCCAGACCCGGGACTATGTAGGCGTTCTCGTTGAGTTCCTTGTCGATTGCGGCAACGTAGATGTCCACGTCGGGGTGCTCTCTCTGGATGGCATCTATTCCCTCAGGGGCGGCCACCAGGCACATAAGGCGGATGTTGTCGCAGCCCCTTTCCTTGAGCATTGAGACGGCGTCGCAGCAGCTGCCTCCGGTTGCAAGCATAGGGTCTGTGACTATTACCAGACGGTGCTCAATGTCAGCGGGAAGTTTGCAGTAGTATACTACCGGTTTGTGAGTGGTCTCGTCACGATAAAGACCTATGTGTCCCACCTTGGCAATAGGGATGAGGCTCAGAAGGCCGTCCACCATTCCCAGACCTGCACGGAGGATAGGGACGATTGCCAGTTTCTTGCCCTGTACCCTCTTGGCGGTCATAGGGCAGATTGGGGTTTCTATCTGATAGTCTTCCAGCGGAATGTCGCGGGTAACCTCGTATCCCATTAGGAGGGAAATCTCATTCAAGAGGATACGGAAGTCCTTTGATCCTGTATCCTTGTCTCTCATGATGGACAGCTTGTGCTGTATCATCGGGTGTGCGATAACGTGAACCTGGCTCATTTATTCTAGTGTTATGATTATTCCTGTTTGTACAAATATACAAATTAAGAAGCAGATTAATTCGTATATTTACACTTGAATTAGTAACACTTTCTGAACATGGTACGGATCTATTGCAAGAACACCGACACGTCCCTGGACTTCCAGGAAGGCACTTCCCTGCTGGAGATACTTCCCTCTTTCCAACTGGACAATCCCTACCCCATCCTGGCAGCCAAAGTTAACAACGTGGTGGAAGGCCTCAAGTTCAGGGTCTTCAACAACCGCGACGTGGAGTTCCTGGATTACCGCACCTACGGAGGCAGGGGCGTCTACTGCCGCTCCCTTTGCTTCCTCCTTAGCAAGGCCGCCACAGACGTGTTCCCAGGCTGCAAGATCACAATGCGCAGGCCCATCTCCAAGGGCTATTACTGCGAAGTTACAAAGGCCGACGGCACCGTACTGACCATTGAGGACGTCAATGCAATAAGCGGAAAGATGAAGGAGATTGCCGACGCCGGCACCCCCTTCTACCGCCACGAGGCGCGCAGCGAAGACGCCATCGCCCTCCTCCACAAACTCGGCTACGAAGACAAGGCCAAGCTCCTTGAAACCTCCGGCGAAACCTATATCAGCTACTACACCCTGGGAGGCACCGTAGACTACTATTACGACACCCTCCTCCCCAGCGCAGACTATCTGAAAGTGTGGGAGTTAGCCCCCTACCGCGGCGGAATGCTTCTGCGCATCCCCAACCGCCACAAGCCAGAGGAACTGGCTCCGTTCGTAGACCAGCCCAAGACCTTCGAGGTGTTCAAGGAGAACATCAGGTGGAACCAAATAATGGGCCTGGGCACCGTGGGAGACGTGAACGTTGCCTGCCAGGCCGGCCAAGCGCCTGACCTCATTCAGATTTCCGAAGCCTTGCAGGAAAAGAAAATCGTGCAGATTGCCGAAGAGATAGACCGCCGCTTCCACAGCGCAAGACCCGTGCGTCTGGTGCTCATCACCGGCCCCAGCAGCAGTGGCAAGAGCACTTTCTGCAGGCGACTCAGCGTCCAGCTGAAGGCCTGCGGCCTGCACCCTGAATTCTTCTCCACTGACGACTACTTTGTGAACCGCGTGGACACTCCCAAGTTCCCCGACGGCAGCTACGACTTTGACAACTTTGACACCGTAGACCACGAATACCTGCAGAAGGACGTGATAAAGATCCTGGCCGGAGAAGAGGTCTCAATCCCTACTTACAACTTTGTAACCGGCCTCAGGGAGTACAACAGCCGCAACATAAAGCTGGGCAAGGACAGCGTCCTTCTCATAGAAGGAATCCACGCCCTAAACCCCCAGCTCACCGATATGATTCCGGAAGATAGCAAGTTCAGGATCTTCATAAACACCATCACCAGCCTCTCGCTGGACGACCATAACTTCATCCCTACCAGCGACATACGCCTCCTCAGGAGAATAGTCAGGGACTACAACAAGGGAGCGTTCACTGCAAGGGAGACAATAGCCCAGTGGCCTAACGTGCGTGGTTCAGAAAGCAAGTGGATATACCCGTACCAAGAAGTTGCGGACGTGCTGTTCAACTCTTCCTATCTGATTGAATTTGCGGTCCTGCGAAACACCGCGCAGATTATCCTTGGCACCGTTCCCAAGAACTGTCCGGAGTACTCCGAGGCGCACCGCCTTCTAAAGTTCCTGTCCTTCTTCATTCCGGTGCCGGACAAGAAAATTCCTCCTACCTCTCTGATGAGAGAGTTCCTGTAATCTATTCGTAATTGATGTTGAAGGTGGCTCCGTGGAGGGAGTCGCCTCCAATCCTTACGTGCGCGATTCCCTGAGCACCCTTTACGGAGCGGAGCACTACGCGTGACTTGCCGTCCTTCACGGGGAAGGTGACCTGGTCCTGTCCGGGAGCGCCCATAATCTCGATGGGAGCGAACTGGACGTTGTTGCGGTTGCTGGCAATGCCGTATGCGGTCAAGGCGTCGTTGTCTACGTATGCGCGTATGTTCTGGATGGAGTCGGTGGTGGGGTTGCCCTTGGAATCCAGCATCTGGATTTCAATGACTATGATGTCCTGGCCGTCGCCCTTGAGCCTGAGCTTGTCAGGGGTGGCCTTTATCTGATATCCGTAGCCTGCCGTGGTGTAGGTCTTGCGGGCTACAGCCTTGTTCTTGTTGTATCCCACCAGGTCTACGTGGCCGGGCCTGTAGGTCACGGTCCACTCGGCCTTCCCGTCAACTATGTCCTTTGAGGAGTAACCTGCGCCGTTGACGCCCAGGTTCACCCTGTCGCAGTTAGAGTAGACTGTAAGCGTTACCGTGCTGCCTTCCTTGCCTGACATACTCCATTCGGGCTCCATATAGACGGAAGGCTGGCTGGCCCAGGTGGCGAGCTCGCGGGGGCCTACGCTGGTTGCAAAAGCGCCTGTCTCGATTATGGAACTGTCGTCTCCGGGACGCCAGGTTCCATCAGAAAGTATAGCCACCTTCCTGGAGTAATCCAGGGAGCGGAGAACCTCGGCGAAAGTGCGGCTCATTCCCTCGGGGCCTTCATTTCCAACGCCCCAGTAAATAACCGAAGGATGGTTTGCCGCCTTGGCTACCATTGCGGCGGCTGCGTCTATCTGCTCGGGGTTTACGCCCATTACGGGCACCTGGTCTACAACGAAGATTCCAAGTTTGTCGCAGGCGTTGAGAACGATCTCTGAAGCCGGCTTTCCGCCAGTGCTAATCATATTGCATCCCTGCTTCTTGAGTTCTGCAAGGCGGAATTCAGTGAATGCGGGAGACACGGCGTCGCCGCCAAGGAAATAGCTCTGGTCAAAGTCTATGGGATGTACGTCAAAGCGCGCTCCGTTAAGCATAAAACCTGTTCCAGGGAGGTAATCCAGCGAGCGGAAACCAACTGTGCAGGTGACCTCGTCCACTGAAATGTCGTTAACCAGCACTGTTGAATAAAGGGTGTACAGCACCGGATTGGAAGGATACCACATCTGAGGGCTGGGAACCGGGAGAACCAGCTCCTGCTCGTATACGCGGCGGGCGTCGGTCTCGGTAGGATTGCTGATGACCGAGGTGACCTGCCTTCCCCTGTTGTCCACAAGGGTATGGCGTACTTCTACGGTCTGGGCAGAGTGAGAGGTGTTTTCTACCTTGGAGTTGATCCTGAGCTCCACTTTGCCGTCGCTGACAATCTGCAGGGCTCTCACTCCGTCGCTTGCGAAATGGACTTGGTCCTTCTTCAGAAGGTAGACATCCTGGACGATTCCCATCTGGATATATTCAGGGTCGAAGCATACGCGCAGGGTGTCCTTTCCGTCGAATCCCAGGTAAGGCGTGAGCTCGAAGACATAAGGCACGTTGGGCTGGGCGGCGCCGCCGAGATATGTATCGTTGACATAGATCTTGGAATGGCCATTGAGTCCCTCGAACAGGATTCCTACGTAACCGTCCTTGTCGAATGCGCCCAGTTCCAGGGCTCTGGCGAATACGGGATTGCCCTCTCCGTAGTCTTTATATGACACTCCGGTAAGATAGTTTGTCTTTACGGGTGCGGAGGCGGCCAGGTCGTATGGGATGTCCTTTGTCTCTCCGTTTATGATCCAGTTGTCGTTTATCTTTATTTTTTTCTGGCTTTCCTGCGCATTCAGGGAAAGAGCGCATAAGACGAAAGCCAACAATGTGATTCTTAATCTCATCTGCAATGTCTTTATCTCGGCAAATTTAGTAATTTTTCGTATATTTGCACTAGATGAAAAAGATACTGACCGGGTTATTTCTGCTTGTTGCAATAGCATCCTGCAACCTGCGCAAAGCTGATGATACAGATACTGAACCTATACCCGAACCTATACCCGAACTCGGCTTCTGGCCGGACTCCCTGAGCTTAAGGGAGGGATTCATAAAGAGCGGCCAGACTTTCAGCGGCCTTATGACCGGCCTTGGAATGTCCTCTGACGGGGCGTACAAGTTGTATCAGGCCTGCGACTCCCTGTTTGACGTCCGCACTCTCAGGGCGGGCAATACCTTCGACGCATACTATCAGGATTCCCTGCTTCAATATGTCGTATACAACGCCGGCAAGGTCAACCGCGTGGTATTCCAGTGCTTTGAGCCATACTCAGTATGGGATGCCCCGCGCCAGGTGGAATACGAGCAGCGGTACACAGACGTCACTATCACCTCCTCCCTCTGGAACGACCTCATAGCCAACGACGCCTCCCCCGACTTGATTCTCAAGTTGGCCGACATATACGCCTGGACGGTGGACTTCTTCGGGCTTCAGGAGCAGGACCGATTCAGGGTGCTTTACGGCCAGACAATGTGCGAGGGCGCCCTTGTAAGCGTGGACACTGTCTATTACGCAGTCTACAACAGCGGTGACCGGGAAGTCCAGGCCATAATGCTGGATGTGGGCGGAGAAGACAGCAACATATACTGGAACGAGAATGGCGAGAGCCTCCGCAAGGCTTTCCTCAAGGCCCCTCTCAAGTTCACCCGCATAAGTTCCGGATTCTCCTACAACAGGAGGCACCCCGTTACCGGTCAGGTAAGGGCGCATACAGGAGTGGATTACGCCGCTCCTACCGGAACGCCGGTAATGTCAATCGGAGACGGCACAGTTACCAGCATTGGCTATGAAGGAGGAGGCGGAAACACCGTTAGGATCCGTCACAATTCAGTTTATACTACTGCCTACCTGCACCTCTCCAAGTACGCTTCAGGCTTGAAAGTAGGCCAGCACGTATCCCAGGGAGAGGTTATCGGATATGTGGGAATGACCGGAACAGCCACTGGTCCGCACCTTGATTTCAGGGTATGGATGAACGGAACCCCCATCAATCCACTTACGATGGAGTCTCCTTCAAGCGATCCCCTGCCGGAGGAATACCTCCCCGCACTGGATTCCGTCAGAACCCTGTACAGAAGTATGATAGACGAGCTCTAAGATGATTCCCGTCGCAATATATCACTGCCCCGTAGGGGGAAAGTTCGGGCTGCCGCGGCAGAGCGGCGTAGCCCCGGAGCTGCGCGGCAGCGTGGCGCTTGAGCCCGACTTCAAGGACGCCAACGCCCTTCGCGGCCTGGAAGACTTCGACTACGCGTGGCTGCTGTGGGGCTTCAGCGAGAACCGCGACGGCAAGTGGCGTCCTACGGTACGGCCACCGCGCCTCGGGGGCAACGCCCGTATGGGAGTGTTCGCCACCAGGTCTCCCTACCATCCCAACGCCATAGGCCTTTCCTGCGTCAGGATAGAGAGCATAGATTTCTCTAACTGTATCATTTACGTATCAGGCGCAGACCTC
>JAFRXC010000085.1 GCA_017437825.1 Bacteroidales bacterium
GGTTTTCTTCAAGGCTTTCTTTGTATATACTTTTAGCCCTTCAGGCGTCTGCTTGAATTTGACCCTGGTCTTGTCACCAAGTATCCTGACCTTTTTTATCTTTCCGACAGACGGTGCTCCGGCAGCCAGTTGACTTATCATTTTCTCGCTGCCGTCCCAGTCTATCATCGTAACGTAAATCCTGCCTTTGTTTCTGGTGAACAGGACGCTCTCGTCACCCCAGGTATCGAACGGTCTGGAACCGTAGACGGCCGCCGCGTTGGTTTTCATCCATACTCCTATGTCTTCGCAAATCTGCCTTGCTTCATCATCAATATTGCCCCTTCCTCTTTGGGTGATGTTAAGCAGCAGAGAGCCGTTCCTGGATACATTTTGCATAAGGCGCAGTATTATCTCAGATGCGCTGCGGTAAGGAGCTCCCTGCATATAATGCCATTCCTGGAGACTGACCTCGGTCTGGAAGGGGAAAGCCATTATCTGATCTTCGGTAAAGAACTCAGTGCTCTTGACCAGGCTCCTGTCCACCAGAGGGAGAAGTTCAGGATTATTCTGGAAACTGTCGTAACGCCCGCCAACACCTTTGAAGGTGGCGACTACCTGCTTGTTGCCTTTATCCCGCTTCAAGGCCAAATTGTAGAAGTTCTCCAGTATTTGTGGAGTGAAGCGGCCAAGACCCATATTGACCCCAAGGTCTATTTGTGAATCACCGGCGTGCTCGTCAAAGTAGATCATATCCGGCTGATACTTCCTGACAGCATCGTCCACACGCCACATAAACTGATTGGCGAAAGGGGTTTCCAGGGAATTTCGTCCGTCGTGATGTTCGGGTCCGTACAAGTCCTTAGGATCCAGGCCTTCCCACCATTTGCCCTTTCCGTCTTCCTTAGTCTGCAGAGCGTCGTACGGGACTCCTGCATATGGACCGCTCTTGTCACTGCGGTACCTGACTGGCATAAACTGACCGTATGTCCTTGCCGGCGTTGCGTGAAATCCTATACCGAAAGGCATTCCGTATTTATCCGCCGTTTCTTTCCAGATTCCAACGATATCCTGCTTTGGGCCTACGTTCACGGAATTCCAAGGCTGATAAGCCGAATCCCAGCAATCGAAATTGTCGTGATGGTTTCCCATTGCCAGGAAATACCGCGCTCCCATACGTATGTACAGCTGCATCAAGTCGACCGGGTCCCACAGGTCTGTCTTCCAGTCATTGCACAGGTCTTTGTAACCATATTCGGATGGATGCCCGTAATGCTCCAGATGATACTTGTATTGAGGAGAATTGGGCATATACATTCCACGGGCATACCAGTCTCCGTCTTCTGCGGCAGACTGCGGATCCCAATGAGACCACGCACCGAACTTTGCATCCCTCCACCATTCGGGGACATTGTAATACCTGCTCAGATTGTTCCAGTCGCTGGTGTACTGTCCTGTTTCCGGCTTCAAAGGGGGAAGATTCCAGATGTCTCCATCGGCTATGGGAGCAATGGAAAGAATGATTGAAAGAAAGAGTAGCTTCATATCTTAATTTGTTAAATATAGTCATTTTAGTTTACATTAACTATTTTTCTTATGTCTGCATATTTTTTAAATTAATTTATTACCTTTGTTTTACTTGAAAATAATTAATAACCATACTAATTATTCATACTTATGAAAAAATTAATCCTTTTGGCAGCGGCCGTATTGTTCTCGGCCAGCATGCTTAATGCCCAGACTCTGGGCAAAGATGCACGCTACTGCAACCCTCTCCCTATGGAAGTAGGACAGGGAAGCGCCTCTGGAGACGTAAGTGTTTTCCAGTGGGAAGGTAAGTACTACATGTTCTGCACCGGTGGCGGATGCTGGGTATCTTCTGACATGCTCAACTGGGAGTATCATTATGTAGCAGGTGTTCCTGTCGCTCCTGACGTATGCCCTTACAACGGCAAGTTCTATATGACTGGTAACAGCATGAATGTCTGGGTTGCCGACAATCCTCTGGGACCGTACACAGTCCTTGGACAGTGGAAAGGCACTCCCGACCGCGAGCACGGCTGGAGCCAGGGATTCGACCCTCA
>JAFRXC010000086.1 GCA_017437825.1 Bacteroidales bacterium
ACTTCTTTAGCCATAATGATTGTTTTTAAATGTTATCTTAGCAAAGATAGTATTTTTCACTAATTTTGCCGTTGAAAGGGGTATAAGAAATGAAAGAAATTTTGCTGGGAATAAGTCCGTCAGAACTGAAGGAAACGGTCCTTCGGCTGGGGCTTCCCGCATTCACCGCAAAACAGCTTGCTAACTGGCTGTACGTCAAGCGTGAATTCGATTTCTCGCGTATGACGGACATATCCAAGGCCGGGCGGGAGCTGCTGGCAGAAGAGTGCGAGACCGGCATAGTCCTGCCTCTGGAAAGCCTGACTTCCAGGGACGGCACTCGCAAGTACCTGTTCCCCGTAGAGGGCGGGGCCGTAGAGGCGGTGGTGATTCCCGACGGGGAACGCCGCACGCTTTGCGTATCGTCCCAAGTGGGGTGCAAGATGGGTTGTGCCTTCTGTATGACTGGACGGCAGGGCTTTCACGGCAACCTCACCGCAGCTCAGATTCTCAGCCAGTTCCTGGCTATAGAAGAGGCCCCGCTGCTTACCAACGCCGTATTTATGGGGATGGGGGAGCCTCTCGACAACTTCGACAACGTGTCCAGGGCCATCGAGGCGCTTACAGCTTCCTGGGGCTTCGCCTGGAGTCCTAAGCGTATCACCCTGTCCACCATAGGCGTCCTGCCCAAGCTCAGGCAGTACCTGGACGGGAGTAAATGCCATCTGGCAGTAAGCCTTCACAATCCTTTCCCCGAGGAAAGGCTGCAGATGATGCCCGTGCAGAAGGCCTGGCCTCTTGAAGACGTGCTGGCTCTCATCCGTAAATACGACTTCACAGGCCAGCGCCGCGTCAGTTTCGAGTACACTATGTTCGGCGGCTTCAATGACGACAAACGCCACGCCGACGCTCTCATCAGGCTCCTGTCGGGCCTCGAGTGCCGCGTGAACCTAATCCGCTTCCATAAGATTCCTGACTTTCCATATGAGAGTTCTCCGGACAAGGTGATGGAAGAGTTCCGCGACCGCCTGAACTCACACGGCGTAACCTGTACCATCCGCGCTTCACGCGGAGAGGACATATTCGCCGCCTGCGGCCTGCTTGCCGGTAAACACAATACTTAGATAAGGAGAAGCGTTCTCAGCATCCCCACTTTTGCCCAGCGCATAGGTATGGAATAAGCCTTTGTCATCGCCTTGTTCATCTCGGAAGGGGTTGATGTTTCCGTTTCAGCTGTTATGCCCATATTCTCAAGGTTCCGGATGAATGCGTCCTCGAATCCGTGTTCGGCAATCTTGCGGGAGAAGTTCAGGTTAAGAATATTGCCGTAACTTACGCAGGTGCAGGCACCTGATTTTTTCATTGGACGCCCGAGTATGAAATCTATGTCGCGGACGTGACGGCGCATTTCATCCGGGAGGGATATCTCCCCAAGATTGGAGAGTGTCTGGGAGCAGTAGTTCTCTCCCTTGTGGCTGTTTATGAAATTGATGGCCATCTTTTTGATGAACAGGGGAATGCTCCTGATGGCCAGGTTGTCTTCAAGGGCTACGTTGGCGGCTACGCGCGTAGTCAGGCGGTGAGGGTTGACATACAGGCGCTTCTGCAGTTTCACCTCCTGAAGGATATCCTCGAAAGGCAGGGCTCCGTTCCTGACGTCTATGCCAAGGTGGACATATGAGGAGAAATTGCGCAGCGTGCGGCTTCCGAACATAGGTCTGAGGTTCACGGGAACTTCTACCTTGAGAAAAGGGCTGTCTCCTATGACGGGCTTGCGGGAGCGTACGTCCTGCAGGGATAGGAGCATCACTGAGGTTACAAGTTCCGTCAGGGTGCATCCATTTTCTTTTGCCAAGTCCTGCATCTTGTCGAGAGGCAGACTGACTTTAATGTTGTTGAGTACGCCGGCCGGCTCTTCAGTGCCGTGAAGATGGTATGCGCGGGTTTCCTTGTCCAGTGAACCCTTTGTCCCGGAGAAGCGGTCGAAACTGTCTTCCATCTCCTCTTTAAGAGGCTCTTCTTCCAGGTCGAGCACCCATTTCCCTGCAGGGACTGCCACACCGTAGCGCAGCCTTATATATTCGGCGGTCAGGCTCATCAGGAAAGTCATTGCTCCGGTGCCGTCGGTGAGTGCGTGGAAAAAATCCATGATTATGCGCCGGCCGTCGCATCCTGCCTTGAAGAGGTATCCGCCGTTCTTCCTGAAATTGAAAGGACGCATAGCAAACGGGGGAGCAGTCACCGGATCGTTCTCCAGACGGCGGAGGAACCACCAGAAGAGTCCCTTGTCCAGCGTATACCTGAATCCGGGGAATCGTTTCATGCAATTGCGAAGGGCGTCACCAAGCAAAGGCTCCGATACCTCCTCGTCCAAAGTGACAGTGAGGCGGAATATTGTGGCATACTTGCGAGTCCTGCAAGAAGGATATATTATAGATGCGTTGTCCAGTCTAGTCCAAGCGGGTGTTTTCATAACTGTAAGTTTTTTTTTCTGAAGCAAAGGTATGTTCATTGCCGATTCTGGTAAAACAATGGCCACGAGTGTTTGTTTTTTGTGATAGAAACATTATTTTTGTGACGAAACGGGCATTATTATTGACGAAAAAGGCGCGCGCCTTTTTTCGTCACATCAAAATTTGTGACAGATATGAACTCTTATCCCAAGGCTTTGAATGGGTTTACACCCCATCTGCTATATGTGTTCGGCCTTCCGGCATTCTTCCTCCTGAGCGTGCTCCTGTACGAGCCGTCGCATCTTGTTTCCCTGATGCACACGGGAGAAACTGTCGGCAGACCGCTTTTCTCATTCAACATATCAATTGTGACTGCCATCATTTTCGTGGTAATGTTGCTCAGCCGGCTCATCCTGTTCCTTTTGCGCAAGCATATGGATATGACTTTGGGCTGGTTTGCTATGTGGTGCGTCCTGGAAACTGTGGTAATATCCAGTTTCGTAGCCCTGTACCTGACGCTGATGGATAAGGGAACAGACAGTTTCTTCCTTTTCCTCGGGCGGTCGCTCTCTTCACTTGGATCGATATTTATTTATCCTTATGTTATACTTACGCTTGCCTTTGCCCTTTCACAAGTACGCAACGCTGCGACTGCAGAGCCGGAGACGCGCCTGAAGTTCTATGACAGCCGTCACCAGCTCAAGTTCATCACCTCCGCCGAGTCCCTTATGTATCTTGAGGCTAATGAGAACTATGTCATCATACATTTTTCTGAAAATGGCGTCGAGAAGAAATATCAGCTTCGCAATACGCTCAAGAGTGTTGAACCATTGTGTGAGAAAGCCGGTTTCGTCAGGACCCATAGGGGATTCATAGTCAATCCCGCCCACGTCAGGCTCATCCGCAAGGAGCCGGGCGGGTTCTTCTTTGCCGATATAGGTTCCGATCGCCCTCAGGGCATTCCCGTCTCAAAGAAATATTACGATAACATAACAGCAGCCCTTCTATAGCTTTATGAAAACTTCAGTGAAATTATTCCTTTCAGCAGCATTCTTGCTAACGCTCCCATTATCATCGGGTGCCCAGCTTGCCACTTCGAGCGTCAATCCCCAGGACGACAGCCTGGCTCTGAGGCAGATGAGGATCTACCTGAACGGCATCCGCCGTTCTGAAAGCCGTCCTACTGTCGCTCGTGTCCTTAGCGGAGGAGGCGCAAAGGGAGCGGCACACGTCGGCGTCTTGAAATATCTTGAAGAGAATTCCATTCCAATAGACGTGGTGATAGGCACCAGTATGGGTGGACTGATGGGAGGCTTGTATTCGTTGGGCTATTCTGCATCGGAACTCGATTCCCTCCTCAGAGTGATGGATTGGGCTAAGATCCTGAGCGATGACGTCCCTAAGGAGTACATCTCCTATAAAACTAAGAAGTACAGGGAAATTTATACTCTCCGCCTGCCGTTCCATTACCTGAAACGGGATTACGAGAGAATGATGGAGGGCTCGGACGCAATGAGTATGGGCACCCGTAGGAAAGAACGTGGACTGGGCATTTCAAAAGACACGATGGAAGGTGTCATAGATGCAACAAAGGGTCCCAGGAATTTCACCACCAGCCTTCCTGTGGGATTCGTTGCCGGCCTTAACGTAACCAACCAGATATCATCATTGTCTGTAGGCTATCAGGACAATCAGCCATTCACCGGCCTTCCCAGGCCTTTCTTCTGCGTTGCCTCTGACCTTGTAAGCCGCAAGGCATACAACTGGTCCAGCGGCCCTCTGGTGGATGCGCTGCGCTCCACTATGTCCATTCCGGGCCTTTTCGATCCGGTCCGCTATGAAGGAATGGTGCTCATTGACGGCGGTACCAGGAATAATTTCCCTACCGACATCGCACGTGCTATGGGGGCGGACATCATAATAGGAGTGGAACTCTCAGATCCCGGCAGGTCGTTCACAGAGATTAACAACCTTGGCAATATGCTTATGCCAATGATAGAAATGCTGGGAAGCGAGGCCTTCGAGAAGAACAAGGAAAACGTGGACGTGTTCATCAAGCCGGACCTGGCAGGATACAATATGCTCAGTTTCGACGAGGCCGCGATAGACGAAATCATCAAGCGTGGCTATCAGGCCGCTGAGTCTGAGAAAGAGAGTATACAGGAGATTAAAGGAAAGGTGGCTGGAGCAAACCTGGGCCTGCATAATGCCAAGGCCATAGACATAGGGGAGAATTACGTTCAGATAAACACCATTGAGTTCACCGGCATAACCGACCCCGAGTCCCGTTTCTTGGCTAAGAAACTGGATATGAAGGCTGGAGACTATGTCTCAAGGGAAGAAATCGAGGACGCCATGGCAATGATCTATGCTACAGGCTCTTTCAATATGGTCACATACAGGCTGCACGGGAGCAAGTCTCCGTACCGCCTCATATTCGACTGCGAAAAAGGTCCTGTTCATCAGATGGGTCTTGGCATCAGGGCAGACAGCGAGGAACTGGTTTCCCTGATTTTCAACCTGGGCTTCGGAACCCTCAACCTGAAAGGCCCCTCCATCGAGTTCACCGGCAGGGTGGGTCAGGACAAATACCTTGATACCCACTTCGGCCTGAATGTTCCAGGCATCCCTACCCTGAATGCATCGGCCAGGGTGGAATCCAACGTAGCGGACATAATCTATTCTGACGAGAGCCTTTACAGAATAGGATTCTGGGGACATAGGGAAGACGTATATTTCTCCGACATAAGCTGGAAGAAGGCCAGCATAAACCTGGGCGCACGCAACAGGTACTATCAGGTCAACTCCTGGCTGACAAACGACGGTACACGTGTGGACTGGGACACGATGAACCTCTATTCCGGAAACTACAATTCCGCTTTCGGCGTATTCCGGCTGGATACCAGCGACGACGGTTACTATCCGACAAAAGGATTAAAGATCGGGGCAAACTACGAGTTCATATTCTACAAATCTTCTGACCCGAGTTTCTCACCCGTCCACATCGCGTCCCTGGATTTCCATAAGATTATCCCGGTCAGGGGAGACTTAGTATTCGTTCCCGGAATCCACGCCAGGGCGGTGATCGACAACAGCCCCTACAACGTTTATCAGAAGAACTTTTTGGGTGGATATATGCCTGGCAGGTACGTAGACCACCGCATCCCGTTCCCGGGAATCACCAACGCTGCGCTGATAGGGGATTATGCAGTCGTCGTGGATGTGGAACTACGCACCCTGTTGACCAAGAACCTGTATTTCTCCGCCAAGTTCGCGGCCCTCAAGGACGGCGACCTCGTATCTGACCTTTACCAGACAATACGCCCTTCCGCTCTTGGCGCGGCCCTGGAACTGTCATATAAAACCCATCTGGGCCCGCTCAAAGGCGTTGTCCATTGGTCTGACATCAACAAGGGAATAGGAGGATACCTCAGTTTCGGCTATGACTTCTGATATGGATTCAAGTGTGCTGACCCGTTTCCAGGCCCTCTGCTCCAGGAGCGAGCAGTGCAGTGCCGACATCCTGCGAAAACTTCTCAAGGCATTTGACGGGGACGAGGATAAGGCGAGGGTGGTCCTTGATTCTCTCAAGGCCGACAAGTACGTGGACGATGCGCGGTACGCCGCGGCCTTCGCCCGAGACAAGGCCCGCCTGGAAGGCTGGGGGCCGGTGAAGATACGCTTCAAGCTGCGTGGCAAAGGCCTCCCTGACGCGGCGATAGAGGAGGGCATCCGTCAGATAGACTCTGAAGAGGCAGAGGACAAGCTGTATCGCCTGGTGCAGGCAAGGAGCAAGGCCCTCGAAGGCGATCCGCAGATAAAGCTGAAACTCCTGAAATACGCCCTGGGCAGGGGGTATTCATACGATCAGGTGGCCCCGGCAGTAGACAAAGCGCTGGCTGATGGATAACCTGGATCTTCGTACCGTATATGCCCGCAACTGCGAGGTGCGCCGCATAGACAAGGCTGCCGCGTCAGAGTTCATAGGGCGCTGCCACCGGATGGGATACACCACCGGCAGATATCATTACGCCTTGTTTGTCAGGAGGCGTACGGGAGCCTCCGAGGCCGGGCCGGACGCCGGCTCTATGGTAGCAGCTGCCAGCTTCTCGCAGGCACGCAGATGGCTGAAGAACGGCAGGGAAGTGCGCTCTTACGAGTGGATACGCTACTGTTCTCTCCCGGATGTGCGCGTAGTCGGAGGGATGGGCAAGATTCTTGAAGAGTTCATTTCCCAAGTCCGGCCGGATGACGTGATGACATACTCGGACCCGCGATGGTCGGACGGAGACGCTTACAAGGCCCTGGGCTTCGTGCCGGAAGGCGAGAAAGATTTCGGGGATTTCAAGAGCGTCAAGATGAGGCTCAAGCTGACTGATTATGAGTAAGAAAGGAAGATTTCTCAGACTTCTCCTGTTGAAGATACCGCTGATCCTGGTGACTATCTCCATCCTTTGGGTGCTGATTCTCAAATGGATGCCAGTGCTGGTCACTCCGCTGATGGTATCCCGCTCCATAGAGTACCGCAAGGACGATTCTTTCAGCACGCACAAGAAATGGACTCGCCTGGAAGACATCTCCCCGGAGATGGTCAAGGCGGTGATCGCTTCTGAGGACAACCTGTTCGACACCCACAAAGGCTTCGACTGGAAAGAGATCCGGATAGCCACCGAAGAATACAAGAGCGGCAAGAGGCTTCGCGGAGCCAGCACCATTTCCCAGCAGACGGCTCGAAACGTCTTCCTGTTCCCGTCAAATTCGGTGGTCAGAAAGGCCATGGAGGCCTACTTCACCGTGCTGATAGAGTGGATGTGGAGCAAGGAGCGCATAATGGAAGTGTACCTGAACGTGGCCGAAATGGGCCGTGGAATCTACGGGGCCCAGGCCGCGGCCAACAGGCTTTTCGGCAAGCAGGCGTCTGAGCTTACCAGGCGCGAGGCCTGCCTCATCACCGCCTGCCTGCCCTCTCCGCTCACGCGAAACGCGGCCAAGCCCTCTTCATATGTACAAAAAAGAGCCTCCCAGATTTCTAATCTGGAAGGCAAGTTAAAGTTCCCGGACTGGATCTAGGAGTCTTCCTCCGCCTCCAGTTTCCTTTCCTGCATTTTTCCCTTCAGAAGACTGTCGTATTTGACGCGGTTGCGATATATGTCTATGGCCGTGAATATGGACGCCCTCATAGAAAGAGGGTCAGCCGCGTCGCGTCCTGCCATATCGTATGCAGTGCCGTGGTCGGGGGAGGTGCGCACTATTGGAAGGCCCGCCGTGAAGTTGACTCCGTCGGAGAATGACAGGGCCTTGAACGGCTCCAGTCCCTGGTCGTGGTACATTGCCAGGGTAGCGTCGAACTTGCTGTACTCTCCCAGTCCGAAGTATCCGTCAGGAGAATAGGGGCCGAAGGCCAGGATTCCCTGGTTCACAGCCTCTTCAACTGCAGGGCGGATGATGTTCTGCTCCTCGTCGCCGAGAAGGCCTCCGTCGCCGCAGTGCGGGTTGAGGCTGAGCACGGCAATCTTGGGCATATCGACACCGAAGTCCCTCTTGAGGGAGTCGTTGAGCAGGTGAAGCTTGCTGATTATCTTCTCCTGGGTAATGCTGGAGGGAACGTCCTTCAGGGGGATGTGGCCGGTGACCACGCCCACCTTCATTGTCTGGCTCACCATGAACATTGCAATGTCCTTGACGCCGAATGCGCTCTGGAGATACTCGGTATGTCCGGTGTAGCCGAATCCCTCGTTCACCATTGCTTTCTTGTTGATGGGGGCGGTGACCAGGACGTCGATGTCGCCCCTTCGGATGTCCTTTACCGCCCATTCAAGAGAGGTCATAGCGCCCTTTGCGGCCTCGGGTGTAGGTTGGCCCGGCTCTACAAACACGTTGTCCGGCAGGCAGTTGACAATGTTTATGCGCCTGGGATGCGCGTCCTTTGCAGAAGTGATGACGTTGGTGTCCATCTGGTCAAGGTTGTGTATGAGCTTCTTGTAGAAGCCGAATATCTTTGACGAACCGTATATGACCGGAGTGAACGATTCCAGGATGCGTGGGTCGGCAAGTGCCTTGATGATTACTTCGTATCCGATTCCGTTCCCGTCTCCCTGGGTTATTCCTACTATTATGGGTCTGTTGTTTGCCATTATGATTGTTATTTTAAGTTGTCATTTCCAATGATGCCAGATAGCCGGTATCTTCCGGGAGGCCTTCTGCCTGGTATGCGGCCACCGCCAGCTTGTCGCACCTCTCGTTCTCGGGGTGACCGGCGTGTCCTTTCAGCCAGTGGAAGGTGACACGGTGGCGGCGGTACAGTTCCAGGAACCTTTGCCACAGGTCCGGGTTCTTGACTTTCCTGAAGTCTTTCAGCACCCATTTGTCCAGCCATCCTTCATTCACGGCCTTGACCACGTAAGAAGAGTCGCTCCATACTTCCACTACCGCATTTTCCCAACGGATGGCCTCAAGCCCCTTGATGACGGCAAGCAGTTCCATACGGTTGTTCGTGGTAAGGGCGAACCCTCCGGACATCTCCTTTCTCAGGTCTCCGCACTTGAGCACCACGCCGTATCCTCCCGGCCCGGGATTGCCGCTTGCGGCTCCGTCCGTAAAAAGGTAAATGGCTGGCTTTTCAGTTGATGGCATTACTGGCGGATTATTTAACAAAAGTAGGTAAAATATCCCATACAAGAGTATTTTTATTAAATTTGTATTGATGAACATTATAGTAACAGGTGCCTGCGGACAACTCGGAACCGAGCTTCGCAATCTGTCCACCGGCGATCCCGACAAGTATGTCTTCACCGATATAGTACGGCTCCCTGATGAGGGGGTGGAACTGCTTGACATCACTGATGCGCAGGCGGTGGAAGCATTCGTCTCCCGCGTCAAGGCGGACGTCATAGTGAACTGCGCCGCCTATACCAACGTGGACAAGGCGGAGGACGATCCTCAGGGGGCGGACCTTCTGAACCGCGCCGCCGTGGCCAACCTGGCTCGTTGTGCGGCAAAGACAGGCGCCGTCCTCATCCACATATCCACTGACTACGTGTTCGGGGGCGACGCCCGCGTCCCTTACAAAGAGGATGACCCAAAGAACCCGCTGGGCGTATACGGACGCACCAAGCTCGCAGGGGAGTCCGAAGTGGAGGCCTCCGGATGCAAGGCAATCGTGATACGTACATCGTGGCTTTACTCCCCGTACGGGAAGAACTTTGTGAAGACGATGACTGCGCTGATGTCCTCCAGGGAGAGCGTGGGCGTGGTGGCGGACCAGACGGGAAGCCCCACCTACGCAGCCGACCTGGCCGCAGCCATAGTGGATATCATCAAGGGCCGGAAGCTGATTCACACGGGGGTTTACCACTATTCCAACCAGGGAATAGTATCCTGGTTCGACTTCGCCCGGGAGATTGCCCGTCAGAACGGCAGCAGCTGCAAGGTGATTCCACTGCGTTCGTCCGAGTTCCCCTCCAAGGTGGCCCGCCCGCATTATTCGGTACTGGACAAAAGCAAGATACAGGAAGTCTTCGGGGTGGATGTCCCGTATTGGAAAGACTCCCTCGCAAAATGCATTGAAAGGTTGAAATGATGGAACTGATACATACCGCAATTCCCGGAGTGGAGATTCTCCGGCCAAAAGTGTTCGCAGACTCCAGGGGCTGCTTCTTCGAGAGTTTCTCCCAGAAAGAGTTCGACGCCCTGGTGCGTCCGATAGTCTTTGTCCAGGACAACCAGAGCGTATCGTCCTACGGGGTGCTCCGCGGGCTGCATTTCCAGAAAGGAGATGCCAGCCAGGGCAAACTGGTCAGGGTGGTGGAAGGAGTGGTGCTGGACATTGCCGTGGACATTCGCCGCGGAAGCCCCACCTTCGGCAAACACGTTGCCGTGGAACTTTCCGGCGACAACTGCCTCCAGCTGTTTATTCCCCGCGGCTTCGCCCACGGTTTCTCAGTCCTTTCGGAAAGGGCTGTTTTCCAGTACAAATGCGACCGCTATTATGCCCCCGGGCAGGAAGGAGCCATAGCCTGGAATGACCCAGACCTCGGGATAGACTGGAGAATTCCTCCCCAGGACGTCATCCTTTCGGCAAAAGACTCTGCCCACCCGTTGCTGCGGGACTGCGACTGCCTGTTCGACTACAGTCAAGACCTATATTCTGAATGAAAAAGTTATTACTGGCACTGGTCCTTGTCCTGTTCCTCGTGCCTGCGCGGGCGCAGAGGAACACTGGGTATTACGAAGACTATGTCCAGTACATTCCGCTGGTAATGGACCTTGGCCTTGATCTCGTCGGGGTAAGAAGCATAGACGGTTATCCGGACATACTCATAGCCACGGCCACTTCTTTCCTTGCAGAAACGGTCATGGTCAACGGTCTGAAACTTTTGATAAAGGAGGAGCGGCCCAACGGCACCGCGTTCAATTCTTTCCCTTCCGGCCACACGGCAACGGCATTTACGGGAGCTGAATTGGTCCGGATGGAATACGGCTGGGGTTGGGGACTTGCGGCGTACGTGGCGGCTACGGCCGTTGGGTACGGCCGTGTGGCACATCAGTGCCACTGGTGGTGGGACACCGCCGCCGGTGCCATGATAGGCGTTGCCAGCGCCCAGATAGGTTATAACACAGTGCACCCGATAAAGAGACTCTTTGGATGGGAAATGCCCCGGGAAGCGCAACTGTCGCTAGTACCGTCTGTTGATCCGTTTTCCGGCGCCGTATGCACTAAACTGTCATTTGTTTTTTAACCTATGAGAAGATTCCTGCTTACCTTGATAGCTTTGGTTGCAGCCCTGGGAGCCGTAGCACAGCCCTGGGACAGGACTCTTCGCGTAGACTACATATTCAGCGGTACTGACAAGACGGCCCAGATAGCGGTGTCTTCCCTCAGCAGTTTCGACACCTGGGCAGGAAGGCGCGTCAATATGGACGAGGTCCCCCTCAGGGGCAACGGTCAGATCTGTATGACCGATGCGGCCAGCGGCAGGGTGCTCTATCGTATGTCTTTCAGCACTCTCTTCCAGGAGTGGCAGGCTACGGAGGAAGCCACACGCACGGCCAGGGCCTTCCAGAACGTGTTCCTGCTTCCTATGCCCGCGGCCCCGGTCAATATAACGGTTGAGCTTTACGATTTCAAGGGAGCGCCGGCAGCCTCCCTCACACATCCTGTCGATCCCTCCGACATACTCATACGTCCCATAGGAATTCAGCCGCCGCAGACAGTTGACATCCATCGCGGAGGCTCATTTGAAGACTGCATAGACATCGTAATGGTTCCGGAAGGCTACGACGCCTTCCAGATGGACGTTTTCCTGGAAGACTGCGCCAAAGCCTGGCAGTCCTTCATTTCTCACGAGCCGTTCGGAAGCCGTCAGGACTCGTTCAACGTCTACGCCGTCCTTATACCTTCCAACGACAGGGGAGTGAGCGTGCCTCGGGAAGGGGATTGGAAGGACACCGCGGTGTCTTCCCATTTCGACACGTTCTATTCCGACAGGTATCTCACCACACTCCAGCTATTCAAGCTCCACGACCTGTTGGCCGGGCTTCCGTACGAGCATATCATAATCCTGGCCAACTCCAAGACATACGGAGGCGGTGGAATATACAATTCGTATGAACTCACGGCTGCGCATCATTCCAACTTTGCTCCTGTGGTGGTACACGAATTCGGCCACAGTTTTGCCGGGCTTGCCGACGAGTACTATTATGACGACCAGTATACAGAATACTATTACCCGGGCACAGAGCCCTGGGAACCAAATATAACCACGATGGCAGATTTCTCTTCCAAATGGGAAGACCTGATGGACCTGCCTGACGTGGGCCTGTTCGAAGGGGGAGGTTACCAGTCCAAGGGAGTCTGGCGTCCCTCCTCAAACTGCAGGATGAATACCAACACCCATCCGGTTTTCTGCCCCGTATGCCAGAGGGCAATATCCCGGATGATAGACTTTTATACTGTGAAAAATGAATAAGATACTTATTGCAGGACCATGTAGTGCAGAAAGCAGGGAGCAAGTGCTGGATACCGCCTCTGCCGTTAAAGCGGCGGGAGCAGATATGTTCCGTGCCGGGGTATGGAAGCCCAGGACTCATCCCGGCTGTTTCGAAGGGATAGGGGAGCCCGCTCTCGAGTGGCTCGCAGAAGTCCGTCAGAAGCACGGCATGGAGGTGGTAACGGAGGTTGCAAATGCCACGCACGTCAAACTCTGCCTGCAATACGGTATACGCAATATGTGGCTTGGAGCCCGCACTACCATCAATCCTTTCCTCGTCCAGGAAATAGCCGACGCGCTGAAGGGCAGCGGCGCCAGGGTCCTGCTCAAGAATCCCGTCGCTCCCGATACCGGGCTTTGGATAGGAGCCGTGGAACGTATGCGTTCGGTCGGCATAGAGGACATTATTCTGGTTCACAGGGGTTTTGTCTCCAGGGAAAAAGGCAGGTACCGCAACGACCCTATGTGGCAGGTGCTGTTGGGAATCAGGCACGAACTGCCGGACGTGCCCATCATATGCGACCCCAGCCACATAGCCGGAGACCGGGCGCTGGTTCCTGAAATAGCCCAGATGGCGATGGACCTGGGCCTTGACGGCCTTATGATAGAGTGCCACCCGGAGCCGGCCAAGGCTCTCAGCGACGCGGCGCAGCAGCTGACGCCCAGCCAGCTGACGGCCTTGCTCCAGTCCCTTGTAGTGCGTATGGCAGACTCCGCCGACGAGAAGTTCAGGGCGGGGATATCGGCCCTCAGGGCTCAGATAGATGCGGTGGATGCCGACTTGGTGGACGCCCTCGCCCGGAGGATGGACATCAGCAGGCGGATAGGGCAGCTCAAGAAGGAAAACAACATTTCCATCCTGCAGGCAGAACGCTGGGACGTGGTGTTGGAGGACGTGCTTTCCCGCGCCGCTGAATCAGGCCTTGACGGCAAACTTGTACAGGAGGTATACGCATTGATACATGCTTACTCAGTCAAGCAGCAACAATAGTTATTAAAACATATCAGAGATGAAAAAGTTATTGATTATCGCTGCAGGCGCCGCGCTTCTGTTATGCGGCTGCGCCGGCAACCAGGGCGGCACCGCCAACAGCGCCAAAGGCCCTCTTACCACTGGAGACGACTGCATAGTCAGGACTACATCCGGCCGTATAATGGGATACAATGACGGCGGAATCTACACCTTCAAGGGAGTTCCGTATGCCAAGGCCGAGCGCTTCATGCCTCCTCAGGATCCCACCAGGTGGGATACCGTGCTGAAGACCCAGACCTATGGCCCCCAGGCAATGCAGAGCCAGAATATGAGGTGGGGCGGAAACCCGTCCGACTATGACTTCGGCTTCGAGTTCAAGAACGAGAAGATGTCCGAGGACTGCCTCAGGCTTAACGTCTGGACTCCCGCCCTCGACGGCAAGAAAAGGGCTGTCTTCGTATGGTTCCACGGCGGCGGATACAATTCCGGATCCGCCATATTCCTTCCCGCGCAGGAAGGCCGCGCCCTTGCTGAGAAAGGAGACATTGTGGTAGTTACCGTAAACCACCGTCTCAACATCCTGGGTTACATAGACCTTACTGCCCTGGGTGGAAAGTATGCCGAGTCCGTAAACCTCGGACAGCAGGACCTGGTAAAGGCTCTGGAGTGGATCCACAACAATATCGAGTCCTTCGGCGGCGATCCCGGATGCGTGACCATCGGCGGCCAGAGCGGCGGTGGAGGAAAGACCTCCACCCTTATGGCAATGCCTTCTGCCAAGGGACTTTTCCACAGGGCTATCGTCCAGAGCGGCTCCACCCTGCGTCAGCAGGACCCTGCCCAGAGCAAGGCCCTCGGTATCGCAGTGGTTGAGGAACTGGGCCTGAAACCAGGTCCGGACGTGGATCTCAGCAAGTTCTCATACGACGAGATTGCAGCGGCCGGCAGCCGCGCCACCCGCAGGGTGGGAGGAAACTTCTCTCCCGTTGTGGACGGCAAGTATCTCATCCAGCATCCTTTCGACCCTATGGGAGCGGAATGCAGCAAGGACGTTCCTATGCTCATCGGCTCAAACCTGAACGAGTTCACATATACCAACAACGTAGTCCTGAATATGGACCAGGTAAAGACGCGCCTGGAGCCCAGGCTCGGACCTGAGAGGTATCAGGAGTATCTGAAAGATTTTGAGACAGTTTATCCTGGCCAGGAGCCCAAGGAACTGGTTTACACAGACTTCCGCACTCGTGGAAATGTCATCAAGCAGGCTGCTGCCAAATATGCTCAGGGAGGCGCTAACGCTTACGTATACCTGTTTGCGTGGAAATCTGCAGTCAACGACTATGCGCTTTCTGCCTGTCACGGAATGGAGCTTCCGTTCATGTTCAACAACATTGCCAACCAGAGGGAGATGACCGGAGGAACTCCTGAGGCCTACAAAGTTGCCGACGCCGTTAGTTCTGCTTGGATCGCTTTCATCAAGACAGGAGATCCCAACTGCAAGGCACTCCCCAAGTGGGAGCCCTTCAACCCGGACGAGAACCCCACGATGGTTCTTGACAATGTCTCCGAGCTCAAGAAGAACCACGACCGCATAATGCTCCAGTACCAGTAGTTGGCTGACCGGAGACAGTCAACCACGGAAGAACCCTGGTATTAAAAGTGATTTGGGCGTTAAGCCTCTTTTTATTTCACTTTTAATACCAGGGTTCTTCCGTGGCAAGCACTTAGCGTGCGGAGACGTATTTGGCGATTTCGGCCTCGATGTCGTCACCGCGGAGACTCCTCTTGAGGATGGTGCCGTCAGGACCGAAAAGGATGATGTGCGGAATGCCGTCGATGCCGTACAGGTCAGTAGGGATGCTGCCGGCGTTCACTATCTGGTTCCACTTGATGCCAAGGTTGTTGGCCATCCTTTTAGTCTCGGACAACTCGTCCCATACCGCTACGCTCAGGATGTCGAACTTATCGCCAGCATACTTGTCGTATACGTTTATGATATTGGGAATCTCGCGGATGCAGGGACCGCACCAGCTGGCCCAGAAATCTACCAGCATATAATTGCCCTTGCCAATGTAGTCAGAGAACTTGACTGTGCTTGCATCCGGATTCTCAGGATCCTGGACAACGGTGAAATCAGTGAACTTCTGGCCTTCAGAAGTGTTCTTCTGGGCGGAAAGGCTCTTCAGGATGTCCTTGATTGCGTCCTTCTCCTTAACCTGGTCGCTAAGATGGTTTACAGCCTTCTCCAGTTCGTCCTGGGGAAGCATATAGTAGACGTTTGTGATGGCTGACACGCCTACTGCATTGTCAGGATTCTCCTCTAAGGCCTTCAGGCAGTAATCCATAAACCGGTCTTCAAGGTCCTGCTCCGTAAGGATGCTCTCCATTGCCATAAGGTCGTTGGCTCCCTTTATGAAGCTGTCGTATTTGGCCTGGGTGGATATCTTGGGCTTGTTGGATGTGATCGTTGCTTCAGATTCGTCGAAAGTTATGCTGAGGACAGTTCCGTCAGGGACGAATTCCACTGCGTCCATATTAGAAACCAGTGATGCGACAGTGGTGATGTCGGTAGGGACTTCTACGGTGAATTTTCCGTCTTTCACTTCCACCATCTGCTGTATCTGCATTTCAGGGATTGAGAGGTACACGGACTCCGGCGCGTCTTCTGCCGAAGCATAGGATCCGTTGATGGTAGTGATGTCAGAAATTTTGGCGCAGCCTGCAAAAAGTACGGCTGCAAGTAAAGTTAGGTACAATTTTCTCATAACACCGCAAATATACTATTTTTCTATTTACAAAAATAAGTGCTATATTTGCAACAATAAGTTTAACCAAAACATTCTTAAAATGAAGAAAATTCTTGTAGCAGCAATCCTTCTTTTGAGCTGCATCGGTGCATCGGCACAGAGATTTGGTGTAGGTGGAGGTTTCATCAATTCTTCCATCAAGCAAAACGGTGACGGCGACGCTTTGAACGGAGGTTACGTTCAGGCAACTGCTGACCTTGACTTCAGCAGCGCTTTCGGCGTAGTTGCAGGCCTCAGGTATGTTTATACCGGCGGTCAGAAAGACCTCGTCTTCTTTGATGGTAAAACTTCAAACCATACCATAGGAGTTCCTGTTTTTGCCAAACTCAACGTGTTCAACACCGGAGACCTCAAGGCATTCTTCTTCGCAGGCCCTACATTCTACTACGGACTCTCATCCAAGAGTGAGGTCGGTGGCTTCAAAGTTGACAACTATGATAGTTTCTTAAGGCCGTTCAACGTAACAGTAGGTGGTGGCATTGGTCTCGATGCAATGGAAGCCGTAAGGTTCACAGTTGGTTATGACTACGGTCTTACCAACAGGTATCAGAGCGACAACGTAAAGGCTAACAGCGCTGACATCCGTTTCGGCGTAACCTTCCTGTTCTAGTTCAATAGAATTTGACTTTTAGTTTTCTCACAGAGCAAAAGATTCAGTATCTTTGCTCTGTGAGAACTTTTTATATAGCCGTCGCGGCCTTGAGCCTGCTTTGCGCCTCCTGTGTCAACCAGAGGAGCAAGAAAGTCGAATCCAGTCCAGCAGCATACACGCTGGAAATACCCAATCCTCCCGTCATGATGGATCCTGCCGGTCAGCGCGATTTCCTGTGCAGGCATTTCTGGGACAATATGGATTTCTCTGACACCAGCATCCCCGAAAGGATTGACAGCACCGCGTTCCGCAACTTGTTCGTCAATTATGCCGCTTTGCTGCAAGAGCAGCCGGATGGCGGCGTGGCGCAGATGACGGCGCTGATGGAAAAAGCCTCGCAGAACGCGCCTATGCTTGCCCTCTTCAGCGGGATAGGCCGTATGATGTTCTTCGACCCCAACTCTCCGCTCCGCAATGACGACTTGTATCTGACCGTGCTGGACGCAATCTCCAGCAGCCCGCTGGTGGATGACGAGTCCCGCGAAGAGGCGGCCTGGACGGCCGAACTAGTGTCCAGGAACCGTCCTGGAACGCCTGCCGAGGACTTCAGCTACCTTACCATACAGAACCGTCCCGGCAGCTTGTATGGCATAAAGGCTCCTTATACTCTTGTATTCTTCAGCAATCCCGGATGCAATATGTGCCGGGAGATCAGGGAAAAGATGGCAGCTTCGTCCCTGATAACGGATTTGGTGCGCAAACGCAAACTTGCAGTAATTGCGCTTTATCCGGACGAAGACATCGAATTATGGCAGTCGTACAAGGATGAGATTCCTTCTGACTGGATTAATGCAAGGGATCCCGGCAGCACTCTTCACGCTTCAGGCCTGTATGACCTTAAGGCCATACCCAGCCTTTATCTATTGGATTCAGACAAGACAGTGCTTCTGAAAGACTGCACCGACGTGCGCCTCATTGAGGCGGCGCTTGCTGCAGAGGGGTGATAAAAGGGGAAGGTTATTTGCGGCGTTTCTGCTGCATCTCCCAGATTTCCTTGGCCAGGGCCTGCATATTGGGAACGGTGTCGTTCTCGTCAACTATTTCACGCTCCAGCAAGGTCTCTATGATGTCTTCTAGGGTGAGGATGCCCTGGAATGAGCCGTATTCGTTTATGATGCAGGCAATCTGCTCCTTTTTCTGGAGCATGGCGTCCCAGATGTCGCCAAGGGGAGTTTCTTCGTTGAAAAGGTCTATGTCGCGGCGTATGCTTGAAAGCGTACGGTCGAATTTGTCGTCAGCCAGAAGCTGCAGGGCGTCGGAGCGGAGGATGTAGCCCGTGATGTATTCGTCGCTCTTGTCGTATACCGGGATGCGGCTGAACGGCCTGTAATCCTTGCTCTTGTAGAAGGCTTTCACGGTCATCGATTCCGGGGCTATGGCGCATACCACGCGGGGTGTCATTGCCTCGTAAGCGGGGATGTCGTCCATCTTTATGAGGTTCTGGATTATGGTGTTCTCGTCTTCGTCCAAAACCTCTTCCTCCTCTGCCACGTTGGCTATGGCGCTCACTTCCTCGCGGGAGATGGCGGCTTCTTCAGGGTCCGGAACCAGCATTCCCGAAATCCATTCCATCACCTTCACGAAAGGCCACATAAGAACCAGAAGGACGCTTATGCAACTGCCTGTGAAACCCATCAGGCGCCTCCAGTAATGCGCGCCTATTGACTTGGGAATGATCTCGGCGAAAATGAGGATCAGGATTGTCATTATGGCGCTCACCACGCCGAACCAGGAGCTGCCGAAGAGCAGCGTGGCCTGCCTTCCCACGCCGGCCGCGCCAATTGTATTGGCTATGGTGTTGAGGCTCAGGATGGCGGCGATGGGGCGGTTGGAGTCCTGCTTGTATTCCTTGAACCTGGAGGCACCCTTGTAACCCTCCTCCTCCCTCATCGTTATGAACGACAGGGGAGTGGAGAGAAGGGAAGCTTCAAGTATGGAGCAGAGGGCCGATATGGCGAGAGCTCCAAGGATGAACAGTAGCAGCAGGCCCATCAGCTTTCAGTTGCGGCTTCCAGTTTCTTGAGGAATGCGAACATCACCAGTCCGGAGATGACGCAGAGAGCCATAAGGACTGTCCAGTTGACCCACAGCGGAACTCTGTCCCAAAGCATAGATGGGATGGAACTCAGGTAATTGCCGATAGCGGTTGCGGCAAACCAGAAGCCCATCATAAGGCCTTTGTACTTGGGAGGAGCGACCTTCGATACGAAGGAGATGCCCATAGGAGAAAGCAGAAGTTCTGCGAAGGTGAGGATCAGGTAGGTGCCGATAAGGTATGTAGGAACTACCGGGTCAGGGGAAACGCCTCCGACTGCCTTGAGGGCGGAAGGAGCCGGCTGGCCGTTGGATGCGGCGAGCATTATGAGGTAGCCTATCGCGGCCACGAACATTCCAAGACCGATTTTCTTAGGTGCGGAAGGCTACTTGCCTTTCTTTGCAAGGGCTCCGAACAGCGCCATAGATACCGGGGTGAGGGCAACCACGAAGAACGGGTTGAACTGCTGGAACTGCTGGGGAAGGATGTGCAGGATGGAATCCATTCCGGCGTAGATGGCGTAAGCGCCTCCCCAAAGCAGGACTGTAATCACGGCGTTTATTGTCTTGGCTTTTGCGGTTTCTGACTGGAATATTCCGAAAAGGGTGTATACCGATACTGCAATCAGGAACAGAGGCCAGATGTTGAAACCGATGCGCAGAGGGCCGGAAACGGTATCCTGGGTGTAGTCACGCGCGAAGTAAGTCAGTGAGGAGCCGTTCTGGTGGAAAGCCATCCAGAAGAAGATTACCACTGCGAATACGAAGCAGAGAGCCACGATGCGGTCTTTGGTCTGCTTGGGAGTGAGTTCCACTACATTCTCGTTAGAGGCTGCGGCCTGCTTGGCATTTACGTCGGTATGCTTGAACCAGGAGCGGAAGCCGAAGTAAATTGCCATCGAGAAGATGAGGGATACGCAGGCTACTGCAAAACCGAGGTTGTATGCGGTGGAAAGGTTGTTGATATAG
>JAFRXC010000087.1 GCA_017437825.1 Bacteroidales bacterium
CCGAGCTGCAGGTGGACGTCGCGATGCTGGTAGAGCCAGAGGAAATCATAGCCCTGGAGAAGCTGGTATGTGAACTCTGTGAAGGACATTCCCTCGGAGGAGTCTCGGCTGAGGCGCTTCTTCACGGAGTCCTTGCTCATCATATAGTTGACTGTGATGAGCTTGCCTATGTCGCGGGTAAAGTTGATGAAAGTGTAGTCTTTCATCCAGTCATAGTTGTTCACCAGCACTGCCTTGTTGGGGGCGTCAGAGTCGAAGTCCAGGAATCGTCCCAGCTGAGCCTTTATGCACTCTACGTTGTGGGCGAGGGTTTCCTCGTCCAGCAGGTTTCTCTCCTGACTCTTCATGGAAGGGTCTCCAATCATTCCAGTAGCACCTCCCACAAGGGCTACGGGCTTGTGTCCGCAGGCCTGGAAGTGCTTGAGTATCATTATGCTGACAAGGTGGCCTATGTGAAGGGAATCCCCGGTGGGGTCTATTCCCACGTATGCAGCGGCAGGGCCTTTCATCAGTTCTTCCTCGGTGCCCGGCATAATGTCGTGGATCATCCCTCTCCACATAAGTTCCTGTACAAAATTCTTCATATCTGAATAGCGTTAAACTTGTTAGTCTGCAAATTTAGTATAATAATTGTATATTTGTGGATAGAAATGAAGGGAAGATTCTTAATTATCCTGCTGGCAGCCTTGCTTGCAGTTTCCTGCGAGGGCTGGTTCAATCCTGACAAAAAGAAGAGTTTTGACAGGGTTATGATTCTGTATTCCGCCGGATGCAACTCGCTCAACAGCAGTATGCTGGAGAATATAGAGGAACTCAAGTCCGGTTACATTCCTGGCAAGAAAGACAGCAGGGCGCTGGTGGTAATCAGCCACGCTGCAGCCGGATACCTGAAATATGAGCCCAATACAAATCCCTATATAATAAGGTTGTATAAAGACAAAAAAAAGGGAGTCGTGGCAGACACCATAAAGACCGTTGAGGCTGGTAAGTTCCTTACCCAGCCCTCCGTGATGAAGGAAGTCCTGGGATATGTTAAGGACAACTTCAAGTCTGAGCATTACGGGATGGTCTTTTCTTCACACGCTACGGGATGGCTCCCTGAGGGATTCTACAACAATCCAAAGTCCAAGTCTTCAGGCGGCTCCGATGCCACCTGGCTGGCTCCAAGGAGGGAGATCCCTCTGCCGGAGGGGGCCGTGCTCTATTACGAGCCCGAACAGGATGAGGGCGCCCCGCAGGTCAAGTCCATAGGTGAGGAAGATACCAAGTACGAGGGCACCAAGATCTCCTACGAGTTAAGCCTTTCCGATTTCGCTTCCAGCATCCCCATGCACCTGGATTACCTTATTTTCGACGCCTGCCTTATGGGATGCGTAGAGGTGGCTTACGAACTGCGCGGCGTCTGCGACAAAATAGCGTTCTCGCCTGCCGAGATTCTCGAGTACGGCTTCAGGTACGAGACCATAGCCTCCCAGCTTCTGGAGAGAGAATCCGACGTCTACAGCGCCTGCAGGGACTATTTCGACAAGTATGACAAGCAGACTGACCAGTACCTTCGTTCGGCCACCATCACCCTGGTGGACTGCACCAAGATGGACAGGCTGGCTTCTCTCTGCAAGGATCTTGTTTCTGCATACCGCATAGACCTTGCGGGGGTCAACCCTTCCGAGGTCCAGCAGTATTACCGTTCCTACCACCACTGGTTCTATGACCTTGAAGACATATTTGTAAAGGCAGGAATTTCCGATACTGAGAAGAACAATTTGAAGAACGCAGTTGACGCCTGCATCCTTTACAAAGCGGCCACTCCCACATTCCTTCTTTACAAAACCGGGGGAGGCAGCGGTTTCAAAATAGAGACTTATTCTGGTTTCAGCATGTACCTTCCGTGCAACGGAAGCGACTATCTTGACAATTATTACAAGTCATTGGCCTGGAATAAGGCCACAGGCCTTGTGCAATAAATTATTTTTCCTAAATTTGCGCCCGCATTAACAAAAGCCCCGAGGCTTTTTGGTGCAATGGGTCCCCGGCCTGACTGGGGATGAGTAACACTTTTTAAAACTTTTTGAAATGCAGCATTTTTCACTTAAGGGCCAGGTTCGCCAGGTCTCAAACAAAGCCGCCATCAAGGCTTTCCGCCGTCAGGGACTCGTTCCTTGCAATCTTTACGGAAACGGAGTAAACAACGTACTTTTCACAGTTGACGCCAAGGAGCTCAAGGGTCTTACCAATACCCCTGCTTCATTCATCGTAGACCTTGCACTGGACAACGGACAGGCATTCACGGCAGTTCTTCACGAGCTTCAGTTCCATCCGATTTCAGACGACTGCCTTCACGTAGATTTCCTTGCAGTTACCGCTGACAAGCCGGTTGCAATTGATGTTCCCGTGGCAATTACCGGACACTCCATCGGTGTACGCCAGGGTGGTAAGTTCATCCAGAGGAGCCGCACGCTTCGCGTCAGCGGTCTTATGGACGCTATTCCAGACGAGCTTCCGATAGATATCACCAACCTTGGCCTTGACAAGGCTATCCGCGCAGCTGACCTCCAGTTCGACGGCATCAACATCGTTTCCAACAAGGGAACCGTCGTATGCATGGTCAAGAGCACACGTAACTCTGCCGCTGCCGCAGCAGCTGAGGCAACCGAGTAATCATGTTGTTCGGGCGCCGGAATAAGTCCGATGGGGACTCCGTGAACTTTTTGGTCGCGGGTCTCGGAAACATCGGGCCGGAGTATGCCCTCACAAGGCACAACATGGGCTTTATGATACTGGATTCCTGGGCACAGGAGTCCGGTATCGTTTTTTCTCCGGGCAGGTACGGTTCAACTGCCCAGATGTCCTACAAGGGTCGCAAGATATATCTTCTCAAGCCCTCCACCTATATGAACCTGAGCGGGAATGCGGTGCGTTACTGGCAGCGAAAGTACAAGATACCCCTTTCCAACCTGATAGTGATCTGCGACGACATCAATCTTCCATTCGGGACTATGCGCCTGCGCAAAGGCGGAAGTGCCGGAGGTCACAACGGACTCGAGCACATAGAGCTCTGTCTCGGAACCAAGGAATACGCCAGGATACGTCTGGGCATAGGTAAGGACTTCGAACAGGGGGGGCAGATTGACTATGTCCTCGGCCGGCTTTCCGACCAGGAACTTGCTCAGATACCGGAAATGGCGGCCAGAGTGTTGCAGGGAATAAGGGAATTCTGCACCGTGGGAGCCGACTTTGCGATGAACACGCTGAATATTAGGCCCGGAAAAGCAAATATTTAAGGTTTTTGCAAAAATCTTGTTGTTTTTTTTGTAACGATTTCATATATTGCAAGTTGGAAAAGAAATCTATCGAAAACCATTAAATAATTTGTTTTATGAAAAAACTTGTAGCTAAAATCAAAGAAGAGATCGCAGCTTTTGAGGTAAACGCTGAGGCTCAGGTAGTTAAGGGAAACAAAGCTGCTGGCGCTCGCGCCCGTAAGGCTGCTCTTGCCCTCATGAAAGACCTTAAGGAATTCCGCAAGGTTTCTGTTGAGGAAGCTAAGAAGTAATTTTTTTTTTACAAGTATGCAACGTTTCTAAAACCGACTGCATCAATAGAGTAGGTTTAGGTTTTAGTACACGTCTAAAGGTCGGCAGCCGTGATGGCGCCGGCCTTTTGCTTTTTGTACGATTATTGCTATTTTTGGTATAGCAAATAAGTGCGTGTAAGATGAGATTTAAACCTGTCCTGACAGCAGTCCTGCTGATGTGCCTCTGTGCTGCAGCAAGCGCCGTCCCCGCAAAGAGGGGAGTGCTGCGCCTTGCCCAGCCGGACGGTTCCGTCCTCAAGGTCAGGATCGTAGGTGACGAATACTCCCATTTGGTATATACACAGGACGGCTCCGCCATAAAGATTGGCCGGGACGGCTTTTACCGTTATGCCAGGCTGGATGCTTCAGGCAAAGTGGAATCTACGGACTTCATTGCCGGGAAGCCTGCGCCGCAGGACATCATCTCGTCGAGTCACTCCGTCCCGGTAAGCATAGTCTCAAAGGCGGCAAAGCAGAATCGTCTGCGCCTTATGATGAAGTCTCGCACGCGCGCAGATGAGCGGGAAGAAGACGCCAGCAAGATGGTTCTGGTGATGCCGGTCCAGTTCCAGGACCTCGAGTTCAAGTTCCAGACCTCCGATATGGAGGCTCTCCTCACAAATGCAAAGCGGTATTACGACGACCAGGTAGGCGAGAAGATGGACATCATTTTCCAGCTGGCGCCTGTGGTTACCGTCTCCAAGGGATACGCATATTACGGGGAGGATGACGCTGACGGCATTGACAGAAGGCCGCAGGAGGCTGTCCAGGAAGCCGTGAACCTGCTGGACGACCAGGTGGATTTCTCACAGATAGAGTCCCTGTTCATGCTTTACGCGGGAGGAAACCCCAGCGACGGCAGCGCCGACGACGACCATATCTGGCCTCATAGGATGTCTGCTCTCAGCATCAGCACCCAGGAGAAGACTTTCAGCAGCTACGCCTCCTCTTCTGAACTCATTTCAAGCGAGAATACCGGCAGGGCCATCTTTACCGGAATAGGCCCCGTATGTCACGAATTCGGCCACGAGCTGGGCCTCCAGGATATGTACGACTCCGACTATGAGGCCAGCGGCGGCTATTCCGAGGGCCTCTGGTACAGCACTTCTCTTATGGACGGCGGATGCTATAACGACAACACCAATACTCCTCCCTGTCTCAACGCCATAGAGCTGGACCAGCTGGGAATAATAGAGCCTGAAGTTTTGGCAGTAGGTGACTATGTGCTGAGGCCACTTTCCGAGAAGAAGCGCTTCCTGCGTATGGACACTGACAATCCAGGGGAGTATTTCCTTTTCGAGTGCAGGGCGGCAAGCGGATGGGACCAGTATATGGGCAGCTATGGCGGGTTTGTAGGCAGCGGCCTGCTGATTTATCACGTGGACAGGTCCGTGAATGCCGCCGGATACTCCCAGCAACAGGACAGGATCCTGTCCGCTGCCCAGAGATGGGTCTTCAACGAGGTGAACAACAATCCGGCATACCAGTGTGCGGATCTTCTGGAGGCATATCCTGCGGCAAACAACATATCAGAGATTTTCTTCCCCAACAGCAACCTGAACGAGTTCTCCGCGACCTCTCTCCAACCATTCAAGTTCAGGGACGGCCAGCCTTCGCCATTGTCCCTGATGAACATTAAGAAGAGCGGTACTTCCATCACTTTCACCGTAGCCGGTCCTATCGTGATGGATGTGCAGGATGTTCACCAGGACGCCTTCATACTTAACTGGCATACAGACCTGAATGCATTCAAGGACGTGACAGCCAAGCTCGAGCTGGAGACTCCGGACGAGACATTCACCTATTTGGTGCCTCCTTATGAGAGCGGCAAGTATTCGTATACTTTCGAAGGTCTCAAGCCCAGGACCAAATACACCTTCACCCTTTCTTACGACGTAGACGCTGACGTGGACACCTCCGTTTCATCCTCATTCACCACCAAGGCTTACAACGGATATCCGTATATTTATCTGAACGACACTTACAGGACCATCACGGGATATTTCACGGCTTCGTCCAAGATTCCGCTCAGGGTATATAACGTACCGGGAGTGTTGTCAGTTAGCTGGACCCTGGACGGGAAACCCATAAGCTGCGGCCCTGACGGGTACTATCATTTCCTCAAGGGCGGCCTGCTGAAAGCGGTGGTGAACTATGAAGACGGTTCCAGGGAAATCATAACCAAACAGGTTAATTACAAATGAGAAAAGTACTGAACATATTGCTCTGCGTCGTTGTCGCATTATCTGTTGTCTGCTGCCACGGCAGGAACGGGTATGACAGGGACTTTCTGGAGTCTGATACCATTTCCCTTACTGTGAACAGGGAAAAGGTGTTCGAGTACGACCCTTTTACCTGTCAGCTGGGCTACAACGACGCCAAGCGGGAGTTCAGGGTCAGCACTGACAATATGTCGGACTATTTCATAGTTACCCTCTCCAAGATTCCCACTTCCAAGGACGACCAGGTTACTGGAAGCATAACCTGGACGGGACCGGACTACACCAGAGACCTTAAGAATCTGAGTTTCAATACTGTAAAGGTAGAGCACGGAAAGATATGGCTCTGGAACCAGGCTAACAAGCTTGCCGTGATAATCCCCGTTATGGACTAGCTATCCGGCATCGGGCCAGTTTGGGTCCTTTTTCTGCGTCCAGTATACCTGCTTTCAAAAGATTCTCCACTGTCCATTGTTCCTTGGGGCTGTTTTCCCTGAACAGGATTATTGCGTGCGCCGAGTGCCTGTCCAGGTACGGGTGCTCCTGTAGTTCTTCTTCGGACAAGGTCCATAGGGGATATGGCGCGCTGTCGCCCACTTCTATGAGGTCAATCAGGCCGTCAAGTCTCTCCTGCCCGAAATTCCAGATATCCAGCAGCTGCTCAGGGAATGAATACCCCTGCAGCTCCTCTCTGTATTCCACCATCTTGGCGGCATAGTACGGGCCGATGCCGGGCAGCTGGTCGAATGCGGTGGAGTCGGCGGCGTTTATGTCCAGCGACGGAATCCGGATGAAAGGTTCCAGACGCCGATATACTGAATCTGCCACAACGAAGGATTTGGCAAAGTCTGACGGGCGGTGGAAGCGTCCTCCCGCCTGGCGGTAGTTGAGGATGCTCTGTGCCTGCTTGAGGCTGAATCCCAGCCGCTGGAGGTCTTCCAGGGTGGCCGTATTGGGGTCGAAGGGGAAGGATTCATAGCTGCGCCGGGCGTATTTCTCCACGACCTCCTCCCTGACGGCGGAGGTCCGGGAGGAGGCCTTGGCAGACTCATCCGTCATGGCCGGCTCTGACCGGCCATCTGAGATTCCCGGTCCCTGCCGGGAATGACGTGAATCCTCCTGCCGGTAATGACGTGAATCCTCCTGCCGGGAATGACCAGAAGAAGGCCGGGAATGACCTGCGTTGCCCTCCTGCGCCACGATGGCCTCGACCGACGCCTGATGTATGAACAGCGCGGCCTGGTAACCTATAATCAAAAATGCAAGTGAGATTGCTCCTGTCTTGAATGCGGCTGAGAATTTACCGCTGGATCCTTTCTGTTTCATTGTCTCTCTCCTCTGTCTCTCGTCCTCTGTTTTTTCTGTTGCCGAGACCGGCAACTACAATTACTATCTCGCCTTTGGGCTCGTGTGCGCGGAACCACCCGGCAACTTCTTCAAGGGTGCCCCTGACGTGTTCTTCGTGTATCTTGGAAATCTCCCGTGCGACGGAGCATTCCCTTCCAGCTCCGAAGTACTGGATAAACTGCTCCAGCGTCTTTACCAGCCTGAATGGCGACTCATAGAACACCATCGTGCGGGTTTCCTCGGCCAGTTGCTTCAGCAGGGTCTGGCGGCCCTTTTTCTGGGGAAGGAAGCCCTCGAAGCAGAAGCGGTCGCAGGGCAGTCCCGAAGAAACGAGCGCCGGAATGCAGGCCGTGGCTCCCGGGAGGGTCTCCACGGTGATGCCCTCCGCGGCGCAGGTGCGCGCCAGCAGGAATCCGGGATCGGAGATCCCCGGAGTGCCTGCGTCGCTTATCAGCGCCACGTTGGCTCCGGCAAGTATCTTCTCTTTGATGAGGCCGGCGGTCTGGTGCTCGTTGAACTTGTGGTGTGACTGAAGCGGAACGTGGATGTCGTAGTGCTTCAGCAGCACGGAGCTGGTACGTGTGTCCTCGGCCAGGATGAGGTCTGCTTCTTTCAGGACCTCGACAGCCCTGAAAGTCATGTCAGACAGGTTCCCCACAGGCGTGGGAACTATGTACAGCTTGCCCGGCATCTTATGATAACTTGCGCCTTACGGCCATCATGAAGCGGTAAACGGTATCTGATTCCAGGTTCCAGTCAGGGAAGTTCTGCTGGATATAGTCTTCGGCGGCTGCCAGATCCGCCATTCCGTTGAACCTGCGGATGGTGTCCTGGAACAGGACCGGATCTTTCTTGAAAAGGGAGTTGATGAACAGCAGCCTGTCGTTCAGCGATATTGCGCTGAGTATGTTGCCTACAGGGGCGCCGGGAATGTCTATTTCCCAAGCGCGCTTGCGGGTTACCACGTCTATGATGGCAGGGCCCTGCGGAGGCATCTCCTCTTCCGGTTCTGGCTCGGGTACCGGCTCCGGCTGTGCCTCTTCGGGGAGGTCTATGTCCAGGTCTACGGGCTCGGACGGCACCTCTTCCAGGGCCGCGGGAGCCAGGCTTTCAAGCTCCGCTATGCTTTGCTCAATCTTTTGGAGATATTCTTTTATTTCGGCCAAAATAATGTCGGCAGTCCTTTCCATAACCTGAAACTTTGATTATATTTGTGTAGTAACACAAAAGTAACTAAATGTTTTCAGAAATATTCAAAAAATCAGGCTCCATAGAAGTTATTTGCGGCTCAATGTTTTCAGGCAAGACAGAAGAGCTTATCAGAAGGTTGCGCCGCGCCCAGTTCGCCGGACAGAAGATAGCCATATTCAAGCCTAAGCTGGATGTCCGCTATTCAGAAGACAACGTGGTCTCCCACGACCTCAAGTCCGTTCCGTCCACGGCCATCAAGAATCCTACGGAAATTTTCCTTATGGATTCTGACGTAAGGGTGGTGGGAATAGACGAAGCCCAGTTCTTTGACGATTCTCTGATAAAAGTGGTCCAGACCCTGGCAAACAGGGGAGTGCGCGTCATAGTCGCCGGTCTTGATACAGATTATATGGGCAAGCCGTTCGGCCCCATGCCGGCCCTGATGGCAGTTGCAGAAGAAGTTCAGAAGGTTCACGCCATCTGCGTAAAATGCGGCAACCTTGCCAACCACTCACACCGTCTCACAAAGGACCAGAACCTGGTGGTGCTGGGAGAGAAGGACGTCTATGAACCACTCTGCCGCGACTGCTATAACAAAGCAATCGCAGCAGAGAAAGCCTCAAAGAGGTAATTCCTATATCTTTATCAGTTCGTAAGATCGGCTCCCAAGGCCGATCTTTTCTGAATGTTGCAGGCAGGACCTCCATTCTGTCTCGGGACCGGAATTGGTGAAGTGGTCGTGATGGTCCACGAATCCCTTAGAATGGATGTTGTCTGAGAGCTGGCTGTTGGGCATTGGGGCGCTGGCCTGGCAGGCGTCAACGCAGGCCTGGTCAAGAGCCAGGGGGTCGAATGAGGCGAACATTCCTATGTCAGGAAGTATGGGGGCGTCGTTCTCGGAGTGGCAGTCGCAGTTGGGGGAGACGTCCACAATGAGGGAGATGTGGAACTGGGGTCTTCCGTCCACGACGGCCTTGGCGTATTCCGCCATCCTGCGGTTGAGGAGCTGGGGCGCGTTCTCCTGGCTGAACTGGATTGCGTCGAAGTTGCAGGCGCCGAGGCAGCGTCCGCAGCCTACGCAGTTGTCGTAGTTGACAGTCATCTTGCGGGCTTGGGAGTCGAACTCCAGGCCTCCATTGGCACATTCCTTATAGCAGCGGCGGCATCCGCGGCAAAGTTCAGCATCTATCACCGGTTTGCCGCTGCTGTGCTGTTCCGTCTTGCCGGCGCGAGAGCCGCATCCCATTCCTATGTTCTTTATGGTGCCACCGAAGCCGGTGAGCTCGTGACCCTTGAAGTGGGTCAGGGATATGAAGACGTCGGCATCCATTATGGCGCGTCCTATCTTGGCATTCTTGACATATTCTCCGCCCTGGACGGGAACTTCAATGTCATCGGTGCCTTTGAGACCGTCAGCGATGATTATGGGACAGCCTGTGCTCAGAGGGTTGAAACCGTTCTCCCAGGCGCAGTACAGGTGCTCCAGAGCATTCTTCCTGAAACCGGGATACATTGTGTTGCAGTCGGTAAGGAAGGGCTTTCCGCCGAACTCCTTGACCACGTCCACTACGGCCTTGGCAAAGTTGGGACGGAGGAAACTGACGTTGCCCAGTTCCCCGAAGTGCATCTTGATGGCGACGAACCTGCCGTCCATCTCAATATTGCCGATTCCGGCAGCTTTGATGAGCTTTTTAAGCTTTGTGGGAATGCCGTCACCGTACGCTGGGGTGCGGAAATCCGAGAAATAAACTTTAGACTTTTCCATAAAGACAAATATAAGAAAAATGCTATATTTGTATAAATATAATGTGCATATAAATGGAAGGGAAAGAAAACTCCGTCAAGCTGTATTACAACACCGAAAAAGAGAAACTTGCAATGCCGGAATACGGCCGCAACGTCCTTGGAATGGTAGAGCAGCTGAGGGAAATTGAAGACAGGGAAAAGCGTACGCAGCAGGCAAGGGCCGTCATCAAGGTGATGGAGATGCTCAATCCGCAGGTGCGCCAGCAAGAAGACTACGAACATAAACTATGGGATCATCTTTACCTCATCGCAGGCCTTGACCTGGATGTGGACTCGCCTTATCCGGCACCCAAGCCGGAGGTCCTCACGGCCAAGCCGGTGCCCATCCCTCTCAAGGGAAAGCCCATAAAGGCCACCCATTACGGAAGGAACATAGAGAGCATCATAGACCTTATAGCAGGCGAAGAGGACGGCGAGGTCAAGACCGCCATGATCCGTTCCCTGGCCATCTATATGCGTCAGCAGTATCTTATCTGGAATAAGGACAGCGTGGCTGACGAGACCATCTTCAGCGACATAGAGAAGATGTCCGACTACCGCATACGCGTGCCTAAGGATCTGGCGCTGTCTAAGATCGCTTCCGACGCTTCCTTCTCACGCCCTGGAATGGGCATCAACGTAGGCCAGGTGGCTCAGAAGAAGAACAGGAACAAGAATTCCCGGAGGAACAATAACAACAAGAAGAACAACGGCAGATGAAATTGAAATGGGATGAAGACCAGAAGGCCCGCGCCATCAGGATCATTGGCATTCTGACGGCGGCTTTCGGGGTATTTGCGCTGCTTTCCACGGTGTCCTACCTGTTTACCTGGAAGGCCGATATGAGCCTCCTCTCCCATCCTGAAATGATGGATACGGGAGTGAAGGTGCACAACGCTGCGGGCAAGCTTGGATACAAGTTCGCCGACTTCCTGGTAGGGAAGTGCTTCGGCCTCGGCAGTTTCGCCTTCCTCGTCCTCCTGTTTGCAATCGCAGCCAGGCTTCTCCTTCACAAATGGAACCAGTCTCTGCTCAAGACCGCGCTCATCGTCCTCAGCGGAGCATTCACCACATCCTTGGTGTTCTCCTGCCTGGCAGGGCTCATAGGGACAGACAAGGCCTTCGGAACCGGCCTTGGGGGCCAGATGGGCTCATTCCTGGTAAACTGGTCCAACAACCTTCTCGGAAAGATTCTTACGGCAGTGATAGTCCTGCTTCTTTTCGTGGGCTGGCTGTTCCTGATAAACAAGAGTTTCGCCTCGCTTATGAAGCGTTTCTTCAAGAGCGATCCGATTGAAGAACTCCAAAAGGAGCCTGTAGCCGAGGAAGAGCCTGAACCGCAGCCCAGGCCAGAGCCAAAGCCTGTTCCTGTTGCGGCGCCCGTGGCCGCCCCGGTTCGCCAGGCTGCCAAGCCTGAACCTGAGCCCGAAAAGCCCGCGGAGGGCGCCGAAGAAGGCGAGGGCGGCATCAAGGTGGTAACAGATACCACTGTGACCGACCAGGTGACCCAGCAGTTGGAGCGCATCAACATAAGGGACGAACTTCCCAACTTCGAGTTCCCCTCGCTGGACCTTCTTGAGTCACACAACTTCGGCAAGCATTCCATCCCCAAGGATGAGCTTGACCGCAACAATAACAAGATTCGCGCGGTCCTCGCCAATTACAAGATCCAGATTGACGACGTGGTGGCCCAGGTTGGCCCTACGGTCACGCTTTATAAAGTGTACCCTTCCAAGGGAGTGCGTATAGCTGAGATCAAGCGCCTTCAGGATGACATTGCTATGTCCTTGAACGCCAGGGGAGTGCGTGTCACCACCCTGTCCGATTCCGTGGGAATAGAGGTCGCTAACGACAAGGCCGAGATAGTGCCTTTGAAGGCCCTGCTCAACGACGACTCCTACCGCGAGTCCAAGGCCGAGCTCCCCGTTGCCATAGGATACACCATCACCCAGAAAGTCAAGGTGTTCGACCTGGCAGAGGCTCCGCACCTCCTGGTTGCGGGAGCAACCCGCCAGGGTAAGTCCGTGGGCTTGAACGTGATTGTGGCGTCCCTGATCTACGCCAAGCATCCGTCCGAGCTCAAGTTCGTGTTCATAGACCCCAAGATGGTGGAATTCTCGGCCTACGGCCAGCTGCTGAAGCACTACCTCGCCGTCCTTCCCGCCAACAGTGACGAGGAAGAGGAGGCTAACGCCATAGTAAAGCGTCCCAAGGATTCCGAGAAGGTCCTCAAGTCCCTCTGTGTGGAGATGGACGCCCGCTACGAACTTATGAGCAAGGCCTACGTGAATAACGTCAAGCTTTACAACGAGAAATACAAAGACCGCCACCTGCTGCCCACCAAGGGTCACAGGTATATGCCTTACATAGTGGTCGTGATTGACGAGTACGCCGACCTCACAATGACGGTGGGCGGTTCGCAGGAGGCCAAGAATTCGGCCAGGAACATCCAGACGGCCATCGTCCGCCTGGCCCAGAAGGGCCGTGCCGCGGGCATCCACGTAATCCTGGCGACGCAGCGTCCTTCAGTGGACGTTATCTCTGGTGTCATAAAGGCCAACTTCCCTACCAGGATAGCCTTCAGGGTAACCTCCAGAGTGGATTCCGGAACCATCCTGGACACCCCGGGAGCGGAGAAGCTCATAGGAAACGGAGACATGCTGTATTACTCAGGAGCCGACATAGAGCGCGTACAGTGCGGATATGTATCGGGCAAGGAGGTACTGGCCATAACCACGTTCATAGGCGGCCAGCAGGGCTACAAGAAGTCTTACAACACTCCGTATTACCTGCCTGACGTATCGGAGAGTGCCGAGGGATCCGGAATGGTGGATATGCACGACATAGACGAAAGGTTCGAAGAAGCGGCCAGGATGGTGGTGCTGAGCCAGAAGGGCTCAACCTCCGACCTGCAGCGCAAGCTGGGTATGGGATACTCACGTGCAGGCAAGGTCATGGACCAGCTGGAGGCCTCCGGAATAGTGGGTCCTCAGGAGGGCAGCAAGCCGCGACAAGTTTTGGTACAGGATTTGGAATCATTAGAGAAGATTCTTAAAGCCTATCTGAAATGAAACGCATAGTAATGATCTTCACAGCGCTGCTGATGGCGGGAGCCGGACTGCAGGCACAGGAAATACTTACCCGCTTTTCTACTGACAGAATAAGCTGCAAGTATTCATATACCATTGACATTCCCGTAACCCTCAATTACCAGGGCGACGCCCTTGTTCAGGGAGACTGCTACCACCTGAAAGGAAACGGAATAGAGATATTCTGCGACGGCGTAAGCCGCTGGACAGTGGATGCAGAGGCCAGGGAAGTCTACATCGAGAACGCAGAGGAGGTGGAGAATATCCTCAAGGAGTTCCTGACCTACTCAAAGGACATCAAGGCTACCGGCAACACCGTTACCGGTACACTTATAGATCCGGAAGATGACACCAACATCAAGTTCGCACTGAAGGAGATCACTTATCTGCCTTTGAACGACGACCTGACGCCATTCAAGCTGGATGTCGAAAGCCTGGATGAGACTTACCTGGTTACGGATCTCAGATTCTAGATAAAAAGAAAGGGACTCACTCAGAGTCCCTTATGCATCTGATTGTCGTTGCGACAAATTCTTTATACAGCGGTTGTGCCTGCACATCCGCATTTTTTGAATTGTTGTAGAAGTAGCGGGCGTAGGCTTTGTCGGCGTCGGCTTCTGTGCTGGTCCAGTGGGCGGCGGACGAGAGGGAACTCTCGAAGTAATAGGTCTTTTCGCTGATGTTTGCGAAGCCCACGGGCAGCAGGTTGATGTAGGAAGCCGTAGGGTCCGGTTTGCTTATGGTGTAGTATGTCCACAGGCGCTGGTCGTTCAGACGGGCGTTGCTCATAAGCTTGGGGGCTATTCCGGGGAATGTCTGAAGGGACGACAGGGGAGTGTCGGTGAGAGTCTGGCACATATCGGTCCAGTCCTGGTCTGAAGGCAGGCGCCAGCCGTCGGGACAGGCCTTGTTGGCTTCCTCCCAGGTGTAGTACATTCCAAATACGTCAGTCATTGCGTCGTATCCTGAATCTTCAATGCTCATATAGGCCTTGCCGAAGCCGCAGTAGGCCAGGTTCCTTTCCATCCAGTCCTTTCCGGCTATCTGGGTGTAGGGGTATCTGCGGGAGTCGCGGGGGTCTGTGAAGACGCCTCCGTCCTGGTCGTAATCTAAGTTGGAGAGAGACGTGGCGGGGTCAATGATGACTATTTCGTATTCTGATGACAGGGAATAATAGCCGGCGGCCGAAGCGTATATTGACAGCCTGATTGTACAGAGGGAGTCTGGAATGGTGTATACCCATTGGTCGGTGGTATCTCTCTTGGTCATGAAGGGCTGGGCCAGGAAGGAGTACTTTATTACCGGGGTATCTGGGTCGGAAGAGTCTTTGCGGACTCCTGAAGGAGTCATCTTTATTACTTGTCCGGGTGTAACGTATGAAGGGATGTATTCTTCGATTTCAATATTGCCCAGGAAGGTGAAGGAAGTAGTCTCTTCTTCCTTTTTCTTGCAGGATACAAGGGAGAGGGCGCAGAATACCAGTACGGCTATTATTGTCCTATTGAAATTCATATCGTTATATTAGATTACAAATATGCATATTATAAATCGAAAAACCGCTAAATTTGTGCAAATACTTTACCATTCCAGAATGAAATACGGCTATCTGCTGCTGTTGACGGCACTTTTTATTATGTCATGTTCCAGGGACAGGTACATAGCCCTGAGCGGTTATGCGCAGGGGGGGACGTATACCGTCAAGATGAACCTGAAGGGAGTGTCGGAGAGTCCCAGTGCGATACAGATGGCGGTGGATTCCATACTGACGGAGGTGGACAACACCCTGTCAGGATACAACAAATCCTCCATACTCAGCAGGTACAACGACGGCCAGGATGTGCGGCTCAACCAGATGTTCATAGACATACTCCGGCTTTCGGAAGACCTCAAGGAAGAAACCGGAGGGGCCTTCGACGTTGGGGCGGCGCCGCTTTTCGATATCTGGGGGTTCGGTTTTACAAGGGATTCCCTGCCTGATCCCATCCAGATTCAGGAGGCTATGTTCCAGAATGGCAAGAAACTGAATTTCAATGCTATAGCCCAAGGGTACACTTGCGATGCAGTAGCTTCATACCTGCGTGGAATAGGGGTGCAGGATATGCTTGTGGACATAGGCGAAATATATTGTCAGGGCCTGAATCCAATGCGCAGGAACTGGACCATAGGGATAGACAGCCCGGTGGACGGCAACGAGAATCCCGGAGAACTGCTTCAGGGTGTGTACCAGTGCTCGACCGAGCCGCAGGGAATAGTCACCTCCGGAAACTACCGCAAGTTCTACCTGAAGGACGGCAGGAAATACGCCCATACCATAGACCCCCGTACTGGTTATCCTGTTGAGCACAATCTGCTCAGTGCAACGGTAAAGGCTCCTACGGCAGCCGCGGCCGACGCGTACGCCACCTACTGTATGGTGATAGGGCTGGAGGAGTCCAAGGCTTTCATTCAGGGCAGGCCTGACCTGGAGGCGTTTCTGGTGTACGACGACGGGGGAGAGATGCAGACCTGGGCGTCTGACGGATTCCAGGTTACATCCCGCTGATAATTTCCATAGAACGGATCAGAGCGTGTATGACCGCTTCGCTGGCGCTGACCAGGAAGGCGGGGCATATGCCTGTGCTGTGAAGTATCACCACCAGGACTGCCAGACTTATCATCACGGATGTCAGCGGCAGGGCTATGAGATTGGCCAGCAGGAAGTATTTGGGAAAAGTCCCGAAATGTATGTATGCGACAGGAGCGGTGAAGACCTGGCAGCTGAGGCTCATCGCCGTTATTTCCCATATCTTCTTGGGCAGGTTGAGGCGTGATCCCGTTTTTGAGACAGGTTGAGGGAACCATCCCTGCAGGATGGGGTTGAGGATTATTATGCCCGCCATTGCCGTATACGACAGCTGGAATGCGGCGGAGGTTATGACGCGCGGGCGCAGGGCCAACTGCAGCGTGAGAGCTGCGTTAAGCTTCTGCGCCGGCGAGCTTCGCCTCCGCTGGCTCACGGCAGCCAGCTCGCTGATGATAATGAAGATGCACGCCCTTTGGGCGGAAGCAGTGGCCCCGGTGGCGATAGTGTAGAACAGGGCGAAGCCGCAGCATAGAGCGCAGCGGCTGTACCTGGCAGCGGGGCTGTTGCCCAGGACCAGCGTCCCGCGCCTGGCCAGGGCGCATACCAGCCCCATATGCAGGCCGGAAAGCGCCAGGATGTGGGAGGCTCCGCTGCTGCGGAACGCCGCCGTCAGGGCGGAATCCAGCAGGCTGCGGTCCCCGGTGAGGACTGCGCAGACAAGAGCCGCGCAGCGTCCGTCCCTGTAGGGAACGGACAGGATTCGCGCCCGCAGCCGCTCCGCCACCCTGGCTGGAAAGCCGGTGACGAAGTCCGGCAGCAACTGGTCAGGCAGCATTGAGTCGGAGCAGAAGCAGAAGAATCCCAGGAAGAAGAACAGCAGCATGTACGGAGCCTTGCGCTCCGGTTGACGGCACGCCAGGACAGCCGCCGTGGCGGCAAGGCAGAGAGATGTTCCGCTGAAGGGGGCCGCGGCTGCCGGGAACTGGCATAAACGCGCGCACAAGGCCCCTGCCGCCGCTCCTGCGACGAAGGGAATAGTTAGTCTTTCCATAGTTCAAGTTGTTGCTAAAGTACATATTATTTTGTATTTTTGGCCCGTTTTAAACGTTTATTCCAGAGTATGATTATCCTAGTTATCAATTGCGGCAGTTCTTCAATAAAATACCAGCTTCTGGATATGAAGAGCGATGATATTTACAGCCTTCTTGCCAAGGGAATAGTAGAAAAGATAGGTCTGCCTATGGGAAGCATTTCCCACACTCCGGCAGGTAAGGACAAGATAGTAAGGGAACTGCCTATCGAAGACCATAAAGTAGGTATGCAGCTTGTTCTGGAAGAACTCGTCCACCCCGAGCACGGCGTCCTCAAGTCCTTCGATGACATAGAGGCAGTCGGCCACAGGATCGTGCAGGGCGCAGACTTCTTCTCCGGAAGCGCCATCGTCAACGACGACGTGATGGAAAAGATACGCATCTGCTGCGACTTCGCCCCTCTCCACAATCCCGCCCACATCCTTGGAATCAAGGCCATGCAGCAGGTTCTGCCCTCAGTGCCGCAGGTAGTGGTGTTCGACACCGCCTTCCATCAGACAATGCCGCCGTACAACTATATGTACGGACTGCCATACAGGTATTATACAGATTACCATATCCGCAAATACGGAGCCCACGGCACCAGCCACCAGTTCGTAGCACAGAAGGGAGCCAAGATGGTCGGCCTTGACATCAACAATTCCAAGATCATCACCTGCCACCTCGGGAACGGAAGCTCCATCACCGCCGTGCAGGACGGAAAGTGCCACGACACCTCAATGGGATTCACCCCGCTCGCTGGCCCCATCATGGGAACCCGCTGCGGAAACATTGACCCTAACATCGTGCCATATATTATGAAGAAGGAAGGCCTCACTCCTGACCAGATGACAGAACTCATGAACAAGAAGAGCGGCTTCCTCGGCCTTTCAGGATATTCTTCCGACGTTCGCGACCTCAACGTAAAGGCAGAAGAGGGCGACCAGCGCGCTAAACTGGTGTTCAAGGTGTTCACACACGAAGTCATCAAGACCATAGGAGCATACATAGCTGAGATGTCCGGCGTAGACCTCATCGTCTTCACTGCCGGAATCGGCGAGAACAACGCCCGCCTGCGCCGCAGGGTATGCGAGAACTTCGCGTTCCTGGGCCTGGCATTCGACTATGAGACCAACGCCGCCGCCCACGGTGACGCCATCATTTCATTGCCTGACTCCAAGATCAAGGTTGCTGTTGTAAGCACCAACGAAGAGCTCGTGATCGCACGCGACACAATGCATCTTGTACAGGAAGCAGAAGAATAATCAATAATCGACCACATATGATAACAAAATTTGATGATGTATTCGCCGAGCTTAAGGCTAAAGGCGTATGTAAGAGGCTCGTAGTTGCCTGGGGCGTAGACGAGCACAGTATCGAGGCCGCATACAAGGCCGTTGAGATGGGATTCGTAAAGGCTACTCTGGTAGGAGACGAGGCCAAGATCAAGGAAGTATGCGCACAGAACGGCATGGACGTGGAGAAGTTTGAGATCGTGAACAATCCTGTCGAGATGAAGGCTGTGGCACAGGCCGTACAGCTTGTACACGACGGTCAGGGCGACATGCTTATGAAGGGCTTGTGCAGCACAGACAAGTTCCTCCGCGCCATCCTCAACAAGGAGACCGGTCTTCTTCCCGCAAAGGGCCTTCTGAGCCACGTGGGAATCATAGAGAACCCTCTCTATCCCAAGCTTATGTTCCTCAGCGACATGGCAGTCGTTCCCCAGCCGGACTTCCGCCAGAAGGTGAAGATATCAGGATTCCTCCTGGGAGTTGCCAAGTCATTCGGCATCGCCACTCCTAAGATTGCATTCGTAGCTGCTTCAGAGCAGATGCTCGACTCTATGCCTGCCTGCATCGAGGCTGCAATGCTGGCCAAGATGGCCGACCGCGGACAGCTTGGCGCCTGCATAGGCGACGGCCCTCTGGCACTGGACGTTTGCATAGACCAGGAGTCAGTTCAGATCAAGAAGCTCAAGAGCCCCGTAGCCGGTGACGCCGACTGCCTCCTCTTCCCCAACATCGAGTCAGCCAACGTATTCTGGAAGACCAATTCAAAACTGGCTTCAGGCGTACGTCAGGCAGGTATGCTCGTGGGAACTACAGCTCCTTGTATCCTTGCCAGCCGTGCAGACAGCGTGGATACCAAGCTGAACTCCATTGCAGAGGCTGCAATGTTCGTAAAGTAAGATTATTCTTTATAGAAAAGATTTCTTTTAGGAAGCAGGGGGGAGAATTCCTCCCTGCTTCTTTTAAACAGTTCCGAGGTCTCCCTTGAGAACCTGGCTCCCAGGTAGGTTCCGGGATTGGTGATGAACACCCAGCATTCTCCGTCCGGGTAACACTTGATGAGGGCGGATGTGCCGGAGAGGGTGCCGGTACGGGTCCATTCTCCTGTTTCCTTGGTGTCCACCCATCCAATCGCGTATGTTACGCTGTCAGTAGGGATTGTCATCTGAGCGATGCTCTCCCTTTCCAGAATGTCCTTGACCTCGTCCTTGCCGTCTATTGAGGCTACCAGCTTGGCGACTTCGGGGGCAGAGGCGACCCATCCTCCTGCTCCCAGCAGGGCGGATATGTCGTTGCCTCCATATACCCTCTCCACCATCTGGCCGCTGTTGTCGTACTTCTGTACTTTCCCCTCGGTTCGGGTGGGGAAGTACCTGGTCTCGTTGGGGAAGCGTTGGTCATAGGAATTCTTTCCAATGTGCATGTCAAAGCATCCGGCGGGGTACAGGACGTTCTCGCGTATCCATCTCTCGTAATTCTCTCCCGTCACTTTCTCTATTATCATTGAAAGCAGCAGGTAGCCGTAATTGGAATAATTGGACGAGGTGCCGGGATCGTAGCCCAGACGCCAGGAAAGGACATGCTCTGAAAGCGTGGCTGCATCCGGCGGGACGTCCCAGTGGTTGCGTATTATCAGGGCGCGGGTGTTGAACATAGGGTCGCCGCTGCCGTTGGCGAGTCCCGCGCTGTGGCGCAGCAGCTGCTCTACTGTAATGTCGAAATATCTCCTGTCAGATATGGAGCCCGTGTACGGCTCGTCCCCAAGGATGCCCTGAGGGGTGAACACCTTGTCGTCCAGGCTCAGCATACCTCTTTCCTGCAGGATCATTATCCCAATTGCGGTGATGAGTTTAGAGACTGAAGCCAGCCTGAAAATGGTGCCTGGCGTGACGGGCCTGTGGTCCAGATCCGCCTCGCCGTATCCTTTGGCGTATACCAGGGAATCGTTGCGCATTATGGCAAGAGAAGCGCCGTGGATCTGCCACTGCCGCATGAAATGCCTGAACTCGGCATCCATTCCTTCCAGTTCTTCAATCGCGGAAACGTCGTTTGTCAGGACGTTGTTGAGCACCACTGGAATCTTGGGCTGAGGTTCTTCCTCGGCCTCCTTGGACCTGAGAGCGGGGCTGAACAGGGCAAAGGAGGCTGCGCAGGCCCCCGCTGCAAGGCAAAGCAGTATTTTCACGGCTGTCTTCATTTATATTTTGCCAATCAATTTGCCGAACTCGATGATGAGGTCAGCTGTCTTCTGCGTCCCGAGGGCGGACCTGTTGATGCAGAGGTCGTAGTTGGATGCGGCGCCCCAGTTCCTTTGGGTGAAGAAATTGTAGTACCTGGCGCGGTCGCGGTCGCGCTTGTCTATTATGTCCACCGCTTCGTCCGGGGTGACGCCGTCGCGTTCGCAGACGAACTTGATACGGGATTCCATCGTAGCGCTGATGAATACGTTGAGGGGCTTCAGATCCCTCAGGACATAGTCCGAGGCCCTTCCGACGAATATGGCGCCGCCTTGCGAGGCAAGGTGGCGGATGGTCTCGCTCTGGATGCGGAACAGCTCGGCGTCGCCCAGCATGTTGCGGCTGTAACTGTTGACTCCGAACAGGTTGGCAAGGAAGAAACTATGCTTCTTCTCGTCGCTGCGGATAAAGAATTCAGGGCTGTAGCCGCTCTGTTTTGCGGCTTCAGTAATGAGTTCATTGTCATATACGGGAATTCCGAGTTTTTCTGACAGGGCGTCTCCTACAGGTTTCCCGCCGCTGCCGAACTGTCGTCCCACGGTTATCAGTATGTGTTTTTCCATAGCGCTATTTTATGTTGCTTCCAAGGATGGACGGATCGTCCCCGTCATTCAGTCTGGAGAATTTCTTGAACAATGCAGCGATGAACAACGCCGAGATCACGATGGTGATGGCGTCGGCTATAGGGAAGCTCATCCAGATTCCCTTCTCCTGGAACTCCAGTGGCAGGAGGTACAACAGGGGAAGAAGGAATATGAGCTGCCTGGACAGTGACAGGAATATGGATTTGTTCACCATTCCCAGGCACTGGAAGAAAGTGGTGGTCACCATAGAGAATCCCACCAGAGGCATCATTAAGTTTATCGTTCGCAGGCCCTTTTCTGCAAGGTCCAGAAGGTAGGGGTCGTTGGTGAATAGGCTGACCGCCGCCCCGGGGATAAGTTCCGAAATCAGGAAGCATACCGAGGTGGTCAGTATGGCCCACTTGCTTGTAAGCATAAATATCTCCCTCACCCTGCTGTATTGCCTGGCTCCGTAATTATATCCCGCAATAGGCTGCAGTCCCTGGGTGAATCCCATCACGATCATTATGAACATGAAGCTGATGCGGTTCACTATTCCGTACGCACCTATTGCAAGGTCTCCTCCGTATTTGCTAAGCTGCTGGTTTACGAACAGGTTGACCATACAGGCGGCGGCGTTCATCAGGAAAGGTCCCAGGCCTACGGCTAGAGACTGCCTGGCTATTCTCCAGTCAAGCTTGAACAGGCCTTTGGGGAAGTGCGGGATCCTGTTCCTGTCCAGGAAGAAGCGGAAGGAGTATGTCAGTGCCATGAACTGGCAGAGGATGGTGGCCAGGGCGGCGCCCTTTATTCCCATTCCGAAAGCGAATATGAAAATGGGGTCGAGGATTGCATTGGATATAACCGTGAACAGAGTCAGGCCCATCGCTATCTTGGGCTTCCCACTGGCCCTGATGGCTCCGTTCAGTCCGAAATACAGATGGGTTATGACGTTTCCAATGAGAATAATGGTCATATATTCCCTTGCGAAGGGGAGTGTGACGTCACTGGCTCCGAAGAAGCGCAGTATGGGCTCCAGGACGATCAGGGTGAACACCGTGAAGAGAATACCTATGGCTACGTTCAGGGTGAGCACGTTTCCGAGCACCTTGTTGGCGTTGTCATAGTCTTTCTGTCCCAGAAGCACGGACATCAGGGTCATTCCGCCCACACCCACGAGTGTGCCTAAAGCGGAAGACAGGTTCATCAGGGGGAATGTCACTGCGAGCCCGGATATGGCGTAGGAACCTACATCCTTTATGTGCCCGATGTAGATGCTGTCCACCATATTGTACAGAGAAGCCGCGGTCTGGGCTATGATGCCCGGTACCGCGTACATCCTCAGAAGGGAACCTATCTTTTTGGTTCCCAGTTCGGTAGGTGCCGCTATCCCTGCCATTGTATACTAGTTGGAGTGTTTTCCGACCATCTCGATCTCGAATGCGAGAGGGCTGTATGGCGGAATGGTAGGTTCTGACCCGTTGTACATGTATCCCAGGTTGGAATAGAAGAATGCCACGCCCTTCTCACCCGGTCTCATCTTGGAGATAGCGTAGGCGAAGCCCTCGACAGGAGTGACGCCATCGCTTCCCGTAGTAATCTGCTTGTACTCGTCGTTCCAGCTGATGTAGATGGGGCCGTAAGAAGATTTCTCCGGAAGGTTGTTGTCTTTGCAGACAATCTCGTCTGTGGTGTCGAATATATGGCCGTTCAGCAGGAATCCGGTATAGTTGATGTCGAACTTGTCGCCCGAATTCATCACTTCGTCAGGGCTTGTGGGCGGAGTAAGCTGATAGTAATAGAAACCGTACATTCCGGTGGTGTCCAGCGAGGCGGAAGGATAAAGCCTCTTCACGGCCTTTTCCAGGGAGTCTACCTGCCACTTGTATACGTCGGAGAAAGAGTCTTTGAGCGTGATGGTGTAGATTGCGGAACTGCTGCCTGACACTTTCATATAGTCTGAAGCGCTGTCACACCTGGCCGAAGTCATCAGCCATCCCGGAACGACTGCCTTGCGGGTGCCTCCGACCCTCATCCCCTGGAGAAGGTCGTTCTCTCCTGCAGTGCAGCTGCCTTCGCCCCTGAAAACGACGCGCGGGCCGTAGTAGTTCTCGTAAGCAAAGCTTCCGAGCTTCTTGGCATCCTGCTCCGATGTGCTCTGGATAATGTTCCCGTCAAGGTCGGAAATCACATATGTCACGCTTACGAAAGGAGAGGTCTCGAAATCGCCGATAAGGGCGCCGGTGCCTGTCTCTTCCTCGAGGATATAGCTTCCGAGAGGAGTCTCTTTCCACAAGTATTCAGGATGCTTCGCCTTCTGGGATATGACCCAACTCTCGTAGAAACGGATTTCTGAATCGTTGGGACCTTCCTGGGAGCTCTTGGCGCAACCGCTTGCGAGAGCCGCAGCCAGAAGGACAGGTAACAGTAATTTTCTCATATGGTATCTACTTGTTTTCAACATCTATGACCCAGATTCTGTAAATAAGGGGGGAGCCTGCAGGAATCGTGCCGACAATCTTGTCCCCCATTCCGTACCGGGCCGGGAAAATGACATAACATTCTTCTGAAGGACGTACCCCCAGGAGTCCTTTACGCAGTCCTTCCACCAGATTCTTGTCAGAAAGGTCCACCACGGAGCCGTTCTCATAGTCTGCTCCGGAAAGGACCCAGCCTGCTGACTGGGCGGTGGAAAGGTGGTTGGTGGCAAAGAGAAAGGCTGAGGATATCCCTTTGTTGAAGATATAGCCCGCATAGAACATCTTCACGAGCCCGTCTTCTTTTACGGCTTCTCCTTCTCCGGGCTGGACGGTGAGTCTGACTATGTCTCCGGAGTATTCGGCAGTATAATCGGGATTGTCCTCTATCTGCTTGTTCACATATTCAGTGATGGAGGTCAGCTGGCTGTCATAGCCGTTGTCCGCCTTGTTGCATGAAATGACGAAGAAACACAGCATCAGCGCCCCCAGGAAGGCCTTTATGCTGTGCTTCAGATATGCTCCGGCCCTGAATTTGGCCAGGATGTCCCTCTGGCAGAACAGCTTTCCTCCGGCGGCTTTTTCGTGACCGCCTCCGTGGAAGTAATCCTTTGCCATCTGGTTGGCTGAGACTCCTTCCTTTGAACGGATTGATACCCTGAAATGCCGGGGTTCCTCGCGCAGGAGGATGCTCAGCTTAACGTCCTTTATGGCCAGTGGCATATTGACGATTCCCTGGGTGTCACCTTCTTCCAGCTGGTATTTGCGGAGCATCTTTCGGGTAAGGATCATATACGCGCCGCCTTCGGGGGTGATGGTGAGGCTTTCGCTCAGAAGCTGCCCGATGAGGCGGATTCTCCCTTCTGGATATTCGTTGTATACGTGCTCTATTATTGAGTCGCGGTTCACGCCGGCGGCCATCAGTTCGGAGACAGCCGTGAGAGTGGAAGGGTATACGGAGTTGGCGAAGTTGTTGGTGTCGGTGGTGATGCCAGTAAGAATCGCCGTGAGGCATCTGGCAGGCAGCTTCTCCAGGTTCCCGTCCACGTCGGGCATAGCCTTGAGGACGTTGAACACAAGTTCGCACGCAGAGGATATCTCAGTCTCGGAAAAACAGAGGTCGAAAGCTTCGGTCTCGGGATTCAGGTGGTGGTCTATGAGTACCTTGGGGGACTTGGATCCGGAGAAAACCTTCTGGAATTTCTCCGTCCTCGAGAATGAGTTGCAGTCGACGCAGAAGATGAGTTCAGAGTTTTGAAGGGCTTTCCTGTACTGCCTTTCGTCGCTTTGCAGGAAGGCTTCGTTCTCCTTGTCGGCTCTGGTGAAAAGGAAGTCCAGCGAACGGCTGTAGTTGTCTTCGTGGCAGAAGAAAACCTTCTTTCCCCTTACCTGCTCCAGGTAAATCTTCACCGCCAGTCCGCTTCCTAGCGCGTCACCGTCAGGGTGCGTGTGCGTGACGACGGATATCACGTCGGCATTGTCAATCAGCGAATTGAGGGTTGAGATCTTCTGTGCGGATAAAGCCTGCATCTTTATTCTTTTTTTCAAGGGCAAATTTAACAAGATTATTGCATTTCAGAAATCATTTTTTTAACTTTGTCTGGATTTAGAATTAAAAGTAAAATCAAGATATGAACAAGGTATTAAAAAATCTTTTGACTTGGTTGGTTCTTCCTGCCATCATCGTCCTTCTGGTCTATGTTATCGTAAGCAGCATCATGGAGCCTGTTAACTTCAACAAAGAGAAGGATTACCGTCAGGGAATAGCCGTACAGCAGATGACGGATATCCGTACCCTTCAGGTTGCGTACAAGGGTGAATATGGAAAATTCGCTCCCTCAATCGACTCACTCAAGCAGTATTACAAGACTGGCGACATGTCTGTAATCATGCAGATCGGTTCAGCAGACGACTCTGTGGCAGTAGCCCACACAGACGCTGTAAAGAAGACTTTAAAGAACCTCAAGGGCAATGAGCTCAACCAGGCTCTCTACCAGGCATACCTGGCAGGAGACAACAACCTGGTATTCACCGTTGCCAACAAGATCCCCGTTAGGGACACCCTCTTCCTCAACCGTCCTGATTTCAAGATTGACGAGCTTGACGTGATCCCCTTCTCAGGTGGCGACAAGGTTCAGATGGAAGAAATTGTAAAGACCGTATCCGGCGTGCCCGTTCCTCTCTTCGAGGCTAAGATGCCTTACAGGTCCCTTCTCAAGGGAATGGACAACCAGCTCCGCATCAACCTTGACGCTGAGCAGAGAGACATGAACCGCTACGAGGGTCTTCAGGTAGGAAGCATCACCGCACCTAACAACAACGCAGGTAACTGGGAGTAATCCTATGGATCAAATACCTAAATGCACCTTGGTGCCTACCCGTCTTTGCGGGGAATACGGCCCAAGGTGCTTTCTTTCTGAGGTAGCCACTCTGGACGCCGCCGAGAAAGTACATACAGCGGATCTTCCCGAATATGATTCCACCCTGGTCTATGCCGGGGCGGAAGTTCCCGAATTATACAATGTGCTCAAGGCGCTCGGACGCTGCCCTGAGCATTACAAGACCGTTGCCTCAATAAAGTCCGGATGGCTGCACCTAGCTGTGGCCAAGGGGGAAGAACTGCTTTTCGCCAACGTTTTCAGGGCTCCCGCGTTCTCCACTGCCCAGTATTTCATATTCAATGTGATGAAGTCACTCCAGATGAACCTGGAGATGTCCTCGGTGTATTTCCTCTCACCTCTTACCAGGGAAGAGAAACTGTCGATGTACCGCTACCTTAAATCTGTGGAGCGCTTATGAGGATAATAGGCGGAAGGCTCAAGGGACGTACTATCAACCCTCCTGCAGGGTACAAGGCAAGGCCCACCACGGATTATGCCCGCGAGGGGCTTTTCAATATTCTCAATAACGAATATGAGTTCCAGGACCTGAAAGTGCTGGATCTGTTCGGAGGCACCGGAGCAGTGGCTTTCGAGTTTGCGTCGCGCGGCGCGTCAAGGGTCTATTGCGTGGAGATGCTGCGGGAAAATGCTACGTTCATAAAGACAGAAGCCAGGCGTCTGGGCCTGGACAACGTCACTATGGTAAGGGACAACGTGTTCGACTTCCTGCCCTTGTGCCACGAGAAATTCGATATTGTGTTTGCCGATCCCCCCTATGCCCTGGACAATCTTCAGAGTCTTCCTGACAAGGTTTTGGGAGCCGGCATCCTGCATCCCGAGTGCTACTTCATCCTGGAGCACGGATCGGAGCATTCTTTCAGGGAGCATCCCTGTTTTGTTAAGGAACGCGTGTACGGGCGCGTACACTTCTCTTTTTTCGTCCCGGAGGCTAAAGTCCTTTAGCCTTTCCTTCGTCCCATATCTCGTCCATCTGGGCAAGGGTCAGGTCAGTCAGCTTGATGCCTTTCTTAATGGTATTCTCTTCCAGATAGGTGAAGCGGCGTCTGAACTTGGAGCAGGTGTATCCCAGCGCCGTTTCAGGGTCTATGCCGTACAGGCGTGAGGCGTTGATAGTCGCGAAAAGAAGGTCTCCGAACTCTTCTTTCATATGCTCGGGATCGCCCTGGGCGCAGGCTTCCTCCACTTCGCCCAGCTCTTCGTGGACTTTGTCCCAGACGTCCTCGCGCTTTTCCCAGTCGAAGCCGCAGCCGCGGGCTTTCTCCTGCATCGAGAGTGCCTTGAGTATGGCGGGCATGGAGTCCGGGATTCCGGACATCACGGTCTTGTTCCCGTTCTTTTCCTTGGCCTTGACCAGTTCCCAAGTGTCTGCAATATCTTTTGCGGTGAGCTGCTTTCCGGCATCGGGACCGAATACGTGGGGATGCCTGAACACCATCTTGTCACATACTTTGTTTATGGCATCGGCAATGTCGAACGAGCCTTCTTCCTGGGCTATCCTGGAATAGAATACCATATGGTACAGCAAGTCGCCTATCTCGCCGGAGGTGGCGGCCTTGTCATCCTTGACTATTGCGTCGCTCAGTTCGTAAACTTCCTCTTCTGTGAGGGGACGGATGGATTCCATTGTCTGGGCGGCGTTCCAGGGGCATTTTTCTCGCAACTGGTCCATTATGTCCAGCAGGCGCCCGAAGGCCTGGAGTTTTTCTTCTTTTGAATGCATCAATTATTTCTTAAATTTGCGCATAAAGATAGAATAATAGTTCGATGAATCCAATCCGTTTCGTGACTGCCGACGAGGCTGTCAGCCATATAAAGTCCAACAGTCACATCCATCTTAGCAGTGTAGCAAGCGTTCCCCACATCCTCATCCAGGCATTGTGCCGCCGTGCCGATGCGGGAGACATAAAGGGCTTGAAGTTCCACCATTTCCATACAGAGGGCCCGGCTCCGTATTCCGAGCCAAAGTATGAAGGAATCTTCACGGAACAGGGTTTCTTCGTGGGGCCTAACGTGCGTGCAAATGTTAATACCGGCTACGCCGACTATCTTCCCGTCCACTTGGGAGAAAGCCAGGCTCTGTACCGCAGCGGAGTGATTAAGCTGGGCGCCGCCCTGGTGCAGGTCTCCCTGCCGGACGAGAACGGATACGTCTCTCTCGGAACCTCTGTAGACTGCTCCATTGCGGCCATAGAAAGTGCCGAGCTGCGCATTGCCGTAGTCAATCCCAACGTGCCCTTCGCCCACGGAGACCTCATCCACATAAGCAGTTTCGACTACCTGGTGGAGGATGACTCCCCGCTTGTGACAAAGGATTTTGCAGTACCTACGCCTACGGAGGAAATCATAGGCCGCAACTGCGCCGCTCTTGTGGAGGATGGAGACTGCATCCAGATGGGAATAGGCGCGTTGCCAAACGCCCTTGCAGCCCAGCTGTCAGGCCACAAGAACTTGGGCCTGCACACCGAGATGTTCGCCGACGGGCTTATGAGGCTCATCAAGGCCGGCGTCATAAACGGAGCCAACAAGGCTATAGACAAGGGCTGTGTCGTGGCTTCGTTCCTTCTTGGAAGCAAAGAATTATATTCTTTCATAAACGATAATCCGGGCGTCCTGATGAAGGACATCCAGTATACCAACGACCCCTGGGTCATTTCCCGCAATCCGCATATGAAGGCCATCAACTCTGCTACGGAGGTTGACCTCACCGGGCAGATAAGCGCCGACTCCATTGGCACGCGCATCTTCTCCGGCACAGGAGGCCAGCTGGACTTCGTCCGCGGAGCCACTATGTCCAAGGGAGGAAAGTCCATAACGGCCTTCGCTTCCCGCACCCTCAAGGGCAAGAGCAAGATTGTGGCTGAACTGAATCCGGGCGCCGGCGTCGTAACACCACGTGCGGACGCTCACTGGATTGTCACCGAGTACGGTGCCGTGGATCTTTACGGCCGTCCTTTGCAGGAGCGCGCTAAACTGCTTATCAGCATAGCCCATCCTGACGACAGGGAGATGCTTGACAGGCAGGCTTTCGAACGCTTCGGCCCGCATTATCACAATTTCAGCATTTAATTCATGGCATGGACTGAGCGTACCGAGTTGCTGCTCGGGCCGGATGGCCTGGGCAGGCTGCGCGCCGCGGCGGTTGCCGTGGTGGGCTGCGGGGGAGTGGGCGCCGCCGCGGCGGAAATGCTTGCCCGCGCCTCTGTAGGCCACATTGCCCTCATAGACTCGGACTGCGTGTCTGAATCCAACATCAACCGCCAGCTCCCTGCTCTGCATTCTACGGTGGGGCTTTCAAAGACGCAGGTTCTGGGCAACAGGCTCAAGGACATTAATCCGGACCTGGATCTGGTCACAGTGGAAGATTATATGACCGAAGAAAACGTCTCCACAATACTGGGGGCTCTTTTTCCCGGCATAGACCTCTTTGTGGTAGATGCCATCGACACGCTCTCTCCAAAGATAGCTCTCATACAGCATTGCCTCTCTGCCGGCATTCCTATGGTGTCCTCGATGGGTGCCGGGGCCAAGCTGGACGCCACTGCGGTGCGCGTGGCCGACATCTCCAAGACCTACGAGTGCCCTTTGGCGCATATGCTGCGCAAACGTCTCGGCAGGCTGGGTATCAGGACCGGCTTCCCTGCAGTATTCTCTACCGAGGTGCCCAGAAAAGAGTCCATCATCATAGAAGAGACCCGTAACAAGAAATCCCAGGTGGGCACCATCTCCTATCTTCCCACCGTCTTTGGGTGCGTCTGCGCCCAGACTGCCATCAGGCATATAGTCGGAATAGGATGATTTTTATTATCTTTGCAGGACTAAAGAAGACATATGGCAGAGAATACATTATTAGACAAGGTTCTTAGCCTGCAGGACAAGTTCAACAATCTCCAGGCGCAGCTCTCAGATCCGGAAGTGATTTCGGATATGAAAAAGTTCGTGCAATTGAACAAGGATTACAAGGAACTGGAGCCCATCATCCGCGCAGGCCACCAATATAAGAAGATGCTTGACGACCTGGCATCCGCAAAGGACATCCTCCTCAACGAGAAGGACGACGAACTTCGTGAGATGGCCAAGGAAGAGATAGGCGAAATAGAGCCCAAGATTCCTGAGATGGAGCAGAACATCAAGCTTATGCTCATCCCCGCCGACCCTGACGATGCAAAGAACGCAATGGTGGAAATCCGTGGCGGCACCGGAGGAGACGAGGCTGCCATCTTCGCCGGAGACCTTTTCAGGATGTATGCCAAATTTGCCGAGAAGAGGGGCTGGAAACTGGAGGTTACTGACCAGGCTCCCGGTACTTCCGGAGGCTATAAGCAGATAGTTTTCAAGCTTAGCGGAAACGACGGCGTCTACGGCGTAATGAAATATGAAAGCGGCGTACACCGTGTCCAGAGGGTGCCCCAGACAGAGACTCAGGGCAGAATCCAGACTTCCGCGGCTTCAGTCGCAGTATTCCCCGAGGCCGGTGAGTTTGACATAGACCTCAGTTGGGACGATATCCGCCTTGACCTTTTCTGCGCTTCAGGCCCGGGAGGTCAGGGAGTCAACACCACCTATTCTGCAGTCCGCCTAACCCATATACCTTCAGGACTTGTAGTCCAGTGTCAGGAAGAGCGTTCACAGCTCAAGAACAAGGACCGCGCTTTTGAAGAACTTCGAACCAGGCTCTACAATTTGGAGCACCAGAAGTATCTGGACGGAATTGCGGCAAAGCGCAAGACAATGGTTTCCACCGGCGACCGTTCTGCCAAGATCCGTACTTACAATTACCCTCAGGGCCGTGTTACCGACCATAGAATCAACTGGAGCATGTACAACCTTCCGGTTTTTATGGACGGAGACATCCAGGAATGCATAGAGCAACTTCAGGTTGCCGAGAATGCAGAAAGGCTCAAGGAAGCAGGAGATTAATCCTTCTATTTGATATTTCAATTTAGATTTTCCTGAAGGCGAGGCAGCCGTCATGGCCGCCGAATCCGAAGGAATCGCTGAGGCCGAGAGTGATCTCGGCTTTCTTAGCCTTGTTGGGGGTGTAGTCCAGGTCGCACTCGGGATCAGGGTTGTCCAGGTTGATGGTAGGAGGAATGATACCGTTCTTGATTGCCAGGACGGTGGCAATGGCCTCTACCGCACCGGTAGCTCCGAACATATGACCGTGCATCGACTTTGTGGAGGAGATGTGGCACTTGTATGCGAAATCTCCCATTGCCAGTTTGTATGCCCTGGTCTCGGAAACGTCGTTGAGACGGGTTCCGGTGCCGTGGGCATTGATGTATACGCAGTCCTTTGAGGGATCGAACTTGGCCTCTGCAAGGGCGTCGGAGATGCATCTCGCCTGGGTGGTTCCGTCCGGACGCGGTGCCGTGGCGTGGTATGCGTCGCAAGTGCTGCCGTATCCTACGATTTCGGCATAGATCTTTGCTCCGCGGGCCTTGGCGTGCTCGTATTCTTCCAGAATGATGGCGGCGGCGCCGTCTGCCATTACGAAACCTGCGCGGTCAGCGTTGAAAGGCAGGGAAGCGTGCTTGGGGTTGGGCTCCTTGGTGATGGCCTTGCAGCTGTTGAAGGCTGCCAGTCCGATGGGGATGGTGCAATGGTCGGATCCTCCTGCTATGATGGCGTCAGAGTATCCTTCCTTGATGTTCCTGTAGGCCTCTCCGATGGAGTGGGTGGAGGATGCGCAGGCGGTAAGGATGTCGATGCAAGACCCCCTGGCGTTGAACTTGATGGCAATCTGGCCTCCTGCGATGTTGGAGATCATAGTAGGGATGAAGTTGGGGGATACCCAGCGTCCTGAAGGGTCTTCGAACATCTTCTGGGTTTCACGGTAGATTGTCTCGAAACCGCCGATTCCAGAACTTACGTAAACGCCAAGTTTGAACGGATCTATGTTCTGGCCTTCGCCTTCCTGGGCGTTGAGGCCGGAGTCCTGCATTGCCTGCCACGCGGCGGCCATTGCATAGATGGTGAACTTGTCCTGCTTGCGGCAGAACGGTTTGTCCATTCCGTAATCTTCAGGGTTGAAATCTCTTATCTTGCCTCCTATCTTGACTTCAAGTTCGTCAGTAGGGAATTCTGTGATATTGTCTATTCCGCAGACTCCGTCTATGAGATTCTGCCAAAATGTCTTTACGTCATTTCCGACGGGGGTGATGGCACCCAGGCCGGTAACTACTACTCTTTTGCTCATAAGGGTATAAATGTATATAGACCACAAAGTTAGTAAAAATTAATATATTTGCATATGTTTTCCCTGAGCGGCAAGGTCCCGGGCTATCTCCTGGGCAAGTATCAGATGACTGCTATAGTGGTGTTCACTCTGTTGTTCGCCACCGTGTTCATCCTGCTGGCCGCTCCTTATCCCGGGAATACTTTCTTTATTCTGGCAACACTGATCCTGGCATTAAGCCGCTTCATTCTTTACAGGGTAAGCCGCAGGTCAGCTCCTACTTACTTGAAATATATTGTCTGGTGTGTACTGGAGGCCGTTTCCATAAGTCTGCTCTACATTTTTCTCAAGAGTCCTGAAAAATGCTTCCAGATGCTTGGGGACACCTTTGTCAAGGCTGTGTTCGCCCTGGCTCCGCCTCATTTGATTGCGGGGCTGTATTTCTCTCTTCAGGAGAAGGACAACGTGATAAGGCTGATGAACTACGGCAACGTTGTCTCTGACGAGACGTTCACGCCCCAGAGCGGTCAGAAGATAACTCTGTTCGACAACAGCGGAGTGATGAAGCTTTCCATAACTGCCGCCAACCTATATTACATCGAATCTGACGACAACTACATCAAGGTCTGGTACCGCGACAATGACGGTATGCTCAAGCAGTATATGCTTAGGTGCAAGCTCAAGACGGTGGAGGAAAGTTTCGCGGACAGCGACCTTGTGCGATGTCACCGCAAGTACATCGTGAATATGTCTCACGTGGAGATGCTGTACCGTGTCAAGGATTCTTATGAACTCCGCCTGGACATAGACGGCATGGACCCCATCCCCGTCACCAAGACATACGAGCCTGGCGTCCTCGCGCGTTTCAATTCCCGCTAGGCTGTATTACTTGCGGTTTTTCTTGCGGGAGCGGAGGCGGCCGTAGCTCTCTACCAGGAACTGGTCAGCCAGTATGCCTCGCAGGGCCAGGAAATCCAGGATGGCGGCCACCAGAGGCAGGATGGCCGTGAACTTGAAGACGATGCCCTCCGGTGCAGTGAAGTACCTTACGGCCAGCCAGATCTGGAAGCCCAGGAGAAGCAGGCCGGCAATCACCGTGACCCTCATCTGCAAACCCCTGTGCTTGAAGAGGATAAGAGCAAGCAGATTAGCCAGCGCTATGGAAATCATAAGGCACAGGAAATAGATGTTGTCAGTGAAGTTGATGGTTTCCTGAGCGCCGCCGTCACCAATGGCGACGGCAAGGGGACTGAAGAACAGAGCTGCTACAATGCCGCATGCCAGGGCCAGATATAATGTTTGAATCCTTTGCCACATAACTGTCAGTTTAAGTCCTGCAATAATAGGAAAAATCGGCATAATATGCTAATTTTGCTCTGACCGCAATTTTAACACTATATGAGAATTCCCGAATCAGAATTGATTATCCACTCGGACGGATCGGCCTTCCATCTCCATATGAAGCCTGAACAGCTGGCCGACGACGTAATACTTGTAGGAGACCCTGCAAGGGTTGATATAATCGGCAAATACCTTCAGAACATAGAATGCCGCAACGCCTCCCGCGAATTCGTCTCCATCACCGGAACCTACAATTCCAAGAGGGTGACGGCCCTTTCCACAGGAATAGGCACAGACAACCTGGACATAGTGATGACAGAGCTGGACGCCCTTGCCAACGTCGATTTCAAGACCCGCGAAATCAAGCCTGAGCACCGCACCCTGAACATTCTGCGCATAGGCACCTGCGGATCCATCCAGGCTGACGTCCCCCTGGGTGCCAACGTCTTCTCAGTCTATTCCATTGGCTGCGACGGCCTCATCAACTGGTACGCAGACAGGGACAAGATAAGCGATGTGAAGATGGAAAAGGCCTTCTGCAAGCACGTGCACTGGGACAAGCACCTTCCTGACCCTTATTTTGTAAAGGCCTCTGACTATATGATACAGAAGTTCGCAGACTGCACCGTCCCGGGACTTACCATCTCTGCCAGCGGCTTCTACGGCCCCCAGGGCAGGGTAGTCCGCATCCCATTGGCAATGCCCAATATGCTCGAAGACTTCGAGTCATTCCGCTACGGAGACTACCGGATAGTCAACTTCGAGATGGAAGGCTCAGCTCTTGCTGGCCTTGCCAAGCACCTTGGCCACAACGGAGGAACTGTATGCTGCGCCATAGCTAACCGCTATCTCAAGAGCAGCAATACAGACTATCAGCCCTATGTGGAGGGCCTTATAAAACTGTCTCTGGAAAAGCTTCTGGGATAATTACTTGTACAAGTCCGAAGCTGTCGCCCTCGCCCACGAGGGTATAGGAATTGAAGGATCGTCGATCATAGCGTCCACGATCCTCTTTTCTTTGCGCATCACGTTGGTTTCCAGGAAACGGATTTCGTCGGAGAAGCTGATGATCATGTTGTTGGCAATCTCGTGACCGCTGCCCTTGAACCTGTAGATGTTCAGGTTGTAGCCGTTCTCCAGGAAGGTCTTTGCAAGTACGTCGGAGCCTGCGAAGATCAGGTTGAGGAACTTGATCCTGGTGTAAGGCACCAGCTGGTCGTCCGTGCCGTGCAGCATCAGGGTGGGGGCGGGAGCTGACTGGTATTTGGGAACGCCTTTGTCTGAGTAGATGGCTCCGCTGAACGACATTATTCCCGCGAACCTGAAACCCTCCGGGAGTTCCTTGGCGTATTCGGTCTTGTTGGCGGACTCCCAATCTGCCTGGAGGGCAGTGATGGCCCCTGCTGAAGAGCCGCTGAGCACTATGTTGTCTGGCTGGATGTCGAATCTGGCGGAATTCTGAACCAGGAAGGAGACGGCGCTGAAGACGTCTTCAACTGCCATGTGGATGGCCTTGTCCAGGTGGCGTACCTGCTTGACTCCCATACCTTTCACTCCCTTGAGCCCCAGGCGGTAATCTATGGCTATAACCTTGTAACCCTCGTCCGTTAGCATCTTGTACCAGGGCAGGTAGGTCTCGTTGTTCCTTTCTCCCATTTTGAATCCTCCTCCGAATACGAAGATGATAGCAGGCTTGGTTACGCCTTCTACGGACGTGACACTGCCAGGAGCAGGGTTGTATATGTCCAAGTACAGGTCGCAAGTATCCCTGTGGGCATACAAGCATGTTACTGAAGGGGTGATGACTTTCTCCTGTGCGGCGCATATCAGGCAGGTTGCCGCCAATATGCCGGTCATCAGAGCTGTTCTGAATGAGAGTCTCATTATTCTAGCTGTAAATCTTAGGCTTTCCTACAACAATGTGCAATATCCTTTGGACGGGGGCAGGCTTGGCCGGCTGCTGCGATCCGGCCCGGGCGGAGCTGTCCTTGAGGAACGAGGCTATGGAGTCCCTGCTGATGCCCTCCGCCTCGAGGTAGGTCTTGCTGGCAGCGGCCGAACTCCTGCAGATTGCCATCAGCAGATGCTGGGAGCAGGTTTCGGGGTCGCCAAGCGTGGATGTCTCCAGTACGGACATATTGAGGGTGTTTCGGGCCTCGCGGGAGAAACGGAGCTTGCTTTCCTGGTCGTAGGGGACGCTCTCACGCTTGAATATGAGGGATTCCACGTAGTGCTTGAAGTCGTCCAGGTCCACGCCCAGGGAGGCCAGGACCTTGCATGCCAGGTTGTCGGAATGGCGCAGCAGTCCCAGAAGCAGATGGTCGGTGCCTATCTCGTAGGCGCCGGTGCGCATCGCCTCTTCTCTGGAGTAACCAAGAATGCGGCTTATTTCTTCTGAAACCTGTATTTCCATCGCTAACAAAAATAGGAAAAAATAATCTCAGATATGTAGATTTTTTTTGTTAAATTTGCGTGTTTATAAGATTGGCTTCCAAAAGGAAGATTGAGAAAAAGATATGGCAGAAGAAAACATCATAGAACACAATCACGGATACATAGAACCTGTGGAGATAGATCACGAGATGCGGACGGCGTATATCGACTATTCAATGTCGGTAATCGTCTCAAGGGCCCTGCCTGATGCAAGGGACGGCCTGAAGCCCGTTCAGAGAAGGGTTCTGTTCGGAATGGACGGGATGGGCCTGAGGTATCAGGGAGCCACCCGCAAGTCCGCCGGAGTGGTCGGTGACGTGCTTGGAAAATACCATCCGCACGGAGATTCCAGCGTATATGATGCAATGGCCCGTCTTGCACAGTGGTGGAACCAGAGATATCCCCTCATATTCGGCCAGGGCAACTTCGGAAGTATGGACGGAGACCCGGTTGCGGCAATGCGATATACCGAGGCAAAACTCGAAAGGATAACGGAAGACGTCCTCGCAGACCTTGACAAGGACACCGTGGATATGCAGCTCAACTATGACGACCGTCTGGAAGAGCCCACAGTCCTGCCTACCAAGGTACCTCTGCTGCTGCTCAACGGATCGTCCGGAATCGCCGTGGGAATGGCCACCAACATGGCTCCCCACAACCTGGGCGAGTGCTGTGACGCAATTTGCGCATACATAGACAATCCCGATATCACCACGGAAGAGCTGATGCAGTACATCAAGGGCCCCGATTTCCCTACGGGAGGAATCATCCAGGGCCGTCAGGGCATCATAGACGCATATGAGACCGGAAGGGGCAGGGTGGTTGTCCGCGCCAAGACAGAGATCGAGGAGCTGGACAACGGACGCGAAGTCATCGTCGTCACCGAGATCCCCTATATGGTCAACAAGAGCGACATGATCAAGCGCATCGGAGAGATGGTGGAGGACAAGAAGTTAGAAGGCATCTCCGATATCAGGGACCTCTCCGCCAAGGGCGACGTCCGCGTGGAATTCTTCGTCAAGAAAGACGCCAACGCAAGCGTGGTGCTCAATACGCTCTTCAAATACACCGGACTGCAGTCCAGCTTCGCAATCAACAACGTGGCGCTGGTAAAGGGCCGTCCGCGCACGCTGTCCCTCAAGGACATGCTTGCCTGCTTCGTGGATTTCCGCCACGAGGTTGTAGTTCGCCGCACCCGCTTCGAGCTTGAGAAAGCCCGCAAGAGAGCGCATATCCTGGAAGGCCTCCTCAAGGCTATCGACGTAATTGACGAGATAATCGCGATAATCAAGCAGTCCCAAAGCGTGGACGAGGCAAAGGCCCGTCTGATGGAAGCCTTTGGCTTCTCTGAGGTCCAGGCCTCGGCTATAGTTGAGATGAGGCTCCGCCAGCTCACAGGCCTCGAGAAGGAGCGCCTGCAGGCAGAGTATGACGATCTTGAGAAATTCATCGCCCGCTGCGAGCAGATCCTCTCCAGCGAGACAGAGCAGATGAACATCATCAAGGCCGAATCCATGGAAATGAAGGCCAAGTACGGAGATCCCCGCCGCACCGAAATCACAATGAGCGCAGAGGAATTCAACCCTGAAGACTTCTACGCCGATGACGACGTGGTCATCACCATCTCCCACCTTGGCTATATCAAGCGCACCCCGCTCACAGAGTTCCGCACCCAGAACAGGGGAGGCGTGGGCGTCAAGGGTGGCGCCACCAGGGACGAGGACTTTATCGAGCACATATACGTGGCCAACATGCACTCCACAATGCTCTTCTTCACCCAGAAGGGCCTGTGCTATCGCCTCAAGGTATACGAGCTGCCGGAAGGCGCCCGTTCCTCCAAGGGCCGCGCCGTGCAGAACCTGCTCACAATTGATGCTGACGACAGCATAAAGACCTACCTTAACGCTAAATCCATCGAGGATCCTGAGTATACTTCAAGTCATTTTGTAACTCTGGTATCCAGGAACGGTATAATAAAGAAGACATCCCTCGAGGCTTATTCCAACAAGCGCAGCCGCGCCAAGGGAATCATAGCCCTCACCATAAAGGACGGCGACGCCCTGCTGGACGCAGTTCTGACCAACGGCTCTGAGCAGATAATGATCGCTTCCCGCGAGGGCAGGTGCGTCCGCTTCGAAGAGAGCGACCTTCGTGAACTCGGCCGCAGCGCTTCCGGCGTCCGCGGAATCAACATCGACCCGGGCGACGAGGTTGTCGGCGTAATCACCTACGACCCTGCTTCTGAGGATGCGTCACAGCATACGGTGCTGGTAGTCAGCCAGAACGGTTTCGGCAAGAGGTCCGATCCCGAGGACTACAGGCTCACCAACCGCGGCAGCAAGGGAGTACGCACCATGAACGTCACTGATAAAACTGGCAAGGTTGTTGCCATAAAGAATGTGACGCCGGCAAACGACCTTATGATAATAACTCAGTCCGGACTCACTATCAGAATGAGTATCAAGGACATAAGGGAAACCGGAAGGGCCGCGCAGGGTGTCAAGCTGATAAACATCAGGGAAGGGGACAGCATAGCTGCAGTGTCAGCAGTAGCGGCTTCCGAGCAGGAAGAGACCCCGGAAACTGAAAAAAATGAAATAGAAAGTAGTAATTAATCACAAAATTTTAGCATTATGAAAAGAATTCTTATCGCATTAGCATTTATCGCCTCACTGCAGGTCGGTTATGCTCAGCCTCCTATGGGACCCAGAGGAGGAGCTCCTGGTGCCGGCGGTGCCGCCGCTCGTGTCACAGCAGCTCTCGAAGCTGCCCAGAAAGATGCTGCCAATGCAAAAAAGGCTACCAAACTTGCCACTTGGACAAAGCTTGGAGAGGCCTATATGGCAGCTTATACAGCTTCAGTCGGTGACGGTTGGAGAGGTGCAACCCAGCAGGATCTTGCGCTCGTGCTCAGGAACCTCAGGCCTCTTTCTCAGGAGACTATCACTGTTGGCGGATCAAACCTGACCAAGACCGTTTATCCTGCTTACAATTATTATATGGACGAGGCCGGAACCCTCGTAGCCGTAGAAAGCACAAATCCTGTTGTGCCTGACGCCCTTGCAAAGGCTGTCGAGGCATACCAGAAGGCTGCTACTCTCGATCCTAAGGGCTCCAAGTCAAAGGATATCAAGGCTGCTCTGCAGACCATTTGCGACAAGTACGCCGACGAGGCTTTCAGCTACTATACCATCGGCAATATGGCTAAGGCTTGCGACGCATTCCAGAAAGCTGCTGAGGTAAGCGCAGCCGCTCCTCTCAGCGCACCTGACGGAGAGCTGTTCTACAGCGCAGGTTTCACTGCCCTCGAGTCCGGAGACTACAACCGTGCGCTGGACCTGTTCCAGAAGTGCATCGGCTATGAGTACTATCGCGACGGTGAGGTTTATGCAAAACTCGGTGACACTTATGGAAAACTCGGAAACAAGGCTCTCATGAAGAGCACCCTCGAGGACGCTTTCCAGAAGTTCCCTGAGAGCGAGGGTATCCTCGTAAGCCTCATCAACTACTATCTTGAGGAGAACTCAGATCCTAACAAACTCTTCGAGCTTATTACCGCAGCAAAGGCAAAGGATCCTTCTAATGCTTCCCTGTACTATGTTGAAGGCAACATCAACAAGGAGCTCGGCAATATCGAGGAGGCTGCTAAGTGCTACGCACAGTGCTCATCCGTAGATCCTAACTACGAGTTCGGCTACATCGGAGCAGGTGTTATGTACTACGACTATGCAGTTGAACTGCAGGAGAAGGCTCAGGAAGAGCTGGACGATGAAAAGTACGCTGCACTGGTAGAGCAGTTCGAAGGCGCTCTGAAGTCCTGCATCGAGCCTTTCGAGAAGGCCTTCAACGTTACCAAGGACGATGAGCTCAAGGTCAGCATCGCTGAGTACCTGAAGAATGCTTGCTTCCGCTTCCGCGACCAGGCAGACTTCCAGGCCAAATACGACAAGTACAACCAGTATTATACTGAGAACCTCTAGGATTCCTGTTGGCTGAACGCCTTCACTATCTTAGTGACTAAAGGGTGTCGCACGATATCTTCATTGGTAAATGAGATAACTGCGACGCCCTTAATGTTTTCCAGCAGCGAGATGCCCTTGAGCAGCCCGCTGTCTGCTTTATTGGGCAGGTCTACCTGGGTGGCGTCACCGGTGACAATGAACTTGGCGTCATTTCCCATTCGGGTGAGGAACATCTTGAGCTGTCCCATATTGGTGTTCTGGGCTTCGTCCAGGATGACGCAGGCCCGGTCCAGGGTGCGGCCGCGCATATAGGCGAGAGGTGCTATCTGAATGGTGCCGTCGGCCATGAATTCCTGGAGTTTGCGAGATGGAATCATATCTCCAAGAGCGTCGTAGAGGGGTTGCAGGTACGGGTCCAGCTTGTCCTTGAGGTCGCCCGGGAGGAAGCCCAGGCGTTCGCCTGCTTCCACTGCGGGGCGGGTGAGGATGATCCGCTTTATCTCGCGGTTCTTGAGGGCGCGTACGGCCAGGGCTATGGCTACGTATGTCTTTCCGGTTCCTGCGGGGCCTACTGCAAAGACGAGGTCGTTCTCGAAGTATGCCTTGACCATTTCCTGCTGGTTGACGTTGCGGGCCCTGATGGCCTTTCCGTCTGTGGAGTGAACTATCACGGCGTCTCCGTTGAGGAGGAACTTCTCAGGGGTATTCTCTCCGTCGAAAATATCCTCTACATCGTAGATGGTAAGGTTCATCTTACGGTGGCTCACGCGGATGAGCTCGTTCAATTTCATCTCGAATTCTTCAATCTGGGAGGGATTGCCGTCCAGGATTATGTCAGTTCCTCTGGCTATCACTTTAAGCCCCGGGAAATAACTGCAGAATTCTTCCAATATCTTGTTGCCTGCTCCATATATTTCTACAGGCTCCACGGACTCCAGTTTTATGGTCTTCTTCATACGTACGCAAATATAGAGTTTTTTTCTCACGCAGAAATCATTAACTTTGTAAGTTATATTTTTAACGATATTATGAGAGTCAAGGGAACAGTGGTTGCGGCAGTCCTTATAGCCGCCCTGATGGCGTCCGGTTGCGATTTCATGCGCAAGGTGGCCGGCCGTCCCACCTCCGCCGACCTTGAGGCCATGGTGGCCGCAAGGGAGCAGGAGGAGGCAAGGGCAGCCATCGCCCTTCAGGAGCGTCAAAGGTTGGAAAAGGAGCGCCAGTACCAGGCCGATTCCCTCCTCGCCGTCCAGACCTTGGAAGGCATAGTCATAAACCGGCTCTCAGAACTTAACGTCAGGGTTGCGACGGAGCTTCCCGCAAAGTACAACGTGGTGCTGGGTGCTTTTTCGGACGCATCCAACGCCGATAACCTCATCTCCCGGCTCAAGGAGGCGGGGTACGAGGCGTCGGCTATGCGCTACCGCAGCGGAAAGACCGCAGTGCTGGCCTGCAGCACGGACAGTTTCGTGGAGTTGGGCAAGTCTTTTGCTTCTTTGCAGAAAGAAACATATTGCCCTAAAGATGTTTGGGTGATAGTAAAGGAGTAAAGTATGAAAAGAATCCTGACTATTTTCCTGGCCTTGATGATCTGCCTGCCCTCCGGCGCACAGTTCATCGGAGGCAGGTATCAAGACCTGGACGACAGCGAGACCGTAGCCGCGCTCAAGGAGCACATAGCATTCCTGTCATCTACATTGCTGGAGGGACGCGCTCCCGGATCCGAAGGAGAGGCTGAGGCAGCCGCATATCTGACGGAGCAGTTCGCCAAATACGGCCTGGACGTGCTTTCCGGCCAGTTCGGAGATGAATTCGGCATAAAGCAGGAGGCCGGCGACACATTGACTTCCCGCAATGTGATAGCGTATATTCCAGGGTACGACAAAACCTTAAGAAACAAGTACATAGTCATAGGTGCAAGGCTGGATAACACAGGCTCTTCTACTTTGACAGTGAACGGAGAGCCGCGCAAGAACATATTCTACGGCTCCAATGGCAACGCCTCTGGCGTGGCTATGCTTGCTGAGCTGGCCAAGAGGCTTTCCACCAATTCGTTGCTGCTGCGCCGCTCAATCCTGCTCATAGGCTTCGGCGCTTCCACCCAGTCCTACGTCGGCTCCTGGTATTTCCTTAACAGGGCATTCACGGCTACGTCAGACATCGACGCAATGATTAACCTGGATATGGTGGGTACCGGTGGAAGAGGCTTCTATGCCTATACGGCTTCCAACGCTGATTTGAACGCCCTGCTTCAGAAAGTCAACTCCACCCTTATCCCTATAGTCCCTGAAATCACTGCAACAGAGCCGTTTGCATCAGACCACAGGGCTTTCTATGACAAGGAGATTCCGTCAGTCTATTTCACCACGGGAAGATATCCTGAATGGAGTTCTTCCAGGGACGTGCCCTCCATCATTGACTATGAGAATATGGAAAGGGAGTTGGAATACATATACAATTTCTCAATGGAACTGGCCAATGGCCCCAAGCCGCTGTTCAGGCCCGCAGATGCTGTCGGAAAAGAAGGCGCTCCTGTAGTCATACCTTATTATGACTGTTCTACCAAGCCTTCCTTCCTTAACAGCTACGACCCCAAAGTATTCCTGGAGCAGTGGGTCTACAAGTATGTGAAATACCCTCAGGCCGCGGTTGACCGGGGCATCCAGGGCAACGTGCTGGTAGGTTTCGTGATTGACGAGAAAGGAAAGATAACGGACGTACACGTGATCAGGGGAGTGGACGAACTGCTGGATGACGAGGCCGTAAGGGTCATCAGCGCATCCCCCAGCTGGAAGCCCGGCACCCTGAACGGCAAGAAGGTGAAAGCCTCAATGTCCCTGTACGTCGAGTTCAGACTGGAAAAAAGATAAAGATTGAAATATGGATTACGATTTTAAATCAATTGAGAAGAAGTGGCAGGCCTACTGGGCATCTGAGAAGACCTTCAAGGCCGTTACCGACGAGTCCAAACCTAAATTCTATGTCCTTGACATGTTTCCGTATCCTTCAGGAGCGGGACTTCACGTGGGACACCCCCTTGGATACATTGCCAGTGACATTTTCTCCAGGTACAAGAGGCTGAAGGGCTTCAACGTCCTTCACCCTATGGGATATGACGCATTCGGCCTTCCTGCAGAGCAGTATGCAATACAGACAGGCCAGCATCCGGAGATTACCACCACCAACAACATAAACCGCTACCGTCAGCAGCTTGACAGGATTGGCTTCTCTTTCGACTGGGACATGGAAGTGCGCACTTGTGACTCCAAGTACTACAAATGGACCCAGTGGGCTTTCCTCAAGATGTTCGACAGCTGGTACGACCCTTCTGCCGACAAGGCCCGCCCCATAAGCGAGCTCATAGAAAAGTTCAAGACCACCGGATACGACGGAATCACACCTGAAAAGTGGGCTTCCGCTACTGATAAGGAGAAATCCGACATCCTGATGAACTACCGTATAGCCTACCAGGGCGAGACTGCCGTAAACTGGTGCCCCCAGCTCGGAACCGTACTTGCTAACGACGAAGTCAAGGAAGGCCTCTCCGTACGCGGCGGCTATCCCGTGGAGCAGAAGAAGATGACCCAGTGGCAGCTAAGGGTCAGCGCTTACGCCGAGCGCCTTCTCAAGGGCCTCGATACCATAGACTGGACTGACTCCCTCAAGGAGATGCAGCGCAACTGGATAGGCAAGTCAGAGGGTACCGAGATGGTATTCAATACAATCTGCGGAGACAGGCAGATGCCCATCACAATATTCACCACCCGCGCCGACACCGTGTTTGGCGTAACATTCATGGTACTCGCCCCCGAGAGCGATTTGGTTCCGCAGCTCACCACCCCTGAGCAGAAAGTAAAGGTGGACGAATACCTCCAGTATGTAAAGAAGAAGACCGAAAGGGAAAGGATTGCCGAGACCCATACGGTTACCGGCGTATTCTCCGGCTCATATGCAATTAATCCCCTCACTGGAGAGAAGGTCCCCATCTGGATTTCTGAGTACGTGCTTGCAGGCTATGGCACCGGTGCCATAATGGCCGTTCCGGCCCACGACAGCCGTGACTATGCCTTTGCAAAGACCTTCAACCTTCCAATCGTACCTATCATCGAAGGCTGCGACGTTTCACAGGAGAGCTTCGACGCCAAGGAGGGCAGGATGTGCAACTCCGGATTCCTGAACGGACTTGACGTCAAGGAGGCCATAGAGGCAGCCAAGGACTACGTGGAGGCCCACGGACTTGGCCGTCGTAAGACTAACTACCGTCTGAGGGACGCCATATTCTCCCGCCAGAGATACTGGGGAGAGCCGTTCCCCATTTATTACAAGGACGGAATCCCAACGCCCATTCCAATGGACAAACTTCCTCTGGTACTCCCGGAGATTACCGAGTTCAAGCCTACCGAGGCCGGAGAACCGCCTCTTGCAAGAGCCAAGGACTGGACCTGGGACGGATATCCCCTCGAGAAGAGCACGATGCCTGGATTCGCAGGCTCCAGCGCCTATTATCTCAGGTATATGGACCCTCACGATGACAAGGCCCTCGTAGGTGAAAGGGAGAACAAGTACTGGCGCGACGTAGACCTATACATAGGCGGTACCGAACACGCCACCGGCCACCTCATCTACTCCCGTTTCTGGAACAAGTTCCTCTATGACCTGGGATATGTATGTGAGGAGGAGCCTTTCAAGAAACTCATCAACCAGGGAATGATCCAGGGCCGTTCCAATTTCGTTTACAGGATTGTCAATACCAACAAGTTTGTCTCAGTTGGTCTCAAGGACCAGTACCAGACCACCGAGATACACGTGGATATCAACCTGGTAAGGAACGACAAGCTTGACCTTGAAGGCTTCAAGGCCTGGAGGCCGGAGTTCAACGACGCCGAGTTCATCCTTGAAAACGGAGAGTACGTCTGCGGATGGGCCGTCGAGAAGATGAGCAAGAGTATGTTCAACGTTGTCAATCCTGACGACATCTGCGATACTTACGGAGCCGACACCCTTCGCCTGTACGAGATGTTCCTTGGACCTCTCGAGCAGAGCAAGCCTTGGGACACCAAGGGAATCGACGGCGTAAACCGCTTCCTGAAACGCTTCTGGAGGCTCTTCGACAACCTGAGCGAAGAGAAGGCTTCTCCTGAAGAGCTCAAGGTGCTCCACAAGCTCATAGGCAAGGAGCAGGAAGACATTGAGGCATTCTCATTCAACACCACCATAAGCGCATTTATGATTGCCGTCAACGACCTGATGGCCCTGAAGTGCAGCAAGAGGGAGATTCTGGAACCTATGGTAGTGCTCCTGAGCCCCTTCGCTCCGCATATCTCCGAAGAACTCTGGCATATGCTTGGCCACGGGGGAAGCGTTGCGGACGCATCGTTCCCTGAATTCATCCCCGCGCTTGCGGCAGAAGACGTGGTCACTTATCCCGTGCAGTTCAACGGCAAGATGCGTTTCACGGTGGAACTTCCCAAATCCGCTCCTGCAGCTGAGGTCGAGGCATACATCAGAGAGTATCCGCAGACGGCCAAGTACGTCGGTGACATGAAGATAATAAAGGTAATCGTGGTCCCTGGAAAGATCGTGAACGTTGTTATAAAGTAATTCGAATTGAAAAAGGCAGTAGCTAAAACTATCTGGGAGTATCTCGCTCTGACGGTAGCCGCTTTCATATTTGCATTTGCCTGGGAAGGCTTCATGATTCCCAACGGAATGTCCGCTGGAGGAATGATGGGTCTTTGCACGGTTGTCCAGTATGCTACCGGAGGCGTCATACAGGCATCTGTTTCTTACATAGTCATCAACGCAGTGCTCATACTTGTGGCGGTGCTCCTGGTTGGCATCGGCTTCGGTTTCAGGACACTTTACTGCATTGCGGTATCGTCTCTGGCAATGTCTCTCATAGCGGCCACTCCGGCCCTGCACAGTATCCAGGGGCAGTTCTTCTATGTCAGGGAGACCCTTGTAATCCCTGTTCTTGCAGGAGTCATGGAGGCAGTAGGAATAGGACTGATATTAAGGTATGGAGGCAGCACCGGAGGTACCGACATCGTGGCCCTTATGGTCAACAAGTACTGGCCGGTATCACTCAGCAAGGTGTTCTTCTACACCGATTGCCTGGTTATATGCCTCATACTCTTACTTCCTGAGAAGACTTTTGCGGATATGATTTACGGCCTCATAGAGATTGTGGTCTTCACAATGTTCATAGATACCGTGGTGGGAGGCCGCCGTTCTTCATACCAGCTGCTCGTTTTCTCGGACAAGTACAATGAGATAGCGGACCATATAATCAATAACATGGACAGGGGAGTGACTGTGCTCAAGGCTCAGGGCTGGTATACCAAGAAAGACAAGAATGTCCTGATGATTCTCATAAGCCAGAAGCAGTTCCCCGCACTCTCAAAGGTTATCCACGATTTGGACCCCAGGGCGTTCATGTCAGTCACCAATACACATAATGTCTATGGTGAGGGCTTCGACGAGATAAAGACAGGTATTTCAAAGGCCGAAATCACCAGGAAAAAGAAGAACAAAAAAGCAGATGGAGACTAAGAAGATACTGCTGGGTGTCAAGGAATACTTCCTTATTACGCTGGGAATCCTTTGCTACGTGCTTGGCTGGGCTATATTTCTGGTGCCCAACAATCTCATCGGCGGTGGAGTCACCGGTATAGCTTCCATCGTCCAGTATGCCACTGGAGGCGCCATCAAGATGGGCTATACCTACTTTGTGATCAATGCCGGACTCTTGATAGCCGCGCTATTCGTGATAGGCAGGAGTTTCGGAGTCAAGAGTGTATATGCAATTATCCTGGCATCCGTCGGCCTGAACATTTTCCAGGGCATCATCCCCCAGTCTTTCATCCAGAGCATGGCGCTTGACAACGGCAAGCTGATGAGCACCATAATGGGAGGAATAATGGTAGGTGTAGGAATAGGTATGTCACTTTCACAAGGCGGCAGCACCGGAGGTACCGACATAATCGCATTGATGATTAACAAATACAGGAACATATCCCTTGGCAGGCTGATTCTTTTTATGGATGTCATCATAATACTGTCATCCCTGATAGTTCCTTCTTATACGGCAGACGGCCAGCTGGTTCCTTTCGTTCAGAAACTTACCACCGTAGTATATGGTCTGATTCTCATAGCGGTGTGTACATCAGTACTGGATATGTATATGGCTGGATCCAAACAGTCCGTGCAGCTATTCGTATTCTCAAAGAAATACAAGGAGCTGGCTGACGCTATTACCCGGGACCTCCACAGGGGAGTGACCGTTCTCGAGGGGCAGGGCTGGTACACCAAGACAGAAGCCCACGTGCTTATGGTTCTTACAAGAAAGACGGATATGAGCATGTTGCTTAGATACATAAAGACTATCGATCCGGATGCTTTTCTTTCAATTACTTCTGTATCAGGTGTTTATGGCAAGGGTTTCGACAAGATAAAAGAGAAAGCCGCCAAACAGGCGAATCATACGAAATAAAAAAACAGTTAATCTATTTTTAGACCCCTTCCGGATAGCCCGGGAGGGGATATTTTGTATTTATATTTGAACCAATGAAAAAGGAGACTCTCTGGAAGTATTTCAGAATCACTTCCATTGCGGGCATTTCCGCATTGTGTGTACTTGATTTGGTTATCTGTGGAAAGTCTTTCTCGATGACAAACGTCATCGCGATACTGTTTTTTGCGGATAATCTGTTGCTTCTTCTGCCGACAGACAGACAAAGTCTGACGGTTTCTCTCTGTATGGGCGTTTTATCGCTTTTGAGCAACCTTGCCGCCAGTGTCTTCCAGTTGGCAGGCCCTGAGCTCACAGGTCTTGAATTCCGTCTTTTCCTCCCCATTGCCGCCGTACTCCTGACAACCCAGGTGGACGGAGCGTTGAAGACGCTTGGCAAGTACAGGAACATCAGGACGCTGTTCAAGAGCGCCCAGGTTCTGTCCAATATCGAAGACCAGGCCCTCTTCCAACGTACCCTGCAACTGTATATGAGCTGCATCCTGGCTTATGCGGCACGGGGCGTTGGAGGGGTACCGGGATTTGTCCTGAGTCTGGCAGTAGTGATCCAGCTTGTCCTGCTGTATATAATCCTTATGCAGCGTCGTGGGACTTACGTCTTTCTGGATAAACGAAAGTATCTGCAGGTGATGGCCCTGATACAAGGCCGCCTGAAAGACAATATCGTATTGGAAGAAAGCGAGGGCAAGGATATGGCAGTGACTTATCAGAGGGCCCAGGAATATATGGAAACCTGTCGTCCCTATCTCAAGCAGACGCTTTCTCTGGAGGACCTTGCGCATCAGCTGGGTACAAATAAAGTTTATTTATCCCGGACCATAAACGTGATTTCGGGGCGCAACTATTGTCAGTTCGTCAATTATTACAGGATTCAGTATGCAAAAGACCTTATGCGCAAGAACAGCGACAGCAAGATGATAGAAGTTGCCCTTGCTTCCGGATTCAATTCCGTGGTAACCTTCAATATGGCTTTCAAACTGAATGAAAGTCTGACGCCAAGTGAATGGCTTAGAGAGTATAATTCTGTTGACAATTAGAAAAGGAATGATTAACTTAGCGTAGTTCTTAACTGATTCCTATGAAACGTATACTCTTTTTAGCATTGACTGCCGCCGTACTGTGTTCCTGCGGCGGTAAGAAAGACGAGATTCCAGGACTGAAGGATTTCATAAAGAATGACTTCAAGATTGGTGTTGCTGTTATGCCTTCTTCCCTCGTCGGAGAAGAAGGAGAGATGATCAAGAAGCATTTCAACTCGATGACTGCCGAGAACGTGATGAAACCGGCCAACGTAATCCGCCCGGACGGATCCTACGACTTTACAGAGGCCGACAAGATCATCGCTTTCGCCCAGGAAAACGGTATCAAGATGCGCGGCCACACTTTGGTATGGCACGGATCCACCCCCAGAGGCTATATGAACGATGCCGAAGGCAATCCTCTGACCAAAGAGCAGGTGATGGCAAAGCACGAGAATTACATCAAGGCCGTGTTCGACCATTATCCCAAGGATCTCATTTACGCCTGGGACGTTGTTAACGAGGCTCTTGCTGACGAGCCGGGCGAAACCATCTACCGCACCCGCTCCCCCTGGTACCAGGCTTTCGGAGGCCCCGAGTTCATCGAGTGGGCTTTCAAGACAGCAAAGAAGTATGCTCCTGAAGGATGCGAACTCATTTACAACGACTATAATCTGGTAGATCCCGCCAAGTTGGAAAGGGCTTGCACAATGCTCAAGGATATGCTGGCAAAGGGAGTTCCCATCGACGGCGTAGGTATGCAGGCTCACTGGGACAACTCTGTTACACAGGAGCAGATCCAGAATGCAATCGACAGGTTCTCAGCCCTTGGACTGGATGTCCAGATTACGGAGCTTGACCTTACCTGCTTCGACAATTATCACGGACCGGGAGCAGCAGAGCGCCAAAAAATCAGGCAGTCCGTTCAGTATACCACCGAGCTGGCAGATGCACAGGCAGAGCAGTACGCCAAGATATTCACCACTCTTCACAAGAATGCTGACAAGATATCTTCTGTTACTTTCTGGTGCCTGACAGACCGCAACAGCTGGCTGAACAACTTCACCATCAGGGGAAGGCTCGACTATCCTCTCCTGTTCGATGCCCAGAATCGTCCCAAGAAGGCCTTCTTCGCCGTAAAGGACGTCTACACCAAGAAATAGCTTCCAGGCAATAATACAGTACCGGGAGGTATGTCGCAACAAAGCAGGCTTAACGCCGAAAGCGACATACCTCCCGGTACTGTATTATTGCTACTCAATGACGATGGCTATAAAACAGGCCAGGAAGAAGGGAGGGGGCAGGTGATGCTGAGGGGCTCTTTCCGAACCGGGTGGATGAATTCTACGGTGCGGGCGTGGAGGCAGATGCCGCCGTCCGGATTGGAACGGGGGGCGCCGTATTTAAGATCGCCCTTGATGCAGCAGCCTATGTGAGAGAGTTGGCAACGGATCTGGTGATGGCGGCCTGTCAGAAGTTCAACTTCCACCAGGTGGTATCGTTGCGTACTCTGAAGATAGCGGTAGTTAAGGCGGGCGAGCTTGGCACCGCGGGCGCCTTCATTGGTTACGAAAGACTTATTCACCTTCTCGTTCCGCGTCAGCCAGTTCTCCAACGAGCCCTGTTCCGGCTCGGGCTTGGCGCAGCACAGCGCCCAGTAGGTCTTGTGCACCTGCCCCTCGCGGAACATCTCTGACAGGCGCTCCAGCGCCTTGGAAGTCTTTGCGAACACGCAGATACCGCTTACAGGCCTGTCCAGACGGTGGGGGATGCCCATAAAGACCTTTCCGGGCTTGCCGTCCCTCTGGGCTATGAAAGCCTTGAGCGTCTCTGCCAGGCACTCGTCCCCGGTCTTGTCACCCTGTACTATTTCACCCACATTTTTACCGAAGACAATCAGATGGTTGTCCTCGTAGAGAATCCTTGCGGCTATGTCATTGAATTCTGCCTGCCCGAGTGTCCTGTATTCCATAATACGGCACAAAGATATGAATATCTGCCAAATTGTCATAAAAAAAGAGATGGCACATCTTTCGATGCTATCCTTCACGTCGCATAATTGTGACAGATATGGACGAAACAAATAAAACAGAATAATATTATGGGAAAAATTATTGGAATAGACCTCGGAACCACCAATTCTTGTGTGGCCGTAATGGAAGGCAACCAGCCTACCGTTATCATCAACAACGAAGGCGAGCGCACCACTCCTTCAGTAGTGGCATTCGCCGAGGGAGGAGAAAGGAAAATTGGTAACCCTGCAAAGCGTCAGGCCATCACCAATCCTAAGAACACAATCTTCTCCATCAAGAGATTCATGGGAGAGAAATACGACCAGGTATCTAAGGAAATAGCCCGCGTACCTTATTCAGTACAGAGGGGAGACAACAATACACCGCGCGTGGACATCAACGGAAGGCTCTATTCTCCTCAGGAGATTTCAGCCATCATCCTCCAGAAAATGAAAAAGACCGCTGAGGATTACCTCCGTCAGGAAGTTACCGAAGCCGTCATCACCGTTCCTGCATACTTCTCTGACAGCCAGAGGCAGGCAACCAAGGAGGCCGGAAAGATTGCCGGACTAGACGTGAAGCGTATCATTAACGAGCCTACCGCAGCCGCTTTGGCATACGGTCTTGACAAGAAGAACAAGAATATGAAGGTGGCCATCTACGACCTTGGAGGCGGTACCTTCGATATCTCCATCCTGGAGCTCGGTGACGGCGTATTCGAGGTTAAGTCAACCAACGGAGACACCCACCTCGGAGGAGACGACTTCGACCAGGTGATCATCGACTGGCTCGCAGGCGAGTTCGCCTCAGAGAACGGCGGAATTGACCTCAAGAAAGACCCTATGGCACTTCAGAGGCTCAAAGAGGCTGCCGAGAAGGCCAAGATAGAGCTCTCAAACCAGACCTCTACCGAGATCAACCTGCCTTACATCATGCCTGTTGACGGTATCCCTAAGCACCTTGTAAAGACCCTCACAAGGGCCAAGTTCGAGATGCTCTGCGACGAGCTCTTCAACAAGAGCATCGAGCCTTGCCGCAAGGCCCTCGCAGATGCCCATCTCACCGCTTCCGACATTGACGAAGTCCTGCTCGTAGGTGGATCCACCCGTATCCCCAAGATCCAGGAACTCGTAAAGAACTTCTTCGGCAAGGAGCCCAACAAGAGCGTTAATCCTGACGAAGTAGTTGCAATCGGAGCAGCCATCCAGGGCGGTGTACTCGCAGGCGACGTTAAGGACGTGCTTCTGCTTGACGTAACTCCGCTTTCACTGGGAATCGAAACCCTCGGAGGTGTTATGACAAAGCTCGTGGAGGCCAACACCACCATCCCTGTACACAAGGACCAGGTATTCTCCACCGCCGCAGACAACCAGCCTTCAGTTGAGATCCGCGTACTCCAGGGCGAGCGTCCTATGGCAAAGGACAACAAGCAGATTGGAATCTTCCATCTGGACGGAATCGCACCCGCACCGCGTGGAATCCCTCAGATCGAGGTATCCTTCGATATCGACACCAACGGTATCCTCAGCGTATCCGCAAAGGACAAGGCTACAGGAAAGGAGCAGAAGATCCGCATCGAGGCATCTTCAGGCTTGAGCGACGCCGAAATCCAGCGTATGCGTGACGAGGCCAAGGCCAACGAGGCCGCTGACGCAGCCGAGAAGGAAAGGGTCGACAAGATCAACAATGGCGACGCCCTCGCATTCCAGTGCGAGAAGTTCCTCCGCGAGAACGGCGACAAGATTCCTGCCGACAAGAAGGGCGCCATCGAAACTCCTCTCGGAGCCCTCAAGCAGGCAGTCAAGGATCAGAACGTAGCTGACATCGACAGGTACACCGAGGAACTCAACAGGGTAATGAGCGAGGTTTACCAGAGCATGTCAGGCCAGGCCGGTCCTCAGGGTGGATACAACCCTGGCGCACAGGGCGGATATGATCCGGGTGCACAGGGAGGATACAATCCTGGCGGCAATCCGGGTGATAACCAGGGACCAGATGAGCAGTAATATTATGAAAATATTTAAAATTGCAGGCATTTGCCTCTGCGCAGCGGCCCTTGCGGCCTCCTGTGGCAGAGGCAAGCCCGTTTTGAGCCCGCAGCAGCAGGCAGTAGTAGAGTACTTGGCCAAGGATATAGAAGGTGAGAGCAGTTTCGAGTTTACTTCTTTCGAAGTGACGGATTCCACCACAATGGCCACAGAAATAGACAGGAGGATAGAAGCTTTCAACTCCATCCTCCGTCAGAACTACAATCTGTACAACAACTACGTACAGACAGGCAAGAAGAGGAATGCGGCAAAGAAAGAGGAGGCCATCCTCCTGGATACGCAGATGCTCAAGATGCTCCAGGAGTACAAGGTTGACAATGCCGCTACAGTAGACAACATAGCCTATTACGTATACCGCTTCGCCTGCGAGGGCAAGAGCGAAGACGCCATCTACCGTTACAAGGAGGCTTATGCGGCCATCACTCCCGACAACAAAGTCATAGGAGTCTCTACTGACCTGAAAAACCTTCTCCGCTCCACTGGAAAGGTTATTCCCGGCTATTCAGAACTGCTTGCCGGTTCTGACGAAGAGGCCGACGAGACCGAGGTGGAAGAATAATTTTTGACTATTTCAGTATTATAGGTATCTTTAAGGAAACTATAGTACTGCAATGTCTGAAAAAAACGTTTATCTGCCGTCCAAACCCCGCTATGAGATCCTTGACGGACTCAGGGGCGTGGCGGCACTTCTCATTCTCATATTCCATATCTTCGAGGACGAGTCCACCCGCGGGCCTGCGTTCCAGCACCTCAACCACGGATACCTGGCAGTGGAATTCTTCTTCCTGCTGTCAGGATTCGTGATAGGATACGCCTACGACGACCGCTGGGACAAGATGACCCTCGGCGGATTTTTCAAGAGGCGTCTTGTCAGGCTCCACCCTATGGCCATAATGGCCACCTTCATAGGAGTGCTGCTGTTCTACCTGGGAGGCGACGGCTTCCGCCTGGTAAATGATGCTCCCGCGTGGAAGATGATAGTCTGCTTCGTCTGTGCCCTATTCCTCATTCCGCTGGGGCCGAAGATGGACATCAGGGGCTGGCGTGAGATGTACCCCTTCAACAGCCCTCTATGGACTTTGTTCTATGAGTACATAGCCAATATCTTATATGCGCTCTTTATCAGGAAACTCCCCAAATGGGCGTTGAGGATAATAGTGGCCCTTTTCGCGGTCCTTCTTCTTGACAGGGCGGTGGGTCTTGGCATTTTCGGTGGCTATACATACAATGTGGGAAGCATGGCAGGAGGATGGTCTTGGGACAAGGCCGGTATCTATACTGGTTTCGCACGGCTGCTGTTCCCATTCTTCTGCGGTCTCCTAATACAGCGCTCCGGAAAGATGATCAAGATCAAAGGCGCCTTCTGGTGGTGTGCCCTGGCACTTGCAATTATGCTTTGTATGCCTAGGGTGGGAGCCCCTCCAACCTTCGACCGCGTTACCAGGACAATGGATCCGGGCGGCTCTGTTTACAACGGTATCTACGAGTTCTGCTGCGTTGTCTTGATAATGCCTCTCGTGATAATGGCGGGAGCCGGCGGTCAGATACAAGGAAAGAGCCTCAAGTTCTGCAAGCTACTAGGCGATATCTCATATCCGCTGTACATCACGCACTATCCCATTATGTATATGCACGTGCAGTGGCTCGCCAAGCATCCTGAGGCGCCGCTTGGACAGCATATCTACGTGGCCATCTCCATCTGCGTAATCTCCATCCTTGTGGCCTATGCCTGCTTCAAGCTATATGACGCTCCGGTTCGAGAGTGGCTCAAGAACCACTGGCTTAAGGCCAAACCCGACAAAGCTTGATGGCAACGCCGGAAGGCAGTTAGGGCTGGAAAATCGATTTCGGCGCGAGCCTGTTGTTATCTCGATTTTCCAGC